>CALWLH010000028.1 GCA_944381475.1 uncultured Lachnospiraceae bacterium | reverse complement strand
AAAAACACTTTTTCCCTTATAATTTCCTCATAAGGGAAAAAATAAGGGAAAAGTGCAAAATACATAGATGTTGATGGGCTGGGATGCCCGAAAATCAAGGAAAGTTGAGAACAAAGGCAAGAAACTTACAGGTTCTTCCTGCATAAACCACCTTATTGGTTGATATTTCAACAATCACATATACAGTATGATTTTTAAGTGATTTTTCACTTAAACCGCCAGCTTTCACCTTTGCTTTGACATAAGCAATTGTTTTTTCTGCCGATGCCATTAAACTGACAACTTTATTTACTGTATGAACAACACCGACAATTGCAATTGCTGCTGCGGCAATACATACGGCAGGAATCCATGAAGCTGCAATAGCAGCTTTCAAACTGACTATAGAAGAATTAATACCCGCAATAATTCCCGCCAAAGCTCCGCTTAATGATGAAATAATGTAAGCAGGTATATTAAGCTGCGTTGCATAATGACCAGTAGGGTCAAAGTATTTGACAGGATTATTAATACAGTAAGCAAACTGGTTGTAACCCAGCAAAGTACCGCTAATGCCAAAATAGGTAATTTCATCAGCATTCAAAAACCTTCCTGTATAAGGATCATAATACCTTGACTGAAGATAATAAAAACCGCTCTCCTCATCATAGTAATAACTCCTATATCTGAATGGGTTTGCATCTGCTATCTCCCTATCGCCTAAAATAGAGGTTATATTCCCCCATGCGTCATAAAGATATTCACAAACAACATTTCCGTTCCCGTCAAGGATTCTTACTACATCGTTTTGTGCGTTCTTTTCAAAGTAATATGTCTGTCCCTCCTGTTCAAACCCTATAACAGTATCATTGTCGTCATAAATATACCATTTTGTGACATCCTTTGTGGTTTCTGCCACAATCTTTGTTCCCTCAAGATGATATATTGTCTCTACACCGTCTACTGTTTTTGTTTGTCTTATCCCGCTATGATCATAAGTATATAGCACATTGCTTTCTTCAGTCTGCATGGAAGTCAATTGTCTTCCGCTCCAAGAAAAGCTGATTCCATTACGGTAAGACAGCGGATTTCCTATCTCATCATATATAATCTTCTGTCCGTTAAATTCTGTTAATAAATCCCTCCATTCCCTATCCTCATATTTATACTTCTTCGTGAAAACAACTTCTCCAAGTGCTCCATCTGTATACTCGTATTCATCGCATCTTAGAAGATTACCGGCATTATCATAAGTATACACTATGGTTTTATCTGCGTAAAGAGAATTTTCTCTGATAAGCTGACCCAGTCCATCATATACATAACTAACCTTTTCCTCACCATTTTCCTGAATTGATGTAATGTTTCCATTCTCATCATACATGTATTCCAGTACTCGTCCGTCCTGGTATTCAACTTTTGTCACCCCGTCATCGGAGGAATAATATTTTGTATTTACTATCTGTTTATTGTTTGAGTAGATTGTATTCTCTGTTATCCCATCACCTGTTGTCATAGAAACAAGCTTTCCGTCAGAGATGAGGCTTGTAGTCGTCCATCCTTCTGGCACTCCTTCTGTATCCTCATTTTCAGAAAAGGTAGAAGTCTGCTCTTTAATTTCTCCGTCCAGCATATACTTAACAGCATATGCATCCTCTGTGTTATTGTAGCAAATCTCAAACCCGTCATTTGAACTGATTTTTGTTATATATCCTTCCTCATCGTATCCGTATGAATATACAATTTCGCCGGATAAATCGCTGAAGGAAATGACATTTCCCTCCTCATCATAAGTCCATTCATAAGCCAATGCGCCATTAACCAGCTGCGCAATAATACAGCCCGCTTCATTGTATAAATATTCGCTGGCTGCTCCATTACCGTAACCTTCTGATACAAGCTGCTCTCCAGAATACCCATATTCAATAAGTGTGCGATTGCCGACCATGGCTTTGACTAACTGTCCGCTATCTGTGTAGGAAAAGCTATACTGAGTGCCACTGTGTGTAATGGTTTCAATATTACCATTATTGTATGTATAAGTATTTGCAATGATTTTCCCATCGACCCATTCTATTGCTGCGGTTAATTGGTTATTCTGATCATATATATTATAGCTTCTATTTTCACCAGAACACAGATACCTAATTTGACCATTTAAGTAATTGTACGAAAATTCACAACGTTTCCCATCACCACTAATATAACGTGTTACTAAATCAAAATATCCATAGCGTACGGGAATATTATATGAAACTTCTCTATTTGAGTTTGCATCAGCTTTCATTGGAAGGCGATCATTGCCGTCATTAATTCCATCAAAATCACTATCTGGAAGGTTGGGATTTGTCCCCCGTTCCATTTCCTGTTGATTTGTCAAACCATCTTCATCAAAATCAAAGTCCTGATCATATACAAGAGGATCCGTATGCAAAACCAGTAGCTCATAGGCATCCAAAAATCCATCTCCATCAGTATCTGTATTATATGGATCAGTTTCTATTATAACTTCATAAGCATCCGGTATCCCATCTCCATCACTGTCAATGACAGTCTCATAAATACCTTCCTCATCCTTGACAAGCGTTACGATTGTTGAACTGATTGTCTCTCCATACTTCGTATGTGCTATTACTCCGAAATCAGCTGAGCCGGATAATACTGCGGAAGGAAATCTATACTCGTCATCCATCGCAGTTGCAATTTTTTTAAAATCTCCATCACCATACCTTGTATATACGTCAACTGACAGTATCTCTTCATCCCCATCCCACTGTAATACTATTTCGTCATCCTCTTCACTGTAGTAGAAAAAAAGCCCTATGATTTGATCTGTGCGAATATATTCAAGGGTATCAATTGCTGAACATATGCCATCATTTTGTGTCAATGAAAAAGAACCTGCACGCACCACCACTCTTTTTGCAATTATGCTGCCATCCAATATAACATCGGTTCCATTTAGATATATTGTCCCATTTGGCGCATAAAGGATACCTGAGAAATTCATTTTATTGGCATTTATAACTATATTCTGATTTTTAGAGTAAAGAATTCCACTGCCGTTTATATTGCTGGCATTTAACGTGATATCATTTTCCGCAATAATAGTATTCGTCAGCTCAATGGTTCCTGCACCAATTGTATATCCATCTTTACTATAAAGATTATTCTCATTCTTTATTTCGTTTCCACCTACATAATTACTCTCAGCAACCTGAGCCGTTCCGGCCATCATCTCAAGCAAACCATCATGAAGATCTGGAAGCTCATTTTTTTCTATAATCTCTCCTTTAATATTCGTACTTCCCGCCTGTATATCAAACTCCTCTGTCTGCACAACATATTTAAATTCTTCAGAATAATTTGAAGAACCATAGGTTATATTGTTCCCATGGTTTTCTGCAAAAGCTGTCAGGCTGGTATTTACAAGCATAACTACTGCCATAATCAATGATATTATTCTCTCAGTCTTTTTTCTTGTCATTTATTTATCTCCCTTTATTTTTCTACCTGGACTTATATTATCATTCCTCCTGCTTTTTTCAGGCATTCCGGTATCTCTACTTCTCCCTATAAATAGGCAGAGCCTGTCACACATGCCGGAAAGCCTGACCACACTATCCGTAACCTGATAAATACGCTCTTTGCCATACATATCCTCCTTGTAATTAACTATCCTGTTATAGTCCCCTGCCAGAGAACCGCCTCTTTTTGTGCTAAGCCCCAATCTCACCTCCCGAAGCTTTGCCACGCACAGTTCCATATTTTTTATTTGTTCTTACCACACCTCTCCCACCCTTTCAATCCCCCATGCACAAACGACGATTCTAACGACTCATACAACAATTTGTGTCTAATAATTGACAAAGAAGAGTCTTTTGGTTATAATTTTAATACTGGTGTCAAAAGGGCAGGCTGACACGAAAAGCATGACCTTGAGACACCCAAAGCAGCAGCGCACAGGAAGCTTGCATTAGGAGAGCAGAGGATGAAAAATAAAATGTATACGGCTCTGATTGTAGAAAACGACAAAATCCAGCGGGAAGGTATAAGAAATATTCTTTCGGAGGCATTTCCCCAGATCCAATTTGCCCTGGCATCTGATTATAAGACTGCAATAAAATATATAAATAAGGAACGTTTTCATCTCTTTTTGTTAGATATCAGGCTGGGGGATTCCCTTTTAGATGACGGCATAAGGCTGGGCCGCTATATACGACAGCAGGAGGGCTGTGCCCACACGCCCATCCTGTATATCACCTCGATCACCGATCGAGTTATCGAGGCTTTAAATGAAACCCACTGCTACAGCTATCTTACAAAGCCCTTTCCCCCTAAACAGCTGATTGATGCCGTGGGCCAGATCCTTCAGTCCCCCCTCATAGCCCCTGTTTTGTTAAAGCTTCAGGATACAAACGGCGTATTTCTGAAAGTAAATATACCGGATATCTATTATCTAAAATCCGAGTACCACCGCCTGCTGATCTGCACGCCACCGGAACGCACACCACAAGGGGCTGCTCCTTAAAAGAAATTCTGGATATGCTTCCCGCCTCTTTTATACAATGTCATAAAAGCTATATCATCAACACCCACTTTTTAGCAGATTACGACCGCACCACCCTGCAGTTAAGTATTAAAACCTATCCCGTCACCCATATTCCTGTGGGCCGGGCATACAAGGAAAGCCTGGAGAAAAGAATAAAAGAAGAAGGATGAGTTTTTTGACGAAATCCCCCATCATCCTGACCATTGATACGACAGCAAGGCAAAGCGATTACCCTTCTCCACCTTTCGACATATAATGTAAAGAGTCCCTTTTATCTATATGGGCCTCAGAAAGGAATAATGAATATGGGGGTAACAAACTCTAACAAGGAGCTGGACGCCGCTCAGATCGAATGCGGCGGCTCCTTTAAAATCAAACTGTCTCTGACGGCGGAACCGGATATCACTTCCAATCCCACCGATATAGTATTGATACTGGATCGTTCCAGAAGCATGTCGGGAAGTCCGCTGGCTAATCTGAAGAACGGTGCCAAAGCGTTTATCGATATCATTAACGAGGCCACCGACGGCGCCCAGGACGGACAGATCGGTTACGGCAGCCATATCGGAATCGTCAGCTTCTCCAGCACCGCGACCCAGGACACACAGCTGATCACCTCTGTTGCAGATCTGAAGGATGCGGTGGACGCACTGACGGCGGACGGCTTCACCAACCACGAGGATGCCTTTACCAAGGCTCTGGCGCTCTTTGATCCCGCTTCCACCAATGCCAAGGTGATGGTGATGTTTACGGACGGAGTGACCACGGCGGGAGGAGATCCCAACACGGTGGCAGCAGCAGCCAAGGCCCAGGGCGTGATCATATACTGCATCGGCCTTTCGGGCAACGGCGGCGTTGACGAGCAGGCGCTTAAGGATTGGGCCTCGGATCCGGATTCGGCGTATGTGGCCATCACTCCAAATGACGAGGAGCTGGAGGATCTTTTTAAGGATCTGGCACGGAATATCGCCAAGCCCGGGGCAACGGATATCGTTATCACCGATACCGTAGCGCCATGCTTCCGCATCACCTCCCTCTCCTCCCCCTCAAAGGGTACTGCAAGCATGATAGACATGAACACGGTGGAGTGGAAAATCAGCGAGCTGGGAGTCTCCAAGAGCGAGGGGGCTGTCTTTGAATTTACGGTGGAGCATATCGGTCCCTGCTCAGGAACCGTTGAGGTAAACGAAAGCATCACCTACGAGGATGAGGAGGGCAATGTGGTCACCTTTCCCTCTCCCACCATCGAGGTGGACTGCGGCCTGGTGGTCTGCCCCGAAGACTGTCCTAAGCCTGTTGACATCACGATTGAAGGATGCCGGGACGCAGTGGAATACGATGCAGGGGAGGTGTTTATGGAATCCCTAGGGCGCATTGTGCAGCTGGATGTAACTCTGCGAAATGTCTGTCCTCATAAGCGTGTGGCTCTGGCGGTTCTCCTAAATGAAGTGGATTCTGGGGGATACGAGCATAAGAGAGGGATGAAAATCCTGACGATACCCGCGCACAACAGGCAGTCCTGCCAGGATTTGACTGTGCGCTGCATTAAATTTGTGCTTCCCGAGGATTTAAATACTTCCAGCTCCCAGGGATCCATCTGCGGCACACGAAATTTCAAAGCAAGATTTATCGCCAACTATATCGACAACGATTTTGAGCGCTGCTGCTGCGACATTACAGTTTAACAAATAAGAAGACAGCGGTTCTCCCCTTTGGAGAATCGCTGTCCCATATCATCGTAAGCCCTTTTTATTAAAAGCAATGGCCCGGACATTCTTTTATATACGCTGAGCCTCATGTAGGATTTGATAGCTTTCACGTAAATATGCGTATCCAGCCCAATCTGCATATGTTTGAAATATTTGATCACAATACTGTCCTCTGAGATTTTCAAGGGGATATTCTCAATCCTCACAGCACACCACCACACCGTAATGATCGGATACCTGCGTTCCGTTTACCCCGTTGAAAATCACCCTTGAGGAGGCGGTTCTGACAATTTGACTGCACCAGATCTGGTCAATGCGCAGCCCTTCCTCTCCCACCAGGCGATCCCTCCAGCCATCGATCACAGTTCCAACCGTAATCCCCCCGTCTTTTTCCTCTGCAAGGGTATAGGTGTCGTGCCAGCCATCATTTCTGATCAAGTCGTAGCCCTCGCCCCGAACCTGGGCAGGACTGTTAAAATCCCCCATCAGCCAAGTCCGGAACCCTTTATCCATGTGCATAGCAGTTTTTTTCCATTGCCTTCGGAAGGGCTCCTCCCCATCATTCCACCAGCCGTAGTGTACGCTGTAAAACCAATCCTCCGGCCGGGCTTCGGTGCGTATACCGATGATTTTTCTGGTTTTCCATTGATTATAATCGTCAACATCGCTGACCAGTACCACCTTCGTTTCAAGAATTCTGCTGATGCTCATAAGCGCTATCCCCTCGTCATACCACTCATAGGCTCCTTTCAGGCAAAGCCAAGTCCAATAATATTTTAGTCCCCTGGCGCAAAGCATTTCGGACGCTCTATACGCATGATTGTCCCTGCGAATAACCTCCTGGCAGTTACAGGGAATATAACTATCGGGAAGGTTTGTTACCTGCTTTTCCATTCTGGTCTGATTGACCTCCTGCAGCGCCATCACATCTGGCTTTTCCCGGGCAATGGTCTGCACAAAGTAATCCAGCTTTTGATGATAATGCTCCTCCACAAGACTATGGGTATTTAATGTCAGTAATTTCATTCCTTACCTCCCTGTTTTACACACTGTCCTCAGGGCGTACCTACCTCGATTAAGTGTCCGTCCGGGTCATAAAACCGGATCACCTTCTTTCCCCAGCTGTAGGTCAGCAATTCATGTACGTATCTCACTTCCGGGTACAGCCTTTGAAGCCTCTGTACGAAGCCTTCAAGCTCCGCCTCCTCAAAGTACAGCTCGCAGGAATGGCGCTCAAAGCAAATCTCTTTTCCCAAAGCACTTTTCCAAACCTTTTCCTCCTGCAGCACAAGGCCCTCTGTCAAAATGGCCTTTCCTTCATCCTCAAGAAGCACGTTGAGGCCAAAGAGATCATGATAAAACCGCTTGGAGCGTTCCATGTCCTTGACCACGATCAGTACGTTTTTTAGTTTCATAGGCTATTACTCCCCAAAATTAGTCCCTGCATTTTTATGGACTGGCTTTGCAGGCTCCTTTGAACATACAGGATACGCAAACCTCTTATTTTCCACCAGCTCTTTTTTATATTTTTCCATATAAAACTTCGCCATATTCAGATTCTGCTCCAGATAATTTCCGCACTGCTCTGGTTTTGCGCCGGGTATCTCCCCCGAAAAGCCGATAATGAAATCACACATGGAAAGCACCAGGTCATACACATCCTCTGAAGATAAATCCCCAAACATCAAAAGATAGCAGCCCGTCCTACAGCCCATGGGACCGAAGTACACCACGTCTTCCTTTCTATCACTGTTCCGAAGATAGGTGGCGGCCAGGTGCTCTATGGTGTGCATGGCGGGCATATCGATCACCGGCTCCCTGTTGGGTGCGGTAATCCTTAAGTCAAAGGTGGTGACCACGCAGTCATTCTTTTTGTCACGCCTGGAAACATATAAGCCAGGCATAAGATTTAGATGATTGATAGTAAAGCTTGCTATCCTTTCCATACCTATTCCTCCGATACTGTTGATAAAGATTATATTCCTGCATATTTTTTGTCCCAAGTGTCCGCTAGATATGCATTGTAGTTTACCGATCGGATAGGGGAAGATTCCTTCCCCTATCCACTCACCGCGATACCTCGCTCATCTCGCGGCATTGCCGCTCGATGACCGTTGCCCGTCGGATGCCCGCTCGTGCAAGTCGGGTGACGGCACGCCCGCTAAAGCGGACCTGCCAATACGCACCTGCCAATATAATGCTTCGCATGAGGCAGGTGCTGGAGGTCATCCTCCGGGCGTATCGCGCAAAACAGGTTAAGGACAGATTGAATCCAATCTGTCCGCTAACACTGCTTTTATCATCGTATTATAATGGAAATCTATCAATCTTGCAAGATCATTTGAGGCTCCCCATTACACCTCCGGCTTCGAGAGGCCATACCGTTCTGCCTAGCACCTGTCAATATCATCACCTTAAATCTCATTACTCCTTTGGTTTGCAGTGAATATTTTTAGATTGCTAATCAATTCCTTAAAAGAATTGGTAATAGGATTGTTTTCAGGAAATCCTTCATTATCCAGATCTTCCAGAAATATTTTTCCAGAATTGATTTCATACAAAACATTTATTTCTGAATATGATAAGTGTCCTATTGGTAGGTATTGTGTAATGTCTCCACCATATAATTTGCTCCATTTTTTTGCAGAATTAATGAGTCCATCTTTCTGCATAAGAATTGAATCTGACGTGTCATTGATATATCTCACAACAGGAAATAAAACAATACACTCATTTATTTTATAATATCCAAAAATACCGGGATGCCAATAGGCGTTAATATATTCGCAAATGTCCTGCGGTAACGTATAGCCCATTTCTTTTGCAAATAAATCAAAAGATGTTTGATCTTGTCTTTCAACAAAGAATTCTCCTGCGTCAAAATGAGTTTTTAAATCTGGAGCAACGTCTGAAAAGTTGAAAAAGTTATAACTGATACCAGTTCCGACTAATCGTTTTTTATAAAGTTGTATAGTTTTTTTCATATTACATCATCCCTCTCCAAGGAAAGCGCGACTGCGAAAAAATCTCTTTATATAAAGATCTTCTATGATAATTGTTGGGCTGAAAGCTAATCTGATAACTTTCAGCCCTTGGTTTATATATAACAGCACATGCTGGGCATGTCAAGTACGGGCGGCATTTCCGCCCATTTTTACTAGGTATTTTTTACCCTGAAAGTCCCGCCGCCGAATAGGCGGCATCAATTCAGGTATGCCAGGTGCGCCCGCCAGACTTTCATGGTATGGTGGTGTGTGCAGCGCGAAGCGCAGGAAAAGCCAAAATCCCTTTATGCGTTTGTATCCTCCAACGTCAAATGTTGATATTCTGTTTTGCATCAGCTGTTACTTCCTATCAAGCAGTTTCAGCCCCTCCCCATTTAACTCATATATTTGATCGCACACCTCATCTATATACTTCCTGTCATGGGAGATACTGATGATGGCCCCAGGAAATTCTCTAAGCATTTTTCTTATCACAGGCCCCGATAGTGGCGAAAAATTTCTTGTGGGCTCGTCCAAAACGAGTACATTCGCTCCGCTTAAGCTCATCTTTAATAATAAAACCTTGGCCTTTTGCCCTCCGGATAATTCGCGAATTGGATGATCCATCTCATCCCCAGTGTATTTAAGGGAGCCAAGATATGTTCTGATTTTTGTTCTCTCTTCCTTATCCCCGGAGCTGTCAAGATAATCAACCGGGGACATATCCAGGTTAAGCATATCCTCATAGTCCTGGGGCATATATTCCGCTTGAATATCATTTCGACTTAGAAGCTCCTTCGCTATCTTTCTTAAGAGAGTCGATTTTCCCGCGCCATTGGCCCCCACAATACAGATTTTTTTGGCACCTCTAATTTTTAGAGCGATATCCTTAGCCAGAAGCCTTTCCCCATCCGGTGTCATAAGCTGTGAAAGCGCATACTCTATAACTGTTTTTCCCGCAGGAATGTGCGCACTTTTATCCCCCAGCTTGAAATAGATCGCCTCCTCCTGCTCCGGCATTTCCGTCATATTCTCGTCCTCTTTTTCAAATCTTCGTGCCATGGACTTCACTGTGTGCATCTTGTCCTTCAGGTTTTTCCCTACTGACGGCGCCTGTCTGGAACAGTTTTCCAATGCATTCTGCACGCTCTGCGTCACTCGCCTGTATTTTTCATCCCGAAGCCTTTTTTCCCTGCGGTCATTCAGCGCCTGCTGCTCCTGGCGATTAAATTTGTGAAGCCGTTCCTCCACATACCTTCTATAGGGCAGTCTTGCAATGGTATATCTTGCTTTTGTTTTCCGCGCAATCTGCTCTATATGGATCACCATATTAGCGGTATGTTCTATCAGCGTTTCGTCATGGGAAATAAAAAGCAGGATTCCCTCCCAGTCGTTAATAGTTTTTTCAAGGGTCTCCAGGGTAGCTATATCGATATCATTTGAGGGCTCGTCCAGCAAAAGCACCGTAACATCCTGAAGTAAAAGCCGCATGAGCTGGGCCTTAACCTTTTCGCCCCCGGAAAGACTGCCCATTTCCTGGTCGCTATAAAAAAACGCATTGGTCATTCCAAATTTCCCCGCAATTAGAGACAGCTCTTTCGGTGTTTTATTCCAGAGCAATTCGTTCTCGGAAAAATACTCATACACTGTTTTTCTCTTATCCTTTTCGGACATTTCCTGAGGAAGGTAACCCAGGCGTTCATTTCCAGTTATCCTCACTCCAGAAGCCTCCACATAGTCCTCTATAAGCGTCGGGTCATATATCCATTTCATCAGGGTGGATTTCCCGTTCCCCTCCTCTCCGATAATCACTGCCTTATCGCCCTTGTTCAGCACCAGGCCGAAATCTTCGAGTATAACTCTTAAATCTTTTTTATGTGTTAAAGTTAATTTTTTTACTTGCAGCATATAAGCGCCTCCTTCTGCCTGTGCCTTCTATAGCAAAACGAGCCTGTTTTTGCCCACGCAAAAACAGACTCGCCAAATAGACCCTTCTATCTTTTCTCCAAATGAAAAACAAAGGAAATGTCTCTTGGGATAATCTGATTTAAGCGCGCACCATAACCAGCCTGTCTCACACAGGTCTTAAAAAAGTATGTGTCTTACTTAAATCAAATTATCTAATGATCATTCCCTCACCCTGCACTTAATGTGCCTTTCTTTTTTCTGCTGACCATATTAACACATAACCATTTTCATGTAAATAGTAAAATTTGTTTTTGTCGTTTCGATCCTCCGACGCCACATGGCGCGAAATACACCTCATCAAACCCTTTTGCCCTGGACTCCGCCCTCCCAATCTCTACCTCCGCCGCAAAACGGTTCATCATCCCTTTGCTGTCACCGTTTAAACCGACTCCTGCCGCTTCATCTTTTCCGGATGAGTCTTGCATATTTGTTTTCTGAATCCTCAACAACCTGGATCTCTCTCTGCTGGATGAAAAAATCCACCCTTTTTCATACCATATATCGCTGACGCCCACAGGAGTACTCCCCAAAATATCCCCGATCAGTCTTGCCTGCTTTATGGGCTTTGAACCCAGCCTTCTCCAAATAAGAAAGTCATAGAAGGTTTCCGGCACGCCCAATAATGTGCCATTGACCAGTGCTCTTAGATGGCTTCCATCCTTTTTCAGCTCATTCCACCGGGAAGAGTACATCCGGATTTCCTCTGGCGGCAAGGGTCTTTCCTCTGTCAGAAATCCTGCAAACTCCTCCGCAGCCACCTCTCCCCAATTATACAGGGTGACAATGCATTTTGGTTTTACTACACATTCCGGCAGCTTTACCACGCTGATTTTATTTCTGCAGCTTTGCAAAATACTGCACAGATGATAAAAACCGCACAGCGAATAGGGGCTGCTGCTGTACCATATCCTGATGTCCTCCCCGGCAGCAAGGAAACTCTTCAGCCTGTCAAGCTCCCCGCAGTATACATCACACAGCTGCCTGAGCTCCCGGTCCATATCCTCATTTTCTGACCATGCGCCCCTTGCATAGAGCGAGTATATCAGTTCTTTACGATAGTCGCTGTCCACAGCCTCCCCGATATCGCCAATATCTAACAGAAACCCCAGGCATATCACTTCATCCGGGCTTCCCTCCATCCAGCCTGTATGCTCCGGTCTTGGTAGGCTCCTTTGACCCCTGCCCAAAACCGCTGTGGAGCCATCCTCTATTTTATGTATAGCTTTACTCTTGGCAACCTTCATCGATGCCGCTTCGCTCTCTCCGAATAGTACCTCTATCATGTTTTAGGCAGCCTCCCGCATTTCATAATCATATCTCCCTTACTTCTGTAAGGTTATGTTTTCATATTCTTCTGTCCTATTTTGTCCAGCTAAGCACCCTCCGCTTCATGTCGTTAATATCCAGCACCCCCAGAGCGAAGCCCTTTCGTATCAGTTCCTCCGGCACATACTCGTCGTATTTTTCAAACACAGGCACCTCTTTGGGGTAGACCAGCTCCAGCGGATCGAAGTCCTTCGCCGCCTCCTGGGCCGTAATCCGGTAAAACTCCTCCTGGGTGGCTTTCATGGTAAACTGCAGATAGTAGGGTCTGGAGGGATTCAGCCCTTTAAGCCCCAGCTGCTTCCCGCAGCAGATTTTCAAGAACCGCTCCAGGGCAAGGAAGGCATAGCTGCCAAGCCAGGGAAACAGCGCCCACATATTGCCCCCCAGATGCACCAGCGGCTTGTCCTGCATACCGGATTTTCGGAAGATGTCTCTGGCGTCCTGCAGCCTGCACACTGCGCGGCGCATAAGGTAGGGATAGTTAACCTGCTCGCACAAAACGCCGCGCATACGCTCCAAAACGCGGGTGTGGATGTCCCCCGCTACATCGCCGAAATAGGCCGGGATATTGCCCTTCACCAGGGTGCAGTAAACTTCCCGTTTTTTATGATCCACCTCCTCCACCAGCCAGACCCTCCCGGCGATGGCGATCTTATCCCCCACCGGCGGCGGCTTGACGATGGTTCCCAGCTCCTCCGGCCCGGTGCGCACCGAGTATTCGATGTTCTCCTGAAATACGGCGTAAAATTTATAGTTGTTGACGATCCGCTCCCCACTAAGGCCCAGGATCAGACCCCCGTTTTCCGTCTGGCTGATATGGTCGATCTCTATTAGGTGGCGCAGCAATATGCGGTAATCCTCCTGGGTCACCCTGCGAAAGCAGGAAAGGGTCAGCACCCGGGAGGCCAGCTCCCCGGGAGTCATCTCCCCGCAGGAGGCCAGGGTACTCATGGTCTGGTGGTAGAGCAGGCTGTAGGGCAGCCGCCCGGTGCGGGGCGGCTCCACAAACCGCTCCTCAATATACAGCTGCACCAGGGCAATGCCCTGAATCAGATACCAGGGGATCATCTCCGGCATCATGGCCCGGGGTTCGGGATGGTTTTCCCTCATGACGAACCACATCTCCGATGGGTCTCCCCGGCGGCCCGTGCGCCCCATACGCTGCAAAAAGCCCGATACTGTATAGGGCGCGTCGATCTGAAATGCCCGCTCCAGCCTGCCGATGTCAATCCCCAGCTCCAGAGTGGCGGTGGCGCAGACGGACAGCATCGAATCGTCGTCCTTCATCTCCTCCTCAGCGCTCTCCCGGTAGGAGGCGGAGAGGTTTCCGTGGTGTATGAGAAAGCGATCCGGCTCATGGTTTGCCTCGCAGTATTGGCGCAGGCTCTGGCAGACCGCCTCGCACTCCTCTCTGGAATTTGTAAAGACCAGGCATTTTTTCCCCCGGGTGTGCACAAAGATATAGACCACCCCAGGATATGCCGCCTTTGGCGCAGTGTCCGTGGGCGCTTCTATGAGAGGCGTCTCCGGCACCTCCTGCTTATCCTCATCCGCCTGGGGAGGAGTATTATAAAAATGCTCCATAGACAGCCGCCACACCTCCCTGCCGCCCTCAAACCGGGGAATCACCGTCCGGCGGCCGCTGCCCGCTGCCAGAAAGCGTCCCGCCTCCTGGGGGTTACCGATGGTGGCGGAAAGTCCCACCCTTCTGGGATTGCAGCCTGCCAGCCTGCACATCCGCTCGATCAGGCAGAAGGTTTGCAACCCCCGGTCGCCCCGCAGCAGAGAGTGGATCTCGTCGATGACGATAAAGCGCAGGTCGCCAAAGAGGGAGGGTATCTCCATATGCTTGTTAATCATCAAAGACTCCAAGGACTCGGGGGTGATCTGCAGGATCCCCCGGGGCTTTCTAAGGAGCTTTCTTTTCTGGGACTGGGGCACATCGCCGTGCCAGCGGGTGACCGGGATATCCGCCTCCTCACACAGCTGGCTGATCCGGCCGAACTGATCGTTGATGAGGGCCTTCAGGGGGGCGATATACAGCGCCCCCACGCTTAAGGGCGGATCCTCGTCCATGAGGGTCAGAATGGGGAAGAATGCCGCCTCCGTCTTTCCCGACGCCGTGGAGGCGGTGAGAAGCACATTGTCGTCGGTTCCAAAGATTGCCTCACCCGCGGCATTTTGCACACCCCGAAGGGCCTGCCAGCCGGAACGGAAAATATAATCCTGGATAAAGGGGGCGTATCGCTCAAATACATTCATAGGGTAAACTCCGCATAATCATTGTCTGTCTGGTCAGAAACCGCCTGGGATTTTGCATAGGTGAATTCCTCTGACTGTAACAGCTCCTCCATGGTCATGGACAGGTTTTGATCAAGCAGGACCA
>CALWLH010000027.1 GCA_944381475.1 uncultured Lachnospiraceae bacterium | reverse complement strand
TAGTATAAAAATTATTCTCCTCAAAGAAGCGGGAAGGAACGTCAGCGGACAGCACCTCTCCGTCAAAAAACAATCCGCACCGGTCGGCAGCCTCTGCGGCAAATTCCACATCATGGGTCACCATAAGGATGGTCATTCCCTCACCTTTAAGCTTTTGCAGGATATTCAGGAAACTGCGCTTAAAAGCAGCGTCCAGTCCCTTGGTGGGCTCGTCCAACAGAAGGATGCGGGGCTCTGAGAGAAGAACCTTGCCTAGAGCGCACTTCTGCTGCTCCCCGCCGCTTAAATCGTAGGGATGCCTTTGAAGAAGATGGGCGATATCCAAAAGCTTATAGAGCTGTTCCATCTTCACCTGTCTCTGCTCCTTCTTCACCTCCATCGCCTGCAAAATCTCCAGAAGCTCCTCACCCACCGTTTCTTTTACGAACACCGTCTGGGGATTCTGGGGCAGATAGGCCAGATTCTTCCTGTAGAGAGAATTGCCCTTATAATCCTTAATTCTCTTTCCTCCAACCAGAATCTGTCCCCGATAGGGGCTCTCTAAACCGGAAATCACATGCAAGGCTGTGGTCTTTCCCGATCCGTTTCCCCCAAGGATACAGAAAATCTCTCCTTCAAAAACCTTTAAGCTCATTCCCCGGAGGATATCCGCACCATCCCGGGCATAGCGAAACCATACCTGTGAAAGCTCCAGACAAATCGGCCTGTTTTCGTCATAGATGGGGGAATGCTCCTTCCCGTCTCTTTCCCGACTGTGCTGAAAATGTCCGCTTCCACTGCCCTGATGCTCTGCTGACTCCAACAGCTCCCGACCCTCCCGGACAGTCAGGGGACAGCTTCCGGAAATATCCAGAGCGTGGAAAATCCGCACTGGACTGGGAAGCCCCCAAAGGAGGGTGGGATGCTTTTTTAAGAGTTCGTCGCTCTCTCCGATATGCCGCGGGCTGTCGCAGAGCAAAAGTCTGCCCTGCTCCAGAAGCATCACCCGGTCGGCAATGGAAAACACCTCCTCCAGACGATGCTCCGCCAGGATGATGGTCAGTCCCAGCTCCCGGTTCAGCTTCTGCAGGGTAGTGATAAACGTTGATGCCGCAATGGGATCCAGCTGTCCCGTGGGCTCATCCAAAATCAGGAGCCTGGGCTGCATCGCCATGGCAGAGGCCAGATTTAACAGCTGCTTCTGGCCTCCGGACAGAGAATCGGTGCTTTCACGAAACCAGTTCTGTATTCCAAAGTAGCTGGCCAGCTCTCCCACCCTTCTGCGGATTACATCCGGTGGGCATCCCAGATTCTCCAGACCGAAGGCCAGCTCATGCCAGACCTTGTCAGTGACGATCTGATTGTCCGGGTTTTGCATCACATAGCCGATCTCCCCGGCGCTTCTTTCCGCGTCCAGCTCCCCCAAGGGAATGCCGTCATATACAAGCTCTCCCTCTATTTCTCCATAGGGAGCGATTTCTCTTTTTAACAGCCTCAGCAGAGTAGTCTTTCCGCAGCCGGAACTGCCGCAGAGAAGTATAAACTCTCCCTTATGGATGTCAAAGCTCACATCCTTTAGGGCATTCTCCTGGGCATTTGGATATCGAAAGGTTAAATTTTTGACACGCAGTAATTCCATTTTATCCTCTCTTCCAACTCGAGTAAAACCGGCAAAAAGGAAAATATGCCGAAGGCCAGATAGATCGCAAGCGAAGCTCCGTTACAGTCAATGGGACTGATATAGGGGTAATAATCAAAGGCCAGCAGACCTGCTCCCGTCCCCACAAATGTTACCGCGGCAAGAAGCCCCATCACGCACAGCAGCACCCCGTCCCTCATTGTAAAACGAAACAGGAAAAAGCTGGTTCTGCCCTTAAGGCCATAGCCCCTGGCTCTCATGGACATCCCCGTGTCCATGGCATTCTCCACAGACCAACCCACCACAGCCAAAAAGACCCGCAGGGCGCTTTTTACCCTGTCCGGATAGCTCTCAGAGGAGTATAGTCCCATGGTCTTCTGGGCCCGGCTTACCTTTTGAAGCTGCCGCCTGAACAGGGGGATAAAGCGCAAAGCCATGGAAAGTACCAGGGACAGCTTTGGAATCGCCTTGCCAAAGAGATACAGAAATTTGTCGCTGGTCATCACCAGGGAATAGCCCCGGCACCATACCAGCACCCCGGTCAACATCACCCCCATACCAGCGCCATAGGCAAGAGCCTCCAGGGTCACGGGATTACCATTTATAAAAAACAGAGGCGTAGCGCCCCGGTGGGAAAACAATGGATTGGTGCAGGTGATCAGCAAAAATAAGATCAGATATGCAAGGAAGCCTTTAAAACTTTTCTTCTGGGGGCTGAGTATGCAGAAGCTTCCCCCGCCAAGAAGCGCCAGAAGCTGGATCACCGGATTTACCGAAAACATGCAGATCAGCAGGATGGCTGCAAAATAGGCCATCAAAACTATGGGATGATATTTTTCAAAAGTCATATGCATCCTCCTGTATTAAATATCATGTCCCAAATCACAGGTATAAAGCCATTCAATCACATCTCCATCCTGCAGTTCATACTGGGAACAGCCAAAATCCTGAACAACCCCATTGACCCTATAGGTCCAGCCGGACAATGGCCCGCAGGAATACTCATACAGGTGATTGATTCCCTGAATATACACTGTTCCAAAGCTATTTTCATCCCCGCCCTGGTATTCCATCTGAATTTCATGTTCACGCGCTGCCAGCAGAAGAATGTCAAAGACGGTATACCCTTCCTGAATTTCATAGAGGGTTTCCGGTAAAATTACGCCGTCTGCCGGGACAAACTCCTCTGACTGAAGAGATTTGTCCAAATCATCATAGTTATCCAGAATGGTATCGCAGCGGATGGTGATGGTCACAGTGCCCGAATGATTATCCAACGGGACTTCCTTTTCATAAAACTCATCCACTGACTGAATATTGACACTTTTCCATATTATAATTGCCACAATGGCGATAACCGCCAGAGCAAGAATATTCTTTTTCACGGTATTACTCCATTAAAAACCCTTTTAAGCTTCCCTGACGGGGACTGAATCATACTTACCCGTATTTGCGGCTGACCCGGACTAGAAATATAAAATCGAGTAGAGGAAAAGAGCCCCTACTCGATTTGCGATGCCGCACAGCGGGTGACGGCACGCCCGCTAAAGCGGACCTGCCAAGTCGCATCTGCCAATTAAATGCTTCGCATGGGCAGATGCTGTCAGCCATTTTGGGACAGCCCTTCAAACACACGAACATTTACTGATACAGATTTCTCTTATCCACAACCCGGACGGCCTTGCCCTCGCTTCTGGTGATGGTCTTGGGCTCCACCACCTTCACGTTTACACGAATACCAAGCATGGACTTTAGGCCCTTCATGATCTGCTTCTCCCTTTCCGCCGCGGGAACGTCCTTTGCCTCAGCCATCTCCGGGGTCAGCTCCACCTGCACCTCGATGGTGTCGTTGTTGCCAACTCGATCCACCACGATCTGGTAGTTTGCCTGATATCCCTGGTTTAGGAGCACCGTCTCGATCTGGGAGGGCCATACATTGACGCCCTTTACAACCATCATGTCATCGCTTCTGCCCTTGGGCTTCTTCATACGGATGTGGGTGCGGCCGCAGGAGCACTTCTCCCTGGTGAGCAGACAGAGGTCACGGGTTCTGTAGCGAAGCAGCGGAAATGCCTTCTTGGTGATGCAGGTAAACACCAGCTCGCCCACCTGTCCCTCCGGCAGAACCTCCCCTGTATCCGGGTCGATAATCTCCGGGATGAAGTGGTCCTCCTGGATATGCATACCCGCCTGCTCCTCGCACTCGAAGGAGACGCCAGGGCCGCTGATCTCCGTGAGACCGTAGATATCATAGGCCTTGATACCCAAGGATTCCTCGATATTCTTACGCATCTGCTCTGTCCAGGGCTCTGCGCCAAAGATTCCCGCCTTCAGCTTGATCTTGTCCCTCAGCCCCCTCTCGTTTACAGCCTCTCCCAGGTTTGCCGCATAGGAGGGGGTGCAGCAGAGAATGGTGGAGCCCAGATCCGTCATAAACTGGAGCTGTCTGTCGGTGTTTCCTGAGGACATGGGAAGAGTCAGACACCCCACCTTGTGGGAACCGCCGTTGAGTCCCGGCCCTCCGGTGAACAGACCGTAGCCGTAGCAGACATGACACACATCCTCATTGGTGCCCCCTGCCGCCACAATGGCTCTGGCGCAGCACTCCTCCCAGATATCCAGGTCCGCCTGGGTGTAGAAGGCCACCACTCTTCTTCCGGTGGTTCCGCTGGTGGACTGAATACGGACGCAGTCCTTTAGGGGAACCCCCAGAAATCCGTAAGGGTACTGATCCCTCAGCTCATCCTTGGTGATAAAGGGAAGCTTATGCAGATCCGCAATCCCCTTGATATCCTCCGGCTTGACACCGGCGGCATCCATCTTGTCATGGTAGTACTTCACATGGTCATAGACATACTGAACCTGCTCCACCAGTCTTTCGCTCTGCAGTGCCTGAAGCTGCTCCAAAGGCATTGTTTCGATCTCAGGCTGATAATAATTTTTCATCCTACTTCTCCCCTCGTCCAAGCGCAAAGGCTTTATGATTTAATTCGGCAAACTTTGCCGGTACGCACTCCTCTATGGCCTGCTGCCACTTTTCCACGGGAATATCAAAATACCTTGAAAGCCGTCCCATGAGTACAATGTTCACCGCCTTGGAAGAGCCGGCCTCCTCAGCCAGGGACAGGCAGTCCATGGCGTCCACCTGGATTCCAAGGGCCTGCATTTTTCCAATCAAATCCGAAGGATACTCCGCAGCACCGGTGATTACCGGCATGGGGTCGATCTCCTGGGTATTAACCACGATCCTGCCCTCCGGCTTTAAATACTCCACATACCGGGCGGCCTCCAGCTTTTCAAAGGAAACGATAAAATCCGCCTGGCCCTTATCGATAATGGGGGAATACACCTTTTCCCCGTAGCGCACATATGTAACAACGCTTCCGCCCCTCTGGCTCATACCGTGAACCTCGGACACCCTCACATCGTATCCCTCACTCAAAAGGAGATGTCCCAAAAGCTTACTTGCCAGAAGGGAGCCCTGGCCGCCAACACCTACGATCATAATATTTCCGGTCATTGCGCCACCTCCTCGCTCTGTAATGCCTTGAATTTGCAAAGCTGTTCGCAGACGCCGCAGCCCACACATAAGGTGGTGTCGATGACCGCTTTGCCGTTTCGGATGCTGATGGCGGGACACCCCAGGCGCATACATGCCTTGCAGCCTACGCACTGATCCTTATCCACATGCAGGGGCTTCTTAGGCTTTACATATTTTAAGAGAACGCAGGGTCTTCTGCTGATGATTACGGAGGGCTCAGCGGCTGCCAGCTCTTCCTTTAACACTCTGTCGCACTCCGCCAGGTCGTAGGGGTCAACCACAACCACACGGTTAATACCCATGGCGCGGCACAGGCTCTCCAGATCGATCTTTCCTGCCGGGTCCCCCTTGATATTGTAGCCGGTGGTGGGATTTTGCTGATGTCCCGTCATGCCGGTGATGGAGTTATCCAGAATGATCACCGTGGAATTGCTCTGGTTATAGGCGATATTTGCCAGGCCCGTCATGCCGGAGTGCATGAAGGTGGAGTCGCCAATTACAGCGACTGTTTTTCCTTCACTGGCTTCCCCTAAAGCCTTGTTAAAGCCATGGATTCCGCTGACGGAGGCTCCCATGCAGAGGGTCATATCCATGGCGCTCAGGGGCGCAACAGCACCAAGCGTATAGCAGCCAATATCACCAAGCACTGTGCATTTATTCTTTGCCAACGTGAAGAATAATCCTCTGTGAGGACAGCCTGCGCACATCACCGGGGGTCTTCCGGGAAGATTCTCCTCCAGCTTCTTGCAGGGCGCAACCTCCACCCCCAGCTTTTGGGCAATCAGATTCTGGGAAAACTCTCCCTCTAAAGGGAACACATCCTTGCCGGTAAGCTCCAGACCCAGCTCCTTACAGTGATTTTCGATGATGGGATCCAGCTCCTCGATGATCACCAGCTTGTCCACCTTTTCTGCAAAGTCCAGAATCAGCCTTGTGGGGAGGGGATGGATCATGCCCAGCTTTAGGATGCTGGCCCTGTCTCCAAATACCTCCTTGGCGTACTGATAGCTGGTGGAGGAGGTGATGATACCGATCTTTGTATCCCCCATCTCCACCCGATTAAACTCGCAATTTTCCGCATACTCAGAGAGCTTCCTGGTGCGCTCCTCCACAAAGGGATGACGGCGGATGGCATTTCCCGGCATCATCACATATTTTGCAATATTCTTCTCGTAGGGCTTTGCGGGAGGGGTGATCCGCTCTGCGGTATCCACGATGCTCTGGGAATGGGCCACCCTGGTACACATCTTGATGATCACCGGCGTGTCAAATTCCTCGGAAAGCGCAAAGGCTTTCTTGGCAAACTCCAGAGCCTCCGCCGAATCCGCCGGCTCCAGCATGGGGATTTTGGCCGCGATGGCATAGTGCCTGGAATCCTGCTCATTCTGGGAGGAGTGCATGGCCGGGTCATCCGCCACACAGATCACCAGCCCTGCGTTGACGCCGGTATAAGAACAGGTAAACAGCGGATCCGCCGCCACATTCAGTCCCACATGCTTCATCCCGCACAAGCTCCTGGTTCCTGCCAGGGACGCACCGAAGGCCGTCTCCATAGCCACCTTCTCGTTGGGGGCCCACTCGCAATAGATCTCATCGTACTTGGCGGCCTCCTCCGTCACCTCGGTGCTGGGGGTTCCGGGATAGCTGGATACCACGCCGCAGCCCGCCTCGTACAGACCCCTGGCCAGAGCCTGATTTCCTAACATTAGTTGCTTCATCTTCATTTCCTTTCGTTCTTTACTTTCACAGTGATGTCCGAATCAACACACATAGATCGATTATACCGTTGCCGGGGACTTTAGTAAACTAAAATTTACAGTTGTTTTCACTGGCCCAAACGCTTTCCTCCATTGTCCGAGAGAATCTTCCGTTTCTCCTCCTCCGTCAGCTCCATCTTTCTGATACGCTTAAGATAATCCGACTGATCCTCCCAGGGTGAATCCGTGCCAAAGAGCACCCGGTCTGCCCCGTGCTTTCTCACCAGGCGGACAAATGCCTCATCCGTCAGGTTGTAGCTTAAGTATGGCTGCCCGTCCGTGGTATCCCCAGGCGTCACAGGGCCTATGGAAAAGGCGGTGTCCAGCCATACCGGCGCTCCAGCCAGGTATTCTTCCACATTCTCCCAGTCTCCCCAGCCCCCCATATGGGCCAGAACAAATTTCTCCGGATGCACCTGGGAGATAACACTGAGCACCTGCTTTACTGATGCGTAATTGTGCCCCGGATAGCCGATGTCGATACCTGCATGGATCAGGGTGATAAACCCCATCTCTGACGCGCAGTCAATGATCCGCAGATAGCGGATATCATCCAGGTCCAGCTCCTGGTAAGCAGGGTGAAGCTTGATGCCCTTAAAGCCATTATCCTTTAGCCGCTTTAACTCTGCCCTGTAATTCTCATAGTCCGGGTGGATACCCCCGAAGGTGATGATTCCCTGGTTAAACAGCTCCTCCCTGGTCTGGATGAGGGAGGTGTTGACCTTTTCCACCTGATCCACCCTGGTCATGACAGGAAGATTTACAGAGTAGGTGATGCCCGCTCTTTTAGCAGATTCTATCAGCTGCTTTCCTGAGCCGTCGGTAAAATACTTGGTATGGGACTGCTTTCCCAGCTTTTCCACCACTCTGGCGGCTATTTTTTCTGGAAATGTATGTATATGAAAATCAATGATCATGGTTTCCTCCTATAAGCTATAATCAGGTATAACGGATGCCAGGCAGCCCGTATCAAATAATTGTACATCATAGAAAAACCCCGGTCAAGAGCGTAATCCTAAAACCTGCCCCCTCTTCCTTTTCTATTTTTCTTATTTTTTCGCGTTAAATCGCTAAATTAGCCTTGGCTGGATTGACTTTTTGCCCTATTTATGCTACTTTGAGAAACAGGGTTTTTATATTGATGAAAGGAAATACATAACCATGCCTGTAACAGATTTACTGGAGAGAAATCACAAGCTCTACGGGGACGAGGTAGCCCTGGTGGAGCTGAATCCCCTGATCAATGACACAAGAAAGACCACCTGGAAGGAATACGACCTGGTTCAGCAGACTTCCGCTACGCCCTACCGCAGGGAGATCACCTGGAGCGTCTTTGACGAGAAGGCCAACCGCGTGGCAAATATGCTCCTGAGCCGGGGCGTGCAGAAGGGGGACCGGGTGGCTATCCTGATGTTCAACTGTCTGGAATGGCTCCCTATTTATTTTGGCATTTTAAAGACCGGAGCCATCGCCGTGCCCTTCAACTTCCGCTTTACCTCGGAGGAGATTCAGTACTGCGCCGACCTGGCGGAGGTTCACGTTTTGTTCTTCGGGCCGGAATTTATCGGCCGCATCGAGGCCATCGAGGAGAAGCTCAGCAAGGGCCGACTCCTGATCTATGTGGGGGACGGCTGCCCCACCTTTGCGGAGAGCTACCGGGAGCTGGTGGCGGACTGCTCCAGCCAGGCGCCTCTGGTGCGCTTGGAGGATGAGGACGATGCAGCCATCTATTTCTCCTCCGGTACCACAGGCTTTCCAAAGGCCATCCTCCACAACCACGAAAGCTTACTTCAGGCAGCGCAGATGGAGCAGCGCCATCACATGACCAGCCGGGAGGATGTATTCCTATGTATCCCGCCCCTTTATCATACCGGAGCAAAATTTCACTGGATGGGAAGCCTGTGTGCCGGAAGCCGGGCAGTGCTTTTAAAGGGCACCTCTCCGGAGATTATTTTAGATGCGGTTTCCAAGGAGCACTGCACCATCGTGTGGCTTTTAGTGCCCTGGGCTCAGGATATATTAACCGCCCTTGACAGGGGCGATGTGAAGCTGTCGGACTATGAGCTGGATCAGTGGCGTCTTATGCACATCGGCGCCCAGCCTGTGCCCCCCTCCCTAATCAAGCACTGGAAGACCTACTTCCCCCACCACCTCTACGACACCAACTACGGCCTGTCAGAATCCACCGGCCCCGGCTGCGTTCACCTGGGAGTGGAGAATATCCACAAGGTGGGAGCCATCGGCGTTCCGGGGTATCGCTGGGAATGCAAGATCGTGGACGATGCTGGAAATGAAGTGGAGAGAGGTCAGGTGGGTGAGCTCTGCGTCAAGGGTCCCGGCGTCATGACCTGCTACTACAACGACCCGGAGGCCACCGCCGCCGTATTAAAGGACGGCTGGCTTTACACCGGGGATATGGCTAAGCAGGACGAGGACGGCTTCTACTTCCTGGTTGACAGAAAGAAGGACGTCATCGTCAGCGGCGGCGAGAACATCTACCCGGTTCAGATCGAAAACTTCCTAAGCGCCTACGACAAGATACAGGATGTGGCGGTCATCGGTCTTCCCGACCGCCGTTTAGGGGAGATTACCGGCGCCATCATCAGCATCAAGGAAGGAATGACCTGCACCGAGGAGGAAATCCAGGAATACTGTAAGGAGCTTCCCCGGTACAAGCGTCCCAAGAGGATTATCTTCGCGGAGGTGCCCAGAAACGCCACGGGCAAGATTGAAAAGCCCGCCCTTCGCCAGAAGTACGGCGCATCCTGTCTGGTGGCCCGCCAGAATCGGGGGTAAATTAAAAAAAAGTAACCCTTAACCCTGGTATGGGTGGGGGTTACTTTTTTTAATCCTGCTCGCCCGGAGTCAAAATACTCTTTGACACCCGGCGGGCAATTCAACTGTCCTGCTTCACATCCCTTTTCTCATTTAGCATCTCGCTTCTTTTCTCGAAGAGCTTCTTTGACAAGTCCACATAGTGCCTGTGGGGATTGTGAAAACGCTGCTCTTCCTCGTATACAGTATTGTTTAACTGATACTTCACATAGTCCCGGATTTCATTTAAAGAAGGCTTTTCATATACCAGCTCCCCGTCCTTAAAAATAACCTCGTGGAGCTTCTTCACATCCACATTTTCAAAGGCCAGCTTTTTCCAGGGCTTGATGGGATCCACAAACTCAAAGGGCGTATCCCCGTCGATCACCTCATCCTCAAAGGTGATGAGATCCGCATAGCCGTAGCCCGTCTCCCGGGAATAGATTCTCCAAAGAGTTTTCCTGCCCGGGTTTGTGATTTTCTCCACATTCTCAGAGATTTTGATTTTCGGCTCGTAGGTGCCGTCCTCCCTCTGCACAGCCGCCAGCTTATAGACTCCTCCGAAAACCGGGTCGGATTTGGAGGTAATCAGCCGCTCCCCCACGCCGTAGGAGTCAATCTTCGCTCCCTGCTCGTTTAAGGACTGGATCAGGTACTCATCCACACTGTTGGACACCACGATCTGACAGTCATTCAAGCCGTTGGCATCCAGGATTTTCCGAAGCTTCTTGGAAAAATATGCCAGGTCTCCGCTGTCAATGCGCACTCCTTTCAGGCGCTTGCCCATGGGCTCTAACACCTCCTTGGCAACCCTTATGGCATTGACCGCACCGCTGTTTAAAATGTCATAGGTGTCGATGAGCAGGGTGCAGCTGTCGGGATAAATTTGCGCATATGCCTTAAAGGCTTCAAACTCGTTGTCAAAAAACTGTACCCAGCTGTGGGCCATGGTGCCCACCGCCTTCACGCCGTAGAGCTCATCGGTTAGAAGTGTGGCCGTAGCCCCTGCACCGCCTATGTAGGCTGCCCTGGCCCCTAATATGGCAGCGTCCGCCCCGTGGGCCCGCCTGGCGCCAAACTCCATCACCAGGGCGTCCCCCGCCGCCCTGGTGATACGGCAGGCCTTTGTGGCGATCAGAGACTGAAAATTGATGGTGAGAAGCAGCATGGTCTCGATCATCTGGGCATCCACCACCGGCGCCGTCACCTTCACCAGGGGGGTGTAGGGGTAGACAATGGTTCCCTCCGGTACCGCCTCGATGGTTCCCCGAAATTTAAAATCCTTCAGGTACTCTAAAAAGCCCTCGTCAAACTGATGCTTGCTGCGGAGAAATTCGATATCCGCCTTTGTGAAATGCATGTTCTGGACATACTCAATCAGCTGCTCCAGACCAGCGCATACCACAAAACCTCCGTTATCCGGATTATTGCGGTAAAACATGTCAAACACCACATATTTATCCTTAAAGCCCTTTACAAAATAGCCGTTTGCCATAGTCAGCTCGTAATAATCCATGAGCATGGTCAGATTTCTCTCCTGTTCCTGTATCTGCTTCATAACATTTTCCCTCTCCTTCAGCCTGCTATATTATTTTCTTCTATTTTCATCTTTTTTTCACGCCAGCATGAAAAACATGATCTTTTGACACCTGTATCAAATTTCTGCTATATAATTTTCACCTGACAGACCCTCATGGCATTCAGGGCATTCTCGTGGCTCTGGGGCGTCACCCCGGCGCAGCATGCGCTGTCCACTATCAGAGGCACCTCCGGCAAAAATGCCTTTACCAGCATGACATTGGAAATGACGCAGATGTCCGTGCACACCCCGATAAAGGTAATGCTTTCTATGGGCTCCTGCTCATTTATTTTGACAAGCGCCTCCCCCAGGTCCCTTGAGCCAAAGGTTACCTTGTCAAGGACTCTTGAGCCATGCTCCAGACGATACTGCTCCAGCGCATCCATCAGCTGCCATCCCTCTGTGCCTTCCACACAGTGTACTACTGGAAGGTTTTTTCCCTCCTGGGTATCCAGGTAGTTGGCCTGATGGGTGTCTCTGGTGAAAATCACCTCCCCATCAAATTCTTTTAAGGTCTTTACCACCCGGGGCAGGATGGCAGCCGCCTCCGGGGAGCCCAGGCATCCTGTTACAAAATCCTTCTGCATGTCGATCACAACCAGAATTTTTGACATATACGTTCTCCTTTAAAAATTATTTTTTTAACTTTTCCACAGAATATCCCTGTTGATGGTCTGATAAAACAGCTCTCTGATGATTTCCGGCTCCTTTGTCCTGGCCAAAATCCACATAAGCTTTGTGATAGCCGCCTCCAGGGTCATGTCGTAGGCCTCCAACAGACCAAACTCTTTCTTTATATTCTTTCCCACCTCATATACGGACATATTGCTGCCCTCATTGGTTACCTGGGTGGCCATGACCACGGTTTTTCCATGGGCGGTCCATTTAGAGATGGCATCCCTGAAATCTCCTGTTTCATAGGTGGGAAGCCCACCCACTCCAAAGGCCTCGATGACAACCCCGTCATAGCGGCCTGCCATGTAGTCCAGAAGGCTCGCGTCCGCGCTTGGCACCAGCTTTAAAAGCCCTACGTTGGGATTCAGACAGGAATAAAATTTCACATCCCCCCTCACCCGGTCCTTGTCATCCAGGTAAAACAGAATCTGCTCCTCCTGAATGATGGCGATAACAGGAAAATTGATGCTGGAAAAAGCATTATAGCTCTTGGTCCTCTCCTTCTTTCCCCTTGTTCCGGCAATCACCTTCCCGTCGAACACGATATTCACCCCATAGGTCCTCTCACAGGAGGCGAACCGCAGACTGTCCAGCAGATTCGTCTTTGCATCCGTAACCTCCATGTCAATAGGTTTCTGGGCGCCCGTCAGTACAATGGGCTTTTTGCTGTTCTGGATCAGATAGGACAGCGCCGCGGCTGTGTAGGCCAGGGTATCCGTGCCGTGGCATACTACAAAGCCATCATATTCCTCATAATGCTCTTTAATGAGACGAGAAATCTCCAGCCAGTGCTTCGGCTGCATATTGGTGCTGTCAATGTTAAATGCCTGCAGTCCCTGCACCTGACAGAAATTCCTAGAGTCAGGAACATACTCCATCAGCTCCTGCCCGGACAGCACCGGTGTCAATCCTGCTTCACTGCGGCGGCATGCAATGGTTCCGCCAGTGGCGATCATCAGAATTTTTCGCTTACACATAGGATTCCTGCCCCCCTCAACTTAGTTCCCTTCGTGAACTAACTGTGTTTTTAGATAGTATACGCCATGTACTAAGCATTGTCAAGATTTTTTTTAATATTTTTACATGAAAATTCATTCCTCGTTATCCGGTCTATATCGATAGTACTGGCTTGGCCTGTACCCCACATGCTCCTCCCGCTTTTCACACTCCTCCACAAAGGGGGCAAATTTTTTCCGAAACCCTGCTTTGGAGACATTTCTCCCAAGCATAGCCTGGTAGACCCGCTGGGCCTGGGACAGGGTAAATTCCCGGGGCAGCAGATTAAACAACAGATGGGTATATTCCGTCTTGTTCCGAATCCGGTCCACCGCCATATTGATGATTTTTGCATGGTCAAAGGCTAATCTGCCCCCACTTTCCGGAGAAAGCTCCACACTGGAATTTACCAACTTCAGCACACCGTTTTTTTCCACTTGTTCCCTTACCAGATACAGAATTTTTAAATTTTTTTCCTCGCATTCCAGAGACAATTTCCAGCTACTCTCCGTCTCCGAAAGCTCCGAGAGCTTTGTCTTTTGAACTGTAAACCAGGCCGCATCCACCGCATCATCCCCGGCCTGCTCCTTGCAACTCTCCTTCTGTACCAGAGCCAGATAGGACACGGAAATCACCCGCATACGCGGATCACGCTCCACATCCCCCCAGGTGTAAAGCTGTTCCATATATACATTCTCAATATTGGTCTCCTCCTTCAGCTCCCTTCTTGCAGCCTCATCCAGGTTTTCACCGATATCTACAAACCCACCGGGAATGGCCCAGCTTTCTATAAAGGGATGATTTTTCCGCTTAATCAGAAGAAGCTTCAGCTCCGGCTCCGGCAGAATCTGTCCCTCCACCCTTCTGTCATCCACAGTAAACAGCAGCATGTCCACCGTCACCGAGGGTCTCGGGTAGTCCTTTGGCTGATATCTTTCCAGAAATTCCTTTTCCGTCAATCCGTTTCCATCCTTCAATAACTCAAATTTTGTCAGCATCTTTTCCTCCTGACGTTTTCTTCATGTTCCGTCTTAGTATATTTCATGAACTAAGCTGTGTCAAGCCCCAAAGCTCCAAATCGAGTAGGGGAAAAGAGCACCCTGTCTCCAGGATGCTCATCTGGTTATGGGGTTATCTCAATCCTTCTTGCCGCAAAAAGAACCATTATTTACGTCCTCTGCTTTCAAAAATAATTTTCACAGAATTTTCCCGGAAATACTCCTCATCATGAATTCCGCCATCTCCTCCGGGGTCTCCTTTTCTCCATCCTGGAGCCAGCGAATTCCCACGTTCACCAGCGCCCCCATATAGGCATAAATTTCATAGCGATTGATGGAGCTTGCAGGCATCTCCCCCATGAGGGATTCGTGAAACTGGTTCAGCTTTTCCATGAGGATATGGGCAAAATCTGACCGGTACAGATCCAGCAGATAACTGCCAAAGGCCTGAAAGAAGCGAAAGCTGCGCAGAATATTTCCATAGGAAAGGAAGGGCTCATTCTCAATAATGCCCTGACGGTAGTACTCCAGCACATCCTCCATCAGTGTTTCAATTATATCCTCCTTGGAGCTGTAATTACGATAGTAGGAGGCCCTGGCTACATGCGCTCTGGTGATCAGCTCGGTGATGGTAATATCTGAAACGCTTTTCTCATGCATCAGCTCAAACATGGCTTCGGTGATTTTCATTTTCACCTGGATATTTGCTTCCCGCCTTTTATCCATAGCTCCTCCCATCTGATACAAAATCCTTTTATTTAACTCACATTTTCCCCTTGTTCCTGTAGGCTAAATATGATACACTTGTTTCACTTTGTATTTTAAAAATCAAGGGAAGGAATGTCAAGAAAAATATGTCAAAGACAGCCGTCGTTACCGACACAAACAGCGGACTAAGCATCGAAGAGGCAAACAAGCTGGGGGTTTATGTGCTTCCCATGCCAGTAATCATAGAAAATGAAACCTTTACGGAAGGAGAAAATATCACCCATCAGCAGCTCTATGCTGCCATGAGGCAGAAAAAAAGCATCTCCTCCTCCCAGCCCTCTCCCGGGGATGTGATGGAGCTGTGGGAGCGGATTCTTGACCAGGGCTATGAGGACCTGGTTTATATCCCCATGTCCAGCGGCTTAAGCGGCTCCTGCGAGACCGCCTTGGGTCTGGCGCAGAAATATCAGGGACGGGTGCAGGTGGCGGACAATCACCGAATTTCCCTTACCCAGTACCAGTCTGTTCTGGATGCAAAAAAGCTGGCGGATCTGGGGCAAAATGCCAGAGAAATCAAGGAGCAGCTGGAGCTTTTTGCCTTTGCCGCCAGCATCTATATCATGGTGGACTCCCTGGCATATCCGACAAACAGCGGCCGG
>CALWLH010000026.1 GCA_944381475.1 uncultured Lachnospiraceae bacterium | reverse complement strand
GGCTGTCATATGTATGGGGATCTGTGCGGCTACATTCTTTGGAGGAAGAGACGTTGCTGCACAGAACGCAGAGTACAGCTCCATGGAGGAGGAGCTGGAAAGCCGTATTGCGGAGGAGAGTGTCCGGGCGGAAGAGATAGAGGATTACAGCCGTTATGTGGATTCGGATGAATTTGCCGAAAAGATGGCCAGGGAAAAGTTTGGCCTGGTGAAGGAGGACGAGGTTGTAATTAAAGCCGAGTAATCCGGGGGTTATTAATACAGAAATTATTCAGGAGCTCAGGAGAGAGCTCCTTTTTTTTCGAGCAGCGCCAAAGTGACAGCATTCGATTTTCTCATCGGATTATAATCGGAGAAAAGGGTATGGGTGGATGGCATGGTTTAAAACCGGAAAGGCTGTTATGGGTGAGGAGCGAATTCTTTGGATAGGAAAAAATATACGGCTTCTGCTGGCGGCGGCGGTGGGGGTTTTATTTTTGATAGAGCTTGTTCGCAATCATAAAAGCATATGGACCCTGGCAGCGGCGCTGATGCTCACGGCGCTTCTGTCGCTGGCATACACATTCTCGGCAGGGGATGCGGCTGTGGCGGCACTGATTTTTGGAATGCTTCTGGCCATTCCCACGGGCCGCACAGGGTATGCGGGGATTTTCGGCTGTATTACATTGCTGGCAGCACTGTTCCAGCCCTTGGGCAGGCTGATCAGCGTGACCGCATTTCTCTTTGGCGCCATGGGGGTGGGGATCCTGTTTGAGCCGGAGCTTTTGTATCAGCTGGTGCCATCGCTTCTGGCTGGGGCGGTGCTGTTTTTCCTGATACCGGAGCAGTATCTGGAACGTCTCCGGGAGGCGGCAGGCGCCGGGAGGCATATGGAACGAATACGGGAGGAAAAGCGCATGGAGCGCCAGGCCCATCAGCTGAGGCTCCAGACCCTGGAGCAGGCCAGAAGATGGCAGGATCTCTCCGAGTCTTTCTCGCTGCTGCCGGCTGAGCGGGAGATGTTTTTGCAGGGGGCAAAGGCTTTTGACAGCTATAATCCCTCCGGCGCGGCAGAAAGCGCGCGTCCCCGGTTCAACCTGATATCCGGTGTATCCAAGGCGGTGGGGAGCAGAGACTGCATATCCGGGGATAATTACAGCATCTATCCCCTTGGCAGGAGCCGAATGCTGGTGCTTTTGAGCGATGGAATGGGGTCGGGAAGGCAGGCCTATCATGACAGCGACCAGGTAATCAGCCGAGTGGAGCAGCTTTTGGAAACAGGCTTTTCCCTGAATGTGGCCATAGAGATGGTTCACCGGTGGCTCCTCGCCCAGGGGAGAGAGGATGTGGGAACCACCTTGGATGCAGGGCTGGTGGATCTAGTAAGCGGAGAGTGTGCTCTGGTAAAGGCAGGCGCCGCAGCCTCCTATCTGCTCAGAGAAGCGGAGGAGGGTTCCTGGCAGGTGGAGCTGGTGGGGCGCGAAAGTATGCCCCTGGGTATTTTTGAGGAGCTGCACACCGGCGCCAGTCAGCTGCGGCTGAAAAAGGGCGATATATTGGTGATGATGACAGATGGCGTTTTGGATGGACTCTCGGGTGAGATGAAGGAAGAACGCATGAGAGGCTTTCTGGAATATGAGGCAGCAAAGCTTTATGATCCTTCGCCGGGGCGTCTTGCCCAGGGACTGGCAGCGGCGACCCTGGAATTTGCCCTTTCTGACGAGGAGGAGGGCGCGGTAAGAGATGATATGACCATCATCACTCTGGTAGTCACACCGACGTAGGGCAGATTTATATTCAAAAGAGCAGGTAAATGTTGGAAAACTGGGGGAAATGCGTTATAATAGGACGAAATTAAAAGGCCCAGGGGTTTTGCATAGGAGGAGTCGCAATGTACAGGGAAGAAACGCTTGCTGAGATCAGCCATTTTATCCAGCCCGGAAACGGGGTCATATTGGGGCTGTCAGGAGGAGGAGACTCCGTGTATCTGCTTCATGCCCTCCGGGAGGTTCGGGATACCTGTGCGTTTCCTTTTCTTGCAGTGCATATACATCACGGTCTGCGGGGCCAGGAGGCGGATGCGGACGAGAAATTCGCGGAAGACATGTGCAGGGAGCTGCGGGTTCCTTTTCTCTCGGAGCATGTGGATGTGAGAGACCGGGCTGCCAGGGAGGGTATGACCCTGGAGCAGGCGGGAAGGGCGTCCCGCTATGAGGTTTTTTACAGGGAAGCAGAAAGAATGATCAGGGAACATCCCATATGCAGCGGTGTAAATATCTTTCTTGCCCACCATGCCAATGACCAGGAGGAGACCGTGCTTATGAACCTGCTCCGGGGCAGCGGGCCGGCGGGTCTGGCAGGGATGAGATCCTGCCGGGAAGTATTTCAGGTGAATGGAAAACCGGTACGGCTGGTCAGACCTCTTCTACACATGACCCACCAGGAAATCCTGTCGTGTCTTCGGGAAGAGGGAATTTGCTGGAGGGAGGACGCCACAAACCAGGATCCAAATTACACCAGAAACCGGCTCCGGACAGAGATTCTTCCGAGACTGAAAGAGATATCGGCGGGCTTTACCCGGATCTGCGGCCGTGAGGCGGCGCTTTTTGCGGATCTGGCAGATTATATGGATCAGCAGGCCTTGGAGGTGCTGGCGAAGCATATGAAAAAGAAGGATGGTCTGATTTTGGTGCCGGTGGAGAAGCTTTTGGAACTCCATCCCGCCCTGCGCAGGACGGTGGCGCGCAAATGCCTGGAGCTTGCAGGAGGGCTGAAGGATCTGACCATGGCCCATGGGGACAGCATCGACGCGCTTTTAAGAAAACAGAGCGGAAGGCAGGTGCGTCTTCCGGGAGGGCTCCGGGTTTGCCGGGAATTTGACCAGCTCTGCTTTTGGTCAGAGTCTGTAATGGAAGGAAAAGCAGATAAAACGAAGCTGATCTGGGGGATAGAGGCAGCAGAGGACTCTGAATTTAGTAAGAATTTAAAAAAAATTCCTGATGAACGCTATACGAAATGGTTGGATTATGATAAGATAGTAGAATATTGCGGGGCGGGGGCACCGGTTCTCAGGCATCCCCTGGATGGAGATTATCTTCTTATTAATTCCCAGGGGCAGAAAAAAAGCCTTGCACTTTACCTGAAACAGGAAAAAATACCCCAGAGATGCAGAACCCATATCCAGGTCGTGGCCTGGGGCGGGGTTATCCTGTGGGTTCCAGGACACAGAGACAGCCCCTATTTTTTTATAACCGGGGAAACGAAACGCATATTAAGGCTGCAGGTCAGCCTGGAGGAAAAGGGAGTGTACGATGGAAGAGATTTCAATTTTGATCAGTGAGGAGAAGGTTTCTGAGCGGATTCGGCAGCTGGGGGAAGAGATCAGCAGTGATTATCAGGGCAAGGAGATACGGCTTGTGTGCATCTTAAAGGGAGGAGCGCCCTTTGCCTGTGAACTGGCAAAGCGAATCAGCGTGCCTGTTGTGATGGATTACATGCAGGCGGCTAGCTACGGCGGCTCCACGGTTTCCTCGGGAGATGTGAAGCTTGTAAAGGATCTGGATATGCCCATTGAGGGACAGCATGTGCTGATTGCAGAGGACATTATTGATACGGGCAACACGCTTGCGGCATTGACGGAGCTTTTGCAGCAGCGGGGGGCGGCGGATATCAAAATCTGTGCCCTTCTGGATAAACCTGCAAGAAGAACACAGAAGAAAATAGAGGCGGATTACTGCGGTTTTTCCGTGCCGGACAGCTTTGTAGTGGGCATGGGTCTGGACTATGACCAGAGGTACCGCAACCTGCCTTATATAGGTATATTATCATTCAAGGAGGCATAAATTGAACAGAAGTACGGGAAGAAGTCCCATGGGCTACTGGTTTCTGATCCTGATGACAGCGCTGGTGATCTATGGCATTTATGTGTATAATAATTCTGACACCCTCTTTTCTCAGGAAAGTACCAGGATGGCATTTGAAAAAAGCCTGGAGGCAGGGGATGTGGCAGCGGTGCGGATTGTGCAGGAGAAGGAAATTCCCTCCGGCTATGTGGTGTATTCGTTAAAGGATGAGGGCAGCCATCTTTTTTATGTGTCCGATGTAAATGAGGTGCAGAGCTATCTGGCAGAGCTGGATGTGGATTATTCCTTAAGTGATGTGCAGCGGGACAGCTATTTTATGACCACGCTCCTGCCGGTTCTGCTCATTATAGTGGCGCTGATCGTTTTGTTTATGATGATGAACTCCATGCTTATAAGTGCAGGAGGCGGCGGTCAGGCAAACAACAAAGTGATGAATTTTGGCAGAAGCCGCGCCCGCCGCATGACGGAGAAGGATAAGAAGGTGACCTTCGGGGATGTGGCCGGTCTGGCGGAGGAAAAGGAGGATCTGTGGGAAATCGTGGATTTTTTAAAGGATCCGGTCAAATATAACAGCCTGGGGGCCCGTATTCCCAAGGGCGTCCTGCTGGAGGGACCGCCCGGAACCGGAAAGACCCTTCTGGCAAAGGCGGTGGCCGGGGAGGCGGGCGTGGCCTTTTTCTCCATCTCCGGGTCAGATTTTGTTGAGATGTTTGTGGGCGTAGGCGCGTCCCGCGTCCGGGATCTGTTTGCGGAGGCAAAGGCCAGCGCCCCCTGTATCGTGTTTATTGACGAGATAGACGCGGTGGCAAGACGCCGGGGTACCGGTATGGGCGGAGGACACGACGAGCGGGAACAGACCCTAAACCAGATGCTGGTGGAAATGGACGGCTTCGGCGTCAATGAGGGCATCATTGTCATGGCGGCGACCAACCGGGTGGATATCCTTGATCCGGCTATTCTGCGTCCGGGACGCTTTGACCGCCGGGTTTTGGTTGGCCGTCCGGATGTGAAGGGACGTCAGGAAATTTTGAATGTCCACGCAAAGAATAAGCCTCTAGGAGACGATGTGGATCTGGAGCGGATCGCCAGAACCACTGCGGGTTATACCGGCGCAGATTTGGAGAATCTGCTGAATGAGTCCGCCATTGCCGCGGCAAAGGCGGGAAGAAAATTCATCAGGGAGTCGGATGTGGAAAGCGCTTTTGTGAAGGTCAGCATTGGCGCCGAGAAGCATTCAAAGGTGATCTCTGAGGAGGAAAAGCGCATCACCGCCTACCACGAGTCCGGTCATGCCATTTTATTCCAGCTATTGCCCCTGATGGAATCTGTGCATACGATCTCCATTATCCCCACAGGGGGAGGAGCGGCCGGGTACACCATGCCCCTGCCGGAAAAGGATCGGATGTTTATGACGAAGGGAAAGCTGTTGCAGCACATTATGGTGTGTCTGGGAGGGCGCATCGCCGAGGAGCTGATCTTTGAGGATATCACCACGGGGGCGTCCCAGGATATCAAGGACGCAACCAACGCAGCCCGCACCATGGTCACCCAGTATGGCATGAGCAGTGAGCTGGGGCTGATCAATTACGGCTCCGATGACGAGGAGGTATTTATCGGCCGGGATCTGGCCCACACCAGAAGCTACAGTGAGCAGACGGCAGCCCTGATCGATGCGGAGGTCAAGCGCATTGTGGGAGAGTGCTATGAGAAGGCCAAGGAGATCATCAAGGCCCATGAGGAAGTGCTTCACAAAAGCGCGGCCTTGCTTCTTGAGAAGGAAAAGATTACCACAAAGGAATTTGAGGCATTATTTGAGTAAAGAAGTGCCAGAAAGATTAGGGGAGACTGTGAAAGCAGTCTCCTTTTTATGCGCGATACGCCCGGAGGGCGACCGCTGTGCTTGCACGAGCGGGCATCCGACGGGCAACGGTCATCGAGCGGCAATGCCGCGAGATGAGCGAGGTATCGCGGTGAGCGGGTAGGGGGAAGGAATCT
>CALWLH010000025.1 GCA_944381475.1 uncultured Lachnospiraceae bacterium | reverse complement strand
TGGCATTGAAAAAGGTAAGAGTACAGCTGATTGACATCGAAAGCGGAGAAGTCCAGGAAGAGGTTGACGTCCTCACCAGCGCTGATGCGGTAAAATTTGCCGATGGAGAGACGTTTCAGGACAAGCTGAATGCTGGTGAGCTGAAAGGCCCTAAAGGCGATACAGGCGCTCAGGGTCCTCAGGGCCCGCAAGGGGAAACGGGAGCTACAGGACCTCAGGGACCGGCTGGCCCGGCTGGAGAAGACGGACAGGACGGAGCGCAAGGCCCCAAAGGGGATCCCGGAGAGGACGGTAAGGACGGAACTACCCCCACCATAGGAAGCAACGGAAACTGGTATTTAGGAAGCCAGGACACGGGTAAACCTTCCCGCGGCGCAACCGGCCCGCAGGGACCTAAGGGTGAAACTGGAGCTACAGGGCCGCAGGGGCCGGCCGGTCAAGATGGCGACAGTATCAAGGTAGGGACAAGCTACGATACAGCATCAACAGCCAGGCTGTTTTTGAAGGTGGTGAACTGATATGGCAGATAAGCTAAAAGTTGAACTGCAGGATGAAAACGGCAATATTTATTACCTGCATACCTCTGCCGATGTGGTTTTTTGTGAGGATGGGACAACAGTTGAGGCCAAACTTAATGGGAAGATTGATAAGGCGGACATAATCCAGAATGCCACTACGGCAGCAACGGACAAGGTGCCGTCGGCAGCAGTGGCTAAAAATTTGCAGGATCAGATTACTGCGCAAAACACGAAGATTAATTTTGCTGCTGGATTGCCGTCAATAGGATTGTCCGGTACCCCGTCCCACATAGCAATCTTAAACGCTATGGATGCAAAAGGAGTATCTCTATTACTTTTAACGGAAGAAGAATTAGCTGGAGTAACTGGATTAACAGGAGCCCGATGGGGGATTGGGTTGGTTGCAACCAAGAAGGGGTCCTATAACCGTAATGCATTTATAATGATTGATCAAGCAGATATACATTACGGCTTGTATGCTCACTCAAACAACGAAACATTTATTAAAAAAATTACAGGATCACAAATATGATCATTGTAATATTTTATATACAATTAATTCCATATATCGCATCGACGTACACTGCAGACGTGGCATCACTCCATTGATAACTATCACCATACAGCATTTTCGCAACAGGATTCAAAAAATATCGGCCGGATATGCCGAATCTAAGTGTTACCATCCTATGGACACTATCATCCGCAGACAGATACCCCCAGCTATCCGTAAATATTTGGTTGTCTGTATAGTTTACGTGCATAATTATCATTTTGTGATTACCTTGCATTACAATGTCCATCATGACTATATCGAAACTGGCAAAACTCAGATTAGGATGCCACGGGGACGAATTATCGTTCATCGCCCTCATACCACCGAAAAATTTTGTCCATGTAGTTTTCGTGTTTTGTGAGTAACTGTAAATTTGTTTTATGGCCGGTGCCGTACCGGCCGGAAAGGAAAAAGATATGGAAAAAATCAAATTAAACTCCGGCAAAGAGCTGGAACTGATTGTCTGTGGTATTATAGCTGACTCACAGACTGTAACGATGAAATTCTTCCCCGGCGAGGATAGTCTTGACACACTGAACACGCTGCTGATGGACGTAAGTGAAACAGAAAAAATGATTTTGCTGTCTGAGGGTGGCGAGCAGCTTGCTATCTATAATGGCTACACACAGCTACAAGAGATCAGGCAGGAATTGGATGCAATTATTGGATATACACAAGACGAAGAACAGGCCCCGATTACCGGAAAACTGGTTACAGCAGTACTGCAGAAGCCGGATCGGACTGAACAGAGACTTGAGTCTGCGGAGGCGCAGTTGACTGACATGCAGCTGGCGCTCTGTGAAGTATATGAAATGCTGTAGGAGGTGCGCTGATATGGCAAAAGTTTATGCAGAGTTAATCCGAAAAGGGTTGAAAACACTGGAGGATGTTCCAGAGAAGCTTCGATCGGCTGTAAAAGCTATAGTGGACGGTGATGACTGATGATACATCGGTTAATCATAAATATTTTACTTAGAAGGGAGGTGGAAGAAATGGCAGTGGTATATGCTACATTAATCATCAAGGGCAAAAAGAATATCGACGATGTTCCAGCACGGATCAGAGACGAGGTAAAGCAGGTTCTTATTGACCTTGATCTCGAAGCACTGGCGATTTAAACACGCCAAAAGCTCCGGAGGGCGCCCCGGAGTAAAACAGGGGTACATAATGGGTCAGGCGGCGTATTTACGGTATGCCGCCTGTACATTTTGCTGATTTATATAACAATAAACCTGTGTTGTTTTGAGGTCGGCGTGGCCCAAAATGGCAGCCACGTCCTGAATGGTGGCCCCGCGGTCAAGTAAATTTGTAGCAAGCGTGCGGCGATATCTATGGGGATGGACATTGCTCACGCCGGCGCGCTGCCCGATTACTTTCAGCGCTGTTTCAATTCCGGCTTTGGATAACCGCTTATGCGGGGCTTTGATGGATGCAAATAAGCAAGGGTTATTGTCTGTACGGGTATTGAGGTAATTAGTCAAGTGCATTAATGCGACAGGTGTTAGATAAATTGTACGCTCTTTATTACCTTTACCAAGTACAACCGCATCGCGCGTTAAAAAATTTATGTCTGACCGATTTAGGCGGACAACCTCTGATACGCGGCAGCCTGAAGCATATAGAAACTCCAACAGCGCAAGATCGCGAATTGATGTACATGCCTGTTTTAGGCGCTCCATCTCCGGGGCAGAATAAGGTTTTTTGATGACCTTGGTATATTTAATTTGTGCAAGGGCTGCGCAGGGGTTGCGCCCGATCAGACCTTCTGAGGTCAACCAATTAAAGAAACTTGAGAAGCAACGCCGTATACCATCGAGCGTTCGGTTGCTGACACCGCGCTGTGATTTGTAAGCGGCGAGGTAATAGCGCAGATCATAAGTGGTAATTTCGTGCATCGGGCGGTGTATCGCGTGGATCATCAGATAACAGGCATCGTGATACCGCCGCAGAGTTGCTTCGGATTTTCCCTCGATTCGTTTCGTAGCGATAAATTTCTGCAGCAGACCATCCGGCGTAGTGTCAACGACAGCGACCTCAGTGGTGCGAGTCTGTATCTCGTAGGCGCTGAGCTGCAGTGCAAGCGCGTCCTGCACTGCTTGGAGTTGATCCGGGGTCAACAATGTACAGACAGCAGATGATACGGCATTGATTATTGTGTTTCGTAAATCCATAAAAATCCCTCCTTTTTACCTACTATAAGGGATTTTCACACAAAAGCAACGGAATGGACATATAAAAGCAACAAAACGTTGCATACGATACAAAACACGAATTTATCCGATTTGCAGAATACTACAGACAAAATGGGGGTCTATGATGTATGGGCGAATGGCTCGACCGCGTTCAATGTAGTATTCAGGGTTCCGGTTAATGGAGGGCAAAATCGCCCTGTATTTTTAATGATGGGAAATATCGGCGCGGATTCATTTATGATGATCTGCACAACGCCATCTCTTGGTGACGTTTTGTCTCCTGCTACATGTACAGATATTATAGGTAATATATCATCACAAATGACCGTTAATATCAATCGACACAACAACAGTGCAGACCAATTACGGATCAATTTTACTACACCAACAAATATGGGAGCTAGAGTTCAAGTTATCGTCCCTGCGGGAAGAATTGTGAATCAGTGGTAACAATCATTGATATACCGATCCGATGATGATAATATCGCGGGTAAAATATGTCCCGCCACTACTAGGCCCCATTGCTAACGTGATTCGATCAGTGTAATCCGTCGGAGCTTTATAACACTGGTAATTTCCTGTGTTATATACCTCGTGGATATAGCATTCCAAATTACTTCGCTTTGTCGCAATAAACATAGCTCCATTTGTCTGCGTCCCCATGATAATTATTGCAGAACCAAATTGATTTAGGTCAAAAACATCAACCCATTGTCTTTCGCTTGGTGTGTCATGCATTATTTTTGTTATTCCGAATCGCGACGACACACTAGCAAGATTCGTGTTTTGTGTTGTTAAAAGCATATGAGCTTCGGAATTATCCGAGGTTGATATGCTTTTAATTTTAGGAGGTGATGACTATGAGAATGCGAGCTTCCCCTTGAAAAGTCAAGAGAATTAAGAAAAAGAATTAAGTGAAAGAAAGGAAAAGACTATGAAAGTGATTGATACATATAATGCGATTGTGGGCGGCATCGTGGCGGTGCTGTCCTATATTTTTGGGGAGCACTGGATCCTGTTTGCGCTGTTTTTAGCCTTTAACGTGGCGGACTGGATCACGGGCTGGATGAAGAGCCGGATTGCCGGGAAGGAAAATTCCCAGGCGGGATGGAAAGGCGTGCTGAAAAAGCTGGGATACTGGCTGATGATTATGGTCAGCTTTGGAGCAAGCGCGATATTTGTGGAAATTGGAGATGTACTGAGCATTGACCTGGGCGTTACCGTACTATTGGGCTGGTTTGTCCTGGCATCTCTGCTTGTTAATGAAATCCGGTCTATCTGTGAGAATTTTGTGGAAGCTGGTTTTGATGTACCGGAGATTTTAATAAAGGGCCTGGAAGTGGCCGATCAGGCGATCAACCGGGAAGATACAGGAGGGGATAAGTATGGCAATTAACATTGAAGCTGAAAAAAAGGCATATCAGAGATTTATCGATGCCGGCATGACGCCCGCGGGGGCCTGCGGACTGATTGGGAACCTGGAAGCTGAGTCCGATGGGTTTTACCCGAACAGGGTAGAGTACCTTTGCCTGCGGCGGCTGAAAGAAAGCGGGAAAACCTATACCGATGATTCGTACACAGCAGCGGTGGATTCCGGCGGGATCTCCCGCGCGGAATTCCTGAACCCGCTTCCGGGCAAGCAGTATGGATATGGACTGGCGCAGTGGACAAGCCCAGGCCGGAAAGGCGGCCTGTACGATATGGTTAAGGCCTGGGGCGTATCAATTTCCAACATGGATGCGCAGTTGGAATTTCTCCTGAAGGAGCTGAACGGAAATTACTCTTACGTAATGGCCGCACTCAAAACCGCTTCCTCCATCCGGGAAGCGTCCGACGTCATTTTGAAGAAATTCGAACAGCCGGCAGACACCTCGGAGTCCGTTTGTGCCAGCAGGGCGGCAAGAGGACAGAAATTTTATGACAATTACGTAAAGGGGGAAGAAAAAGTGGTGGTAACCGCAAAAGACATCATCAATATCGCGAAATCCTATATTGGCTGCAAGGAATCAGACGGCAGCCACCGGAAAATCATTGATCTCTATAACAGCCACAAGCCCCTTGCCAGAGGGTACGCCGTGACCTATACAGACTCCTGGTGTGATGCTTTTGTCAGCGCCGTGGCGATTAAGGCGGGAGCGGTTGACCTGATCGGGACGGAGTGCGGCTGTGAGGAGCATGTGAAAATCTTTAAACAGAAGGGCATCTGGATTGAGGACGGCACGATCACTCCGAAGCCCGGAGACATCATCCTGTATAACTGGGACGGATCCACGCAGCCCAATGATGGGTACAGCGATCACATTGGCTATGTTGAAAGCGTATCTGGCGGCAAGATTACCACAATTGAAGGCAATTACAGTGACGCCGTGAAGCGCCGGACGCTGAGTGTAGGAAACGGAAATATCCGTGGATATGCCAGACCAATGTATGCCGCGGCCTCCGGAACTGGAAGCGATACGCCGCAGGAGCAGCCGGATTCCGGGATCTGCTATGAGCCGCAGTGGTCAGGTTTGGTCACAGCGTCCGCTCTGAATGTGCGGTCCTGGGCCGGGACGAAATACCCGAATATCAAGTCCAGGCCATATGTGTACAGCGGCGATCTGGTAGAGATTTGTGACGCCGTGAATGCCGAGAATGGGACTCCCTGGTATTTTATCAAAATCGGGGACGTATACGGGTTTGCCAGCAGCAAATACATCTGGAAACAGGGCGAAATCAAAGAGCCGGAAGAAACCCAGGAGGAACCGGAAATCTCTTCCGTCCTGGAACAGTGCGCAAAGTTCCAGGCGCAGCTGGAGGCGGACATTGCCGCGGGGAAAACCTGGGAGTATCATAATCCAAGCAAATATCTCGAAGAGCAGTGGGATAATGCCCTGAAGAAAGAAAAGAGAGCCTGCAACTGTGCTTTATTGGCCAGATGGGCCCTGAAAGAAGCCGGACTGATTCCGCAGGAGACGGGAATTTTCTACGGAAAACTTGGTGGGACGATCCAGTGGGGATCCGGAACTAAGGAAGCAGTCACGGCTGCCTGCGACCTGATCAGTATCCAGACCCGCACGGTGCGGCAGCTGATCGATGATGGCACCCTGCGTCCGGGCGATATCGTGACGTATGTCAACCTGCAGCACACCAACATTTACGCCGGCGGAAATAAATGGTATGACGCTGGACACGCCTACTGCAGTGGATCCGGCGAAGGGGCAATTTATAAGTCTTGGTACGGTGACGGCCAGTATAATAGTCAGCTTGTCGGTTATATTATCCGTCCGAAGGCAGCGTCAGGCGGTCAGACCGGGGAGTGCAGATACATCGTCCAGGCCGGGGCATTTGAAAAGAAAGCAAATGCGGAAGCGCAGCTGAAGGCGATCCAGGCCTCTGGGTTTGACGCCTACATTTCGCAGACGGAAGGGCAGTATAAAATCTTTGCCGGAGCTTATGAGCTGAAGGAGAATGCTGAGAAGCAGGTGGAGCGCCTGAAGACGGCCGGATTTGATGCGTTTATCCGGTAACATACAATAGGAAGAAAGGGACTGTGAAAAAATGATTTCTCGTTTTTTCACAGCCCCTTTTATTATGATGTAGTAATATATATAACTCTACAGAGTTTGATAGATTACTACACCTATCAAACAAAAGAAAAACCGGAGATTTTGTGTGTGTCTTTGTCAATATAAATGTCTTTAATAATCCGCTTCCAGAAAGCGTTCTTGTGGGCTGTATCAAGCTGCTGGTACAGCTCAATCCAATTTCCAGAAAATTCCTTCTGGAGATTCTTATACTTCTCAAGGCTATTATCAGTATCGCGGTCCTTTTCAGCCTTCAGGGATTCACTGAGTGCCTGGTACTGACTTTCATAATATTCTTCAGTAATTCTGCCCTTCTGGAACATGAGGTTCAGACGGTCGATTTCCGCACGGATAGCCGGGGCCTTGTTTTCGTCCGGAGCCTTTGACTCCTGCAGAGAGCATACTACATCAGACAACCCGGAACACAGGTGATCTAACATATATTCCTCAACAACCCTCTCCGTGATGCAGGCACCATTATGGTTCTTCACATATTTTTTTGAGCAGCGGTAACGCTTATATGGGCTGATGCTGCCGTCTTTTAGTTTCTGCCGTTTCACAAAACCAGTCATAACAGATCCACAGACCGGACAGCGGATCAGACCGGAAAAGATGTACGGCTCTTTTGTATGCGGATAAATTTTTGTGTCATTGCTGTTCTTAATCATTTCTTTTTGCTCCTTGGTAATGTATGCGGGGTAATATCCTTCTATCCCTCTGTACACCCCGGTATAAACGTCCTCGGAAAAGAACCGGTCAACCTGGTACTGACTGGGTTTCCTGGGGTGGTCATTATACTTATTCAGGATGTAAAAAATCGTTTGCCGCTTGGAAAAGCAGGAGAAATAGAAATCAATAGCATCTTTCACAATAGCTCCGGTTTCGGGATCTTTCTCAAGTCTCTTATCAACCAGCTTATATCCGTATGGAGCTGCGCCGGTGACGTGCTGGCCGTTCCGGAATTTATGCTCAAAGACAGTTTTAATCCGCTCACTGGTGCGGTCACATTCGTTTTGGGCCACCGCCAGCATAATATTGACTACCATCTGGCCGTTAGCGGTGGAAGTGTCGTAATCCTCGAAGATGGTCTTCCAGTAGCAGTGATGTTTTTCAAGGATTTCCTGAGTGACCTGGTACTCCTTAATGTTCCGGAACCAACGATCCAGCTTTGTGACAAGGATAAGATCAACCTTATCATCCTGGACATCCCGCAGCAGGCGCATAAGGGCCGGCCGCTTTGAGATCGGCTTGCGGGCGGATACGCCCTCGTCCGCGTATACGTTAACGATCTTATATCCCATGCGGTCAGCGTAGTCGCGCAGATCGGACTCCTGGGCCCGAAGAGAAAGCCCGTGAATAAATTGTTCTTCCGTGGACACCCTGGGATACAGGGCACACCTTAATTGTTTCATGGCAATCCTCCTTATAAAAAATATGAAAACAAGGTATAAAAATGCACCTGTACAGGTGCCGGAGGATTGTGGTATAATTCTTTTGCGAGAAGATTATGCCGGCCTCCGGGCCTGTATAGTTTTTATGTAAAACCGTCTGGTGTTGGCGCGCCGGGCGGTTTTTCCGTCATGACAACTCCTTTTCCCTAAAAAGCAGAATGATCAATAATTTTTATAACGCGAGTGAAAAGACAGCTTCTTGCTCCGTCCCGGTCCCATCGTAAGTAGTAAAATATATTTTAAAGTCACCTGGATTATCTACACCGATACAAGACTGAGCTTCACAGGTTCCTCCTACAGGCGTTTCCTGCGGGTACAGCGTGATATCTCCTGGATATGAGTAACCCATTTTCCCGGTGGAATCCATAATACCGTCCGATAGGTCAATATACAGACCATCCATGATGCCAAGATCGTCTTCATATCCGATGTTTTCATAGGTATATGTAACGATATAAACGGCAGCAGGATTTTGATCCGCAAATTCATTTCGGTCAGTAGTTTCTTCTACAGAATTAATGGTTAAGGACCATTGGCCCGGAACAGTCCAAGTTTCGCCTATGCCATATTCTTCTTGCTCCGTTCCAGAGGTGTACTTTGAAAGTTCCTCCTGCAGATCAGCAACTGTCTTTTCCAGTTCTGCCACCTGGGCTTCCAACTCTGCGATCCTGTCATCCTTCTCGTCAGCAAAGGCAGTAATTCCTGCTGATAATAGAAGAGTGCAGCACAATAAAACCGATATACCTTTTTTCTTCATAACATTTCCCTCTCTTTCATTTGTTTTATTAAAACGCCAACGGCGAATTAATCCTCTGCTTGAGATATTAATTCTTCAAGCCTATCTCTATTCCAAAGCAGAACCCCGTTCTTTTCGGCTAAGGCTTTAGCGGAAGGGGTGAAATATCTATTTGTAATGACGGCGGCCACATGACATCCATAGAATGCCTTACCCGAAAAAGCTTCCTGAACGGCTTTGTTGCCAATATCAGAAGAATAACATTTACACTGAATTCCATATTTTATTCCGTCTTTGTGCGCAATGATATCTATTCCTTGATCGCCGCTGCCTTTTGTTACCTCGATATCGGAATAACCGTTTTTGCTCAACAAATCCGCACAAAAATATTCAAAAGCATGGCCTTCCATATCATCGAACTCACGAGTATTTAAAGCGGAAGAATCAAGAATTTTATGTGACGTATGTTCTGCGGTGGTTTCATAATAAGATTTTCCAGAAGTAATTTTGAATACTTTTATGCAATTCACGATGGAGATTACTGAATCATAAATCCACCCGAATCCAAATAGCCCGAACGTACAAAGATATAAGATACCTAACCCTGATTTATGTTCTAGAAATTTATGTACACCGAAAAAACCAAAGCAAACAGTAATAAACATTTTAACGAGTGCTGAAGACCTTGCCATGTGTACTCCTCCGTATCATATAAGGATATTTTAACTTTTTGGCTCGATTTCTAGTAATCTCTTCCATATAGATAAAAATGTTCTGCCTTTGCGAAAAAATCAACACCATCATTCTGCAACCTTTGAATGGCTTCATCATATTCTTTCATTTTCTTGTGAAGCTGCCGCCTTTCGCGGCGAAGCCTCCGAATTCGTCTTTCAATCCAACGTCTATCCATCGAAGTAATTGTCTTTGTTTCTTCAGGAATAATTTCTGCATGATCGGATTCACCATGTGCTATAAATTCAATTTCTTGAACATTATTTTTTGAAAAATCATCGTTAAGAATGTGCTGCATGGCGTGCTCATACGCCTTGATCTGACTCTCGTAAGACAGCTTGGCATTTATCAAAATCGTATAACTGTCGTCCTCGTTTGGGACTACCATTTCACGTCCTGAGTTAGGGAAATCAACCAAGAAGACATTAACAGCCGGTTCCATCGTCGCCACGCTCCTTTCTTTTCAACGCAAGAGCCATGTTATGAAGAGCTTTCAAATCTTCGGCGTCCATATCTTTTTGAACATCAAACAGAGCACGCAGTTCTTTATTTTCAAAAATTTCCTGAGCGGCCTTGGCAGTTTCTTCGTTTAGGTAATATTTTCCTACTGTTTCAGGAAGCGTAATGGTTTTTTCTGTCCTGCCTAAAAGATAATCAATATCCACATTAAAAAAATCAGCGATCTTCTCAAGGGTTTCAAAATCAGGCTCCCTGTTTCCATTTTCATACATACTGATAGTACTTTTAGAAACCCCTAATTTTTCAGCCATTTCAGTTTGGGTTAACCCTCCTGCAAGTCTAAGACGTTTAAAAACAGATTCAAAATCTCCCACAATTCCACCTCCTATTTATTTGAATAATTACATTATACACGAAGTGTGGTGAAAAGTAAATGGATAAGTTCACGTTTCGTGCTTGACAATGTACACATTTCGTGTATAATAAAGGTGTGTACACGATTTGTAAACAAGGAGGTGGGGAAATTGGTTCCTTATGGAAAAAGGTTGATAAAGTTAAGGGGCAAGAAAAGCCAGGCAGAAGTTGCAAAAGATATTGGAATTGCCACATCTACGCTTGGGATGTATGAAACTGAACAAAGGATTCCAAGAGATTCTATCAAAATAGCTTTGGCGGAATACTATCACACGACTGTACAGAAAATTTTTTTTGATCCAATATCACAGTATGACGAAGTTGGGGAAGAGAAAGAGGTGGTATAGGTGAGAAGAAATAGGAGAACAAGAATCAAAAGGCAATAAAAAGCCGGACAAGATAAACCGGACAACCGGTATCTCATAATAATGAAGAGGGGTGGTGAAATGGAACTGGAAAGAAAAATTATCGCAATCCTGATAGAGCTCCTGGAGCACCAGGAGGGAGTAAAAATCAATTATGAAATCAGAGAAAAAAAGGAGGAGACCGCCTGACGGGCGGCAGAAAGGACAAGCATGACACAGATTAGTTTACACGCCGCCACCAGCGTCCTGACCGTGGCCATCTGGGCGGTTCTGTCCGGCGACCTGGAGCAGGCGTCCGGGGTTGTGGTTTTGTACTGGCTGATTTTCTGGGCGGCCGCGGAGGCCGCGGAAAGGATAGGGAAAGGAATTGGAGTGCAGGATGGTGGACTCTGCCAGGGTCCGGGAAGCGAAGAAAGAGACCAGAAGGCTTCTTGAGAGCAGTGACCTTTTTGAGGCGGCCATAGGAGGCGGCCGCAGGGAGGTTTTGAAGGAGCTGGACCTTTGGGAAGACCACAAAGAGGACAAGGCCGGCGGGGAAGCCTGACCGGATGGAGACTGGAGGTAAAACGTGAGCGACAAAGACATTATGATTTATTTAAAAAATGCCGCCCTTGCGATAAGCAAGATGGCGGTAAAGAGAAACATCAGGGTTTCTTTTATTATCAGCAACAGCGGATATGTAAAGGTTATGGCGGGGGACTATGAGTACACAAAATTTCCGATAAAAGAAGAGGAATATTTTGAATATACCCCCTCCGGGGAAAGTTTGGGACTCTGGAGGAAGATCTCCCCGGACCAGATCCACTTCGGACAGGAGGCAGGGAAGCCATGACGGAAAGAAAAAGAGAACGGCTCCGCCTCTTGGTCCGGGAACGGGAGCGGATCGCGGCAGCAGGCGACCAGATGGAGCCTGCCAGGATCCGGATTGACCGGGAGCTGTGCCTGCTTGGGGCAAAATTCCCGCCCGGAAAAGGGATGCCGGACGGGGCAAAGAATAGGTAAATCCCATACACCTCTTTTGATATATCACCTACTACGCTCC
>CALWLH010000024.1 GCA_944381475.1 uncultured Lachnospiraceae bacterium | reverse complement strand
AAGATTCCTTCCCCCTACCCGATCACCGCGATACCTCGCTCATCTCGCGGCATTGCCGCTCGATGACCGTTGCCCGTCGGATGCCCGCTCGTGCAAGCACAGCGGTCGCCCTCCGGGCGTATCGCACAAAAAAATGAGGCTTACGCCCCATTTTTTTCCTGTGATTTATTTCATTCTTTTCTGGCGGTACGCCTCAAAGGTCAGAACTGACGCGGCAACTGCCGCGTTCAGCGATTCCACAGCCCCCTGCATGGGAATATGAACACAGCCTGTACAGGCTTCTATAACCGGAAGGGTAAGGCCGTTTGCCTCATTGCCTATCACAAAGCCGCATCCTCCGGTGTAGTCCAGCTCTGCGTAATCCGTGCTTTTTTCCAGGCTGGCTCCGTAGACCGAAATATTTTGCCTCCTGAGCATCTCTATGGTTCCGGTAAAATCCCGGACATATGCGAAGGGAACACGGAAAATGGTTCCCATCGTTGCCCGTACCACCTTGGGATTATAGATATCCACCGTATCAGCAGACAGGAACAGCTGGGTCACCCCTGCCGCCTCACTCATCCGCAGGATGGTGCCCAGATTCCCCGGATCCTGCAGATGCTCCAAAAGAAGGTATAATCCCTCCTTTTTATATATCAACTCCCTTTGCCGGCACTGCCTTACGATGGCCAGAAATCCCTGGGAGGTCTTTGTATCGGAAGCGGCCTCCATAACCTGGTCGCTGACCACATCATGGGGGAGTGCTTTTACCAGAGCATATTTATCTGACCTGGCCGCGGTTTCAGATATAAAAGCCCTTACCAGAAGCTCTCTGGGAATCTCCTGAAAGCTTCTGAAGCCTTCCACAACAAATACCCCCTCCTTCTGGCGAAGAGCGCGTTTTTTTAATAGCTGCTGGATATGCCTGACAGCGCTGTTTGATGTGGATGTTATCATTTAACACTGCTCCTCCTGCTTCCCATCCTTCTCATAACCGGCCCTCTGGCGGTCACAGTAAAATTCCTTCAGATCCTCCAGGCGAAGCGCCGAGAGACGGCACTGTCTGATCACCTCTTCCGGAATGCGGTCCCTGGCAGGATCCAAACCCATGCATTTTGCGCCGCAGTCAATATCTATAAAATGTTCCCCGGAAAAAATCCTATATGGTTCATCCTCCGAAAAAGATATATAGTGATATGTAATGGAGTGGCCGCAGACAAATTTCACATACTCCCTGTGCTCCCAGACCGTGCAGGAGAACCGTTCATACAGGTGCTCCATGGGATTTTCATGAGCGCTTCTGATGCGATACCATACCGCATCCATCTTTTTTATATGGCTTTCCCCTTCCTCAATATCCTTTTCCGGAAGATAAGGGCCTGCATGACCCAGAAGATACCATTTTCCGTTTATCTCAGCCTCTGCGCTGAAAGGAAGCTGCAAAAGCCAGTCCCTGATCTGTTCCCTCTCATCTATTGACAGGGACAAATACTGCTGCCATGTTCCGATCCCCCGGTTTGCGTAAAGCCAGTTTTTGTCATACCGCTCATCGCGACGCCCACAGTCAGAATTTACTATTTCATTGAGAAACATCATGTCATGATTTCCTATCAGGCAGGTGACAAAGGGATGCCGGGACAGCTCCATGACATACTGCAGAGTAGATATGGCATCCGGTCCCCAGTCAACATAGTCCCCCAGCAGATAGAGCCTGTCAGAGCCGTCATAATGGAATTTGATCTCCTCCAGCAATGCCTGCAATGCTCTCAGATTCCCGTGGATATCACTGATACAATAGGTGAACATAACTTACTCCTCACGATCAAATCTTAGGACATTATAACAGATTCACTGGAAAAGAAAAGAGGAAATTCAATCGCCCCTTGTCATTTTTGGGTTTGTGTTGTATCATTATTAAAAATCTGCTGTCATATTCATCCAGCTTCACCAAATGTCAGCGAACAAACAGAAAGAGGACTGATATGAAAATCAAAGATTTATTGAATTCCGGAAACCCCACCCTTTCCATGGAGGTATTTCCCCCGAAAACAGACGCAAACATTGAATCTGTAGAAAAGGCCGTGGCGGCTATCGCAAAGCTGTCACCCAGCTTTATGAGCGTTACATATGGTGCCGGCGGCGGCACAAGTGTTCATACTGTAAGAATTGCATCCAACATCCGGGCAACCGGCGTGCCTGCTCTGGCTCATCTGTCCTGTATCTCCTCCACAAAGGAAACAGTGCGCACGCAGCTTTCCAAGCTTCAGGAGCTGGGTATCGAAAACATTCTGGCACTGAGGGGGGACAAGCCGGAGGGACTTGACGAGAGCCGCCTGGACTATCACTATGCCAATGAGCTGGTGGAGGATATCAAGCGCTTTAACCCGGATTTCTGCGTGGGAGGCGCCTGCTACCCGGAAGGTCACCCGGACGCCCCTGACTGGAAAACCGACATCAAAAACCTAAAGAGAAAGGTGGATGCAGGCTGCGATTTTTTAACCACGCAGATGTTTTTTGACAACGGATTGTTTTACAGCTTTCTCTATCGCTTGAGAGACGCAGGGATTCATGTTCCCGTCATCGCGGGCATCATGCCCATCACAAACGAAAAGCAGGTGAGCCGTACGATGAAGCTGTCCCAGGCCTTTATGCCTACCCGGTTTCGCGCCCTGGTGGACCGCTTTGGCTCAAACCCTGAGGCGATGAAGCAGGCGGGCATCATCTACGCCACAGACCAGATCATCGATCTCCTCGCAAACGGGGTGAACAACATTCATATTTATACCATGAACAAGCCGGATGTGTCAGAGGCCATCATGAAAAATCTGTCCCACCTGATGTAGAATAAGCAGCGCCGGACAGACAGAACCTTTACCCGATATCCTTACATAGAACATGGATCCATTATGAGCAATCTATTTTCACTTCAAAACCAGCATCACCGGGTCAGCGCCGCCGCTCTGCCCATACGTCTGAGAGAGGTATGGCACTTCCTGGGATATTATCACATCCAGCCGGAGGAGCGGGTCAATGCCCTGATCGACGCCTGCATCCGGGAGGCGGTGGCCGCAGCCACGCCCCAGGGCATCTACTCTGTATTTGAGATCAAACAGACAGACCTGGAGGACACCCTGGATCTGACCTTTGCAAAGGTCACAAGCAAAGATCTTTCCCGCAATCTGGCGCAGTGCCACCACTGCGTCCTCTTTGCCGCCACCATCGGCCCCAAAGTAGATCAGCTGATCATGAAGGCCTCCAGGCTGGATCCGCTGAAGGGCTGTATCCTTCAGGCTGTGGGCGCCATGCTGATAGAAAGCTACTGTGACCTGCTAAATGAACAGCTTCGGACGGATTTTGCATCCATTGGGTGCGCGCTGCGGCCCCGCTTCAGCCCCGGCTACGGTGATTTCTCACTGAACCACCAGAGGGATATATTCCGTTCCATAAGGGCGGACAAGACCATCGGCCTCACCTTGATGGACAGCCAAATCATGGCTCCCAGCAAGTCCGTCACAGCCGTCATCGGAATTTATCAGCCCGAGGACAAAAGGACTGCGGATTACCTTCCAGGCTGCAGCCTGTGTGATGGCTGCGACAAATGCAGCGTGTGATTGGAGGAATTATGTCAGATCAGCGACCAAATATACTTGAACATATAAGAAATCAGATTACCTTCTTTGACGGAGGTACCGGCTCTGTATTGCAGGAGCTTGGACTAGCGCCGGGAGAGCTTCCGGAGCTCTGGAATATTGACCGTCCCGAGGAAATCATCAGCCTGCACCAGAGCTATTTCGAGGCGGGCTGCAATATCATCAAGACCAACACCTTCGGGGCCAATGCACTGAAATTCAAGGATGAGGAGGGGCCTTATTCCCTTCAAACAATTGTGTCAGCGGCCGTCAGCCATGCCAGGGAGGCCAGAAGGCGCGCAGAAACAGGCGTCCCCCTGCAGGGTACCCTGTCCGACAGCCTGAAAGCATCGGCTCCTCTTTTTGGTACTCCTGCGGCAAAAAGAGCCCACTATATCGCCCTGGATATCGGTCCAACGGGAAAGCTTTTAAAACCCCTGGGGGATCTTGATTTTGAGGATGCGGTGGAGATTTTCGCAAAGACCATCCGGATTGGAGTTTCCCAGGGAGTGGATCTGGTGCTGATCGAAACCATGAATGACAGCCTGGAGGCAAAGGCCGCCCTGCTTGCCGCAAAGGAGAACTGCGACTTACCTGTCTTTGTCACCACCGTCTATGACGAGGGTGGAAAGCTTCTGACAGGGGCAGACCCCGCCGCCATGACCGCCATTCTGGAAGGTCTTGGGGCGGATGCCCTGGGAATGAACTGCAGTCTGGGGCCTGAGCAGATGATGGGCATTGTGCCGGAGCTGGTGAAATATTCCTCCATTCCCGTCATCGTGAACCCCAATGCCGGTCTTCCCCGGAGTGAAAACGGCAAGACCGTGTACGATGTAACGCCGGAGGACTTTGCCCAGCTTGTAACACAGATTGTAAGTCTGGGGGCTCATGTGGTGGGAGGATGCTGCGGCACCACCCCTGCCCATATCCGGGCTTTGGTAAACGCGGCCCAGGATATTTCCCAGCATGAGCTCACAGACAAGGGCATCTCCCTGATCGCCTCCTACACCCATGCTGTAGAGCTTGGCAAAAAGCCAGTGCTGATTGGGGAACGCATCAATCCCACGGGCAAGAAGCGCTTCAAGCAGGCGCTTCGGGAGCACGACATCGACTACATCATCGGCGAGGGCCTGAAGCAGCAGGCAAACGGCGCAGATGCCCTGGATGTGAATGTGGGACTGCCTGAGATTGATGAACCCGCCCTGATGGTGGATGTGGTGAAGGAACTGCAGGCGGTTTTAGATCTGCCCCTGCAGATCGACACCACAGATCTTTCTGCCATGGAGCGGGCCCTCCGGATTTACAACGGCAAGGCTCTTGTCAATTCTGTTAACGGCAAACAGGAGGTAATGCACAGCGTCTTTCCTCTGGTTAAAAAATACGGAGGAATCGTAGTGGCCCTGACCTTGGATGAAAAGGGGATTCCCGCAGACGCATCGGGGCGCATCGAGATTGCCAGAAAGATTTATGATACCGCCGCCAGCTATGGGATCAGCAAAAAGGACATCATCGTCGATCCCCTGGCTATGGCTGTCAGCTCCGATGACACTGCCGCCCTGGCTACCCTTCAGGCACTGAAAACGATCCATGAAGAATTTCATGGGAACACCATTCTCGGGGTCTCAAACATTTCCTTTGGACTGCCCCAGAGAGAACTCATCACCTCCGTATTTTTTACCATGGCCATGCAAAACGGCTTAAGTGCCGCCATCATGAACCCTGCAGCCCCGGAGATGATGAAGGCCTACACCTGCTTCTGTACCCTCTCGGGCTACGACACCCAGTGCATGGGTTATATCGACTACGCCTCCCGCCTGACACCGGTACAGACAGCACCGGCTTTCAATGCTTCTCCCGCCCCCGGTTCCATCCAGCCTGCAGCTTCACCCCAGTTTGAAGGAGCAGCGCAGGAGCTGAGCTTTGCCATCCAAAAGGGTCTGAAAAGCCAGGCGGAGGATGCCACAAAAAGACTTCTGGAAACAACAGATTCCATGACCATCATCAATGCGTACCTGATTCCCTCCCTGGATGTGGTGGGAAAGGGCTTTGAGGCAAAAACCGTCTATCTGCCCCAGCTGCTGATGAGCGCCGACGCGGCAAAGGCCGCCTTTGGCATAATCAAGGAAAAGCTGGCGTCCTCCGGGGAAGCCGGTGAGAAAAAGGGCACCATCATTCTGGCTACCGTCAAAGGAGATATCCATGACATTGGCAAAAACATCGTGAAGGTGCTGCTGGAAAACTACGATTTTGAGGTGCTCGATCTGGGAAAGGATGTTCCCCCCGAAACGATCAGCAGCCTCTGCGTAAAGAGGCATGTATACCTGGTAGGCTTAAGCGCCCTCATGACCACCACTGTCCCCTCCATGGCGGAAACCATCAAACGATTAAGAGCGGAAGCTCCCTGGTGCAAAGTCTGCGTTGGAGGCGCCGTTCTTACCCAGGAATATGCCGACATGATCGGCGCTGACAAATACTGTAAGGATGCCATGGAAACTGTAGCCTATGCCCAGGAAATTTTTAAAGTATAGCCTTTTCCGGCTCCACCCTTATAAAAATATGCGGCCTTTTTGCAGGCCGCATATTTTTTCTTCCTGTATTCACCGGGACGTCAGCTCAATTCCTTCGCCGAAGCCGCTGCTTCTTCAACCATTTCAATAATTTTTGTCTTTGTCATGATGCCTGTGCGCATCCCGTGACCGAGTCTTACATGGAGCTTGTTCACATGCTCCTTATTAAAATCCTGTAATGTACGGGAAAAGGTGTTGATTGAAGCATATACCTCCTCCTCTTTGTGACCTTCAAGAATAACCACAAATTCATTGCCGGATATGCGATAACATTTTCCCCTTCCGCCGAAGGTTCTGTTTACGCACTCCCCGCAGCCGATCACCATCTCGTCCCCTGCATTATACCCCTGCTTTTCGTTGACCTGCATCAGCTCCGCCACATCCAGGCGAATATCCACCACCGCCACCGTAAGATTCCGTTCCTGGCGGTCAGCCAGCTGATCCAGATATCTGTTGTAGGAGGAACGATTTGCCATATGGGTCAGACCGTCCAGAAAGGCCATCTGACTGCTGAGCTTCTGTCCCAGCTTTTCCCCCAGCTCTGCCGCAATCAGCCGGAGCACATCCGCCAACAGCAATACCTGGCAAATGAAGAAACAGATACTCTCAAAATCATTCGCTGACAAGTCCGGCAGAAGAAAGCGAAAGAGAATCCGTACCAGCGCCATAATCCCAAAAACAGCCATGGCCACAAGAGGAAGAAACGCCTCCTTCCGATGATAGCTTATATGCTCCATGGAAAAAGAATAAACCATGTAAATACCGGCAGTCAGCCATAAAACAAGCGTAACAATCTCCATACTGCCAAAATCCGCCGTGCCGTACAGATAGATGATATACTGTCCGATAAAACACATCATGGACAGCTCGCAGATGGGCGCCAGAAGCCTGTGTCTGAAATTCAGCACCTCCATGAAATATAAAAGCAGAGGAACCAGCAGAAGCATCTGCGCGGTATACCCTAACAAGTATAAAAAGCTCTCGTTTGTAAATATAAAATCCAGAAGACCGGTCTGATACAGCTCCGAAATGGAAGAAAGGATAAAGAATAATCCCATCATTATGAACGCTGTACACCGCTGTCTCACTTGGCATATGTACAGCACTGCCGTTACCGCTAAAAGCACAATCCCGAAAAGCATAAAGAAGGAGCTCGTCACCAGGGAAAAGCTGTTCTCCTTGAATACCCAGCGGTAAACCGCATCACTGCTTCCAATCCGGGGCTGATCCACATAGGTTTTAGAGACACTGCTCAGCGTGGTAAAGGTCAGGGTAATCTGCTGACCGGACATGTCGGAGGTAAGAGGGATAAAACGATAGGATTTACCGAAGAAATCCCCGATCACACTTCTGCTCTCGTAGGAATATATGCTGACGTCCCCCACCTGCACATCCAGGTTCTGGTGATTGGTAGCGATGCAGAGCACGTCCGATTCCATAATTCCTGACGGAAGAATATTTGTAAGAACCAGTGTGCCCTGGCTTGTAAGCTCCACACTCTTAGGAAGAGAAACTCTTTTTGAGGAAACACCAGCCTGAACAGTCCAATCGTCTGCAAATAGCCTGAGCTCATCCTGCCTGGAGGAGACAACCCGAAGTCCAAAAACCGAATATACCATCAGCACGATGGCCAGGACAGCCGATATGATAAATAAGACCTGTAAGGTCGCCCTTGTAACCTTCATCCTCTGTGTCAGTTCCATCCTACACACATTCCTCCGCCTACATTCGCCAGTCCAGGTCTCCATGGTCAATGCCCAGTATCAACAGCTCTGCGCTGGCAAGATTAGTTGCAACTGGAATACAGTATTCATCACACAGGCGTACGATTTCATGAAAGGAATCCGTCTGTGTATGCTGATCCGCCTCAATGGGCACACCTGGACTGTAAAAATAGATCAGCGCATCCATCTCGTCCCGCTCAATCTGGCCGCTCATCTGGATAACCCCTCCCATGTCTCCCGGCAGATAATGGGTAACCTTCAACCCTGAAGCTTCCTCGATCTTGCGGGCTGTCAGCTCCGTTGCATAAAGCGCATGCTTTGCAAGCAAAAGCTTATAGGCAACGCAGAAATTCTGCATCAGCTCGCGCTTCGAGGACTCCGCTATCAGTCCAATCCGCATATAGTACCTCCCCACAAAACACTAAAATCTTTCCATTCCTCTGTCCATATGCAAAGCTCCGCTTTACATTCCCCCGAAAAAAATATGAACAGTCTTTATTATTATATCGAACTCCCTCTATTTCGTCAAGCATTTATCACCTGTTTCGCCAGCTCCAGCGCCCCCAGAATCCCCTGGTTATCTCCCAATGCGGGCAATACAATGTAGCTTGCAAGATCCTGCAGCTCTCCTGTACGGATATATCCCGCCAGCTGCCTTCCGACGCTTTCCCTGATCCTGTGAATCAGCCCCGGCATATGCATCACGCCGCCCCCCAGGATGATTCTCTGCGGAGAGAGGGTAAAGATAAAATTCACCAGGGCCTGCCCTATATAATGGCTCTCCAGCTCCATACAGGCTTCATCTCCCGCAAGCGTTTTGGCGTCCCTGGCATACCGGAGTCTGATGGCGGAGCCGGAGGCAAGCCCTTCAAAGCAGTTTTCATGATAGGGACAGCTGCTTTTTCCATCGTCCCCTGCTCTTCTTCCAAGCAGGATATGCCCTGCCTCCGGGTGCAGCATTCCGTGCAGCAGCCTCCCCTCTGTCATGATACCGGCGCCGATGCCTGTGCCGATGGTAATATACATACAGTTGTCCACATCCCTTGCAGCTCCCCAGGTTTTTTCTCCAAGCAAGGCTCCGTTTACATCCGTGTCAAAGCCCGCCTTTACACCCAGAGCTTTTTCAAATTCCGGCAATATGGGGTAATTTTCCCATCCCTTTTTAGGGGTAGTAGTGATATATCCATAGGTTTTTGAAGTCCTGTGCAGATCAATGGGTCCAAAGCAGGCGATGCCAAGGGCCTCAATGCGCTCCGGCAGGAAAAAATCGATCATTTTTTTCATTGTATCATGGGGGGTCTGGGTTGGAAATACTGCCTTTTTTTCTACATGTCCCTTTTCATCCCCCACTGCGCAGACCATTTTTGTTCCCCCTGCCTCCAAAGCTCCCAATCTCATAGTCCTCACAAGGCCGCCCTTCTTTCCCGGACAGCGCCCTTCCTCCTTTTTTCAGCGTTCTGACATCCTGACGGCTATCACAGGTCTTTAAACAGATTCTTTTCGCTTATGCCAGCCTGTTATCCCTGCACACCGTGGGTAAAGAGAAATGTCCCCACCCCCACTGCAATGGTCAGGTTCAGCGAATCCACCTCCTGGGACTGGGGTATGATGATGCTTGTGCCGTAATCCTCATATTCCGCAGGGAGCCCCGTGGCCTCGTTTCCAAATACCAGGGAAAAGCGCTCCGGTTTCTCACACTGGAGTACCGTCTGCTGCCGCTTGCCTGTAAGCATAAATAAAAAAATCTCCCGTTCCTTCACAGCATCCAGATATTCCTCAAAGCTGTCAAAGTATTGATGTCTGATGCGGAACAGAGCTCCCATGGAGGAGCGAATGACCTTCGGGTTAAAAACATCCGTTCCGGGACTGATAATGGCCAGATCCTTTATTCCAAATCCGATGCAGGTCCTCATAATGGTTCCCATATTCCCCATATTGGAAGGTTTTACCAGCACCAGGTGGGAGCTGTCTCTCTGGAGTATATCGGTATATTTTCTGAAAACCCCAACCACATAGATATTTTCCTTGTCGCTGAGCTTTTCAATGATCCGGTCTGCCGTGATCACACTGATCCGGTTCTTCCGGCATATATCCTCCAAAACCTCCGGAATTGAAAACGTGGAATGTACATAGATCTTCTCCGCGATCTCCGGCCTGCTCTTTAAAAGCTCAATGGTGGGAAACGCTCCCAAGGTGTAGGAATAATCCGCTCCCTTCTTATAAGGCCTTACTGTATCCTTTCCGCTCATGCTATTTACTATTGCCTCTCCGATTTATTTCCGCAAATGACGGCTGATCCGGTTTATATCCCCTTCCCGCAAAGCGCGCCACCATCATAAATATTTATACCGTCTCGCCTATGGGCTCGATGTGGTACTCGGCAAATGCCACCTCGCGCTAGCTCGGGTGCCGCTTGCCTCGTTATTATACCACATTTTTATACAAATTTTAACATCTTTGCGGTATTTTTTACAGTTTTCCATCGTTAAAAGATTATGAATATTTTTATTAAAAGCCGGAAAGACTATGGAGGAATACAAATGATACTTGGAATTTCGAGAGCACGCCGTGCGGAGGAATCCGTGGTATCATGGGGCCGCAATACCTTTCGACCCCAACATCATAAAAATAAAAGGAGGCTTATTATGGTTAATCTGGAGTGTAATGTGAAGAGCTGTATGCACAACGATGATAACTGCTGCTGCAAAAATGTCATTCAGGTTGGCGGCGGCCATGCCTGCCGCAAGGATGAAACCTGCTGTGAAAGCTATGACGAGCGGATGGGCGACCGTTTCACCAATATGATGGAGCAGCCAAAGCATATGCTTGATGTAAAGTGCACCGCGACAAACTGCATCTATAATGAGGATCATATGTGCCGTGCAAGCCACATCAGCATCAGCGGTATGAACGCCGCGCAGATGGATGAGACAAAATGCGCCAGCTTTGAGATGAATTAATTTTTAAAAAACCCTATCCTTGAAAAAGGACAGGGTTTTTATGCAAGGCAGATAGGCATGGGACAGCAGATTATAAAACCGTGGTGAGCTTTTCAGGCGGTCTTTTTGTAAATAAAATGGTCAAATTTCCATTCCGGGTGCGAAGCTCGTCGATCATTTCCTTCGTCCGGGTTTCATCCTTCATCTTCAGAAGATAGGTCAGCTCAAACAGGGTTCCCATATGGGTGGTTTTTATATTTTCCAGTGTATATGTATCCGCATACTTTGACAGGATCTCGTCAAAAACGCCCTCAAAATCCAGATTCTCCGGAACAGTGATGCGAAGCTGCCTCTCATCATCCTTCCTTTTTCCATAGGAGCTCAGGGAAAACGCCACCATAACAGCTATGGCCACCACTGTAATCAGCACTGCAGCCCCATAGTAGCCTAAACCAACTGCAAGACCTGTCACCATGGTGATAAACACGTCCACGATATCCTTGGAATCTCCCGGAACACTCCGAAACCTAATCAGCGCAAAAATTCCTCCCAGGGAAATGGCCCTGGTAATATCGCTGCCGATGAGCCAGATAATGGCAGCCACCATGGAGGGAAGCAAAATGATGCTCAGGGCAAGATTCCTGGAATAATCCTTTCTGTTGGATAAAATATATGCCACACTGATGCAAAAGCCCAGGATGATGCCAAATACAAGCCTCACTGCGATTTCCGGTATGGAGCCGTTCATGGCGCTTTGGGTGGTCGTATCCGCTGTGGTAACGCTCTGTGACAGCTGAAAAAACATGGTCTGAAACATACCTCAATTCCTCCGTCTGGTGAATTACCCATTATTTACAGTCAATGGGCTTTCTGTTTCAAGGGACGCAGCTGACTCCGCATACAGCTGCCCCCCGGACTGTATATACTGCAGGAACTCCGCCCCGTATTTGCTGAAAGAGGTGGGATAGACCCCCGCCTCCGACAAAATCCTTGCACACCACAGGGGCATTGCCTGCAAAACCTTGATCTCCATAAGCTTTTTTCCCGGGGGAAGAAGCTGCTTTCCGTAATCCCCCTGTTCCAGAAAAACCTGGGATCTGCGGGCAAGAATATCCTTATCAAAGGTAATGCGAAATTCCGGATCCGCTTTCCCCGCCAATGCCTTTCTCTGATAGGAGAGATAGACCTTTGGCTCCAGGTCATAAATGGAGCGGAAATAATCCAGCTCTTTCATAATCTGGCTGTTTACCGGATAATCTGCGGGGATTGTCCCATTTGCCATATAGCGATATGCATCTGCAAGCTTCACAACAACCCTTCTCTTGGACACCAGATGATTGAATTTCTTTTTTATCTCCAAGAATACCGGCGTATCCATATTGGGAGGTGTGCCGTAGCTGCGCAGACGCATTTTTTCCTTGTAAACAGGCTTTTCCAGAGAGGTTCTGATCAGCTGATCCCCGGGCGTATCATAATAAATGTTGCATATGGAATAAAATCCTGTCTTCTGACTATAAGCATCCACATCCATATATGTAAGAAGTTTGGAAAGGATCCACGCATACTGCTCCTCATTCAGCATATACTTCATCTCATACCGCTCAAACACCTCAATGGGCTGATCCTTTTTTACCATCCTGCCCCTCCGTTTCCTGATGAACAACAGTATAGAATAAAGATGTGTAAATTTTATGGTTTTTAAAAAAGCAGTCCGCTTTTTTTGGCGGACTGCCTGAATAAAGCTTATCGGAATGGCGATTACTTATGAAAGCTTCAAAATGTCCAGAACCTCCGCCTTCATCTTGTCCCCATCGCACACCCGGCGGTGAAGGACAGGGGCTGTCCGAAGCTCCTCCACGGCCTTCGGGATCTTTACGCCGCTGACTGCGTGGAGCTGATCCACCTTTGCAAACTCATCATCCGCAATTTCCTCCGGAAGCTTGCCGATGGCCCCAAGAACCGCTGTAAGAAATTTATAGGGGCTGGCCGTGGAGGCAAGAACTGTAGTGGTTTTGTCGCCTGTTTTCTCCACATACTTTGCATAAACCCTGGAGGCAACGGCCGTATGGGTATCCATGATATAGCCTTCCTTCTCGTAGATCTCCCGTATCCGCGCAGCGGTCTCCTCCTCGGTGGCATATCCTCCCACAAAATCAGACAGCCCTGCCCTCATCTCCTCATCAATCTCATATTTTCCCGCAGTCCGCAAAGCATTCATAAGGGCTGCGCACCGATCCGCATCATCCCCCGCAATGCGGTAGATCATGCGCTCCAAATTGCTGGACACCAGAATATCCATGGAAGGGGAGGTTGTGAGCTTAAACGCCCTGTTCCTGTCATAGATGCCCGTCTCGAAAAAGTCAAAGAGCACCTTGTTCTCATTGGATGCGCAGATCAGCTTGCCGATGGGAACACCCATATTTTTTGCGTAAAATGCCGCCAGGATATTTCCAAAATTGCCTGTAGGAACCACCACATTCACAGGTTCTCCGGTCTTTACCACACCCTGGCCCAAAAGCTTTGCGTAGGCATATACATAGTAAACCACCTGGGGCACAAGCCTGCCGATGTTGATGGAGTTCGCCGATGAAAACTGCAGCCCCGCCTCAGCCATGGTCTTTTCCAGATCCGCATCTGCAAACAGCTCCTTGACCCCTGTCTGGGCGTCGTCAAAATTTCCGCGGATACCAACCACTGCGGTATTATCCCCCTTCTGGGTCACCATCTGCAGCTCCTGGATTCTGCTGACGCCGTCCTTGGGATAAAAGACGATGATCCGGGTTCCGGGAACGTCTGCAAAGCCCGCAAGGGCCGCCTTTCCGGTGTCACCCGATGTGGCTGTCAGAATCACGATCTCCCTGTCCACATGATTCTTCTTCAGAGCTGTCACCATAAAATGAGGAAGTATGGAGAGTGCCATATCCTTAAATGCGATGGTTGCCCCATGGAACAGCTCCAGGTGATAGGCGCCGCCCACCTTCACAATGGGAACCAGCTCCTTTACATCAAACTTATCGTCATAGGCCTTTGCAATGCAGTCCCGAAGCTCCTCCTCGGTAAAATCCGTCAGAAACTGCTTCATCACCCGGTAGGCCACCTCTCTGTAATCCTGTCCCGCATAGGAAGCAATGGAACCGTCCAGCTGAGGCAGTTTTTCAGGAACAAACAGGCCTCCATCCTTTGCGAGTCCCTGTAAGATAGCCTGGGAGGCGGTCACAGGCTCGTTTTTGCCTCTTGTACTTTTATACAACAATTCACTCATGGCAGACACCACACTGCAGAAGCCCTGCAGCATCCTTTCGTACGTAGTACCGGTTTTCCCTGAAAAATGATATTTTCATGCGATACATATTTCCAGAAAGCAAAAGCCGACTGTATCACCAGGGCAAAGACCTTTTTCTCCGACTCATTATATAGGAAACCGCCCGGATTGTAAAGAAGATTTCAATTTGATTTTTCCTTTTTTCTGCGGGAAGCCAGAATCCCGCCCAGCCTGCCGGACTCTTTGGCGGTAAGGGATCTCCACCCCTGGGTCAGCACCTTCTCGTCAAGTCCCAGCTCCTTTGCTATCTCAAATTTGTAAAGCTCCTGCTCATCCATGGCGGCAGGATCCGGCAATTCATTCTTTTTGGTCATAAAAATAACCTCCTCCGATCTGATACATGAATTATCACCAGTTCAAAGAAGGTTATTCAAAGAAACTAAAACTCGCCCTCAGGCATAAGGAACGCCGCGGCAATATAAAATATAATGCCAATGCTCGTAAAGGCCAGCGCCACCATGATCAGCCGAATGACCGTCACATCCACCTTTAAGTAATCTGCGATACCTGAACAGACTCCGCAGATCATCCGGTTTCCCATTTTTCTGACCAGCTTTTTCTCTTCCATAATCTTATCCTCCTATATAATTATTTTTTGATGTTGGGGTCAAAAGCCTATGCCCCCATGATGCCGGGTATTTTCTAATCCCCAAAGGAAACATGAACGCTTCCTAAACCGCAGTCAATATTCATATCAAAGCCCCCATTACTTGTAGTATACTCCCGTTCTCCAAGTCCGTCAATACGAAGTGTTCCAGCTTTGATGCTTCCCAGGCCACAGTCTGCATAGATATGATAGGCGTCCTGACTTGCCCCAAGCTCCAGGGTTACGCTTCCCAGACCGCAGTCTATGGAAACATCTGCAGGATTTGTCATTTTTGCTTCCATGCTTCCTGCTCCAACCTCTATGTCCGCCATCCCACGGATATCTATCAGCTCCGTCTTTGCGCTGCCTGCGCCAATGGATACGACAAAATCTTTTACAGTGATTTCTCCGATCTGAAGCTCCCCGGCGCCGATTTCCAGATCCAAATTCACCACCCTGTCCTCCGGAAGGGTGACAAAAATTTCTCCGGCAGAACCATTATTACCGCCTCCCGCCTCTAATTCCCAGATATCCCCATCCACCTCGCAGGTGATGATGGCGGCGTCCTCCGTCTGAATGCTGAAGGAATCCCCGGGCTTAATGACGAGCTTTGCAGCCCCCACTTCAAAATCCAGGCTGTTAATCTCATCGCCCATATCCACAGCACTGCTGTAATCCACTCCGTTGCCCTCGCCAAACAGAGAGCCGTCTGCCAGATTAAAATCCTGAACCCAGTTCAAGCCGAAGCTGCCTTCTGCCAGGTTTATATGAAACATCCCATTCACCTGTCCCTGCTGGCCAGCGGCCACCATAAAACCCCCAAAGACGGCGCAGCCCACACTGCCCAGCGCTAAAGCGGACAGGCAGATCTTATCTATCCCTTTCATTGATCAAGAATCCTCCTCTCATGAACGGCCAAATATGCCCCGGAATAATCCCCTGACGCCCCTTGCCAATGCGTTCATCATCTTCCCGCAGAGCCTGAACACGCCAGGAAACAGTCTCTTTGCAGCGCCAAAACACAGTCGTACCACCAGAATTCCTCCGGCAATCATCACGATGGACAG
>CALWLH010000023.1 GCA_944381475.1 uncultured Lachnospiraceae bacterium | reverse complement strand
GGGAAGAGCATCGGGAAATTTTTCCCGAAGTTCGGAGGAGATCGGCAAGGACTTTGGCATGAGCGATCGCAATGTGCGCAACTACATCAGGCTCACCAGACTGCTCCCGGATCTACTGGATTACGTTGACGATAAAAAGCTCCAGATGGGTGCTGCCGTGGAACTCTCTTCTTTGAGCGCAGAAATGCAGGAGATCATCCTGGAGGCATATTACCAGGAAGGACGCTTCCCCAAAAAAGTCCAGGCAAAAAAGATAAGAGAGCAATCATATTTTGACTTGGATTGGCTCCTTACAGTAGGGATGCCGGAGATAAAAGAAGATACGCTGTCCATATCTGACAGCAAGCTTCAAAAGTATTTCCCGGAGGAATTCACAAAAAAGGACAAGGAGGCAGTTATAATCGAACTCCTGGAAGCATGGTACCTGGAACAGCAGGACAGGACACAATATAAGAGCATATAAGGCGTTTGAGGGACTTTTAAATTCGTTGTATAAAGACGTGGGTCTGGATGTCAGCACAGATATCAGCGTCTTAATGACTCTGATTGACAGCGATGGTTATTGTGAATGCGCACAGGAAGAAAGCACTTTCGGAGAAAAGTAAAGAAAAGAATTTTAGGAGGGACTCTATGGAACTTATAAATAATGTTGTGGATTCTTTGGTATTTGATTGTTTTGCAATATACATCTCCTTGGGGCTGTGCCTGCTGCTCTGGTGCGCTCCCAGTGCCGTTCATGATGCTTTACAAAATGGTATAGACGAACTACTTCTCGATCCCAGCGCATTGGGATTTATCACGACAGCACTGGCGATGATTATTCAATGGAAGTACAGCATTCTTTCCGTACCGGAGTTAGGATTCCTCTTTTATTTAGTGGGTTTTGGTTTAGGAGGTCTGTCGATTCCTTCCACCATCTGTGATTTTCGAGGTGAGTATGAAACAGCAGGGGCATCTGTAACACGAACTATTCTTTGCTTCCTCGTGTCCCTGCTGGGACAAGGACTGATGACGGGATGAAAAAAATTTTTTTGTTAATTATATGGAGGATAGTAGTGGATAAACAGATATTAGATGTCTGCTGCGGTTCGAGAATGTTTCGGTTCAATAAGCATAATGACAATGTTGTGTTTATGGATAATAGAGTGCTGCATGATAGGTTGTGCGACGGACGAAAACTTGACATTGTGCGAATTGATAGACTGCCATAAAACCGCCTATGATTTGGACAAGGTTTTGAAACAGTGGAAAGAAAAGACGGAATTTTTATCCGATTGTAAAAAGTACGGAAACCAAACAGCGGAACAACAAGAAAAATCCTATGCAACTATGATGATGTACGAAATTGCTGATTTGATTGATGATTTAATCGAAATCGTAAAGGCAGGAGGACATAAAGTGTGAGTAGAGTATTACCGATTCTGTTTAACGCTAACATGGTAAAGGCGATACTGGACGGGAGAAAGACGGTGACAAGGCGGGTAATTAAAGTACCGAAATATTATCCATATTTTTATAAATTACATGATAATACAGATGGCGCTCTTACTGGAACAAAGGATAGACTGTTTGCTGGCTTTTACAATGAAGAGAAAGTTTTTTACACAGATGGTATCAGATATGTTGACGCAATATACTATCAATCACCATACCGGCCAGGAGATATCCTGTATGTCCGGGAAACATGGTGCTGGCGCCCGTGTTGGTGTTGTGGATTTGATGCAGATGAGCATACATGTAGTAATTGCAGGGCATCTAAGATTTACAATCATGAGAAAGTCGAATGGGGTTGCTATGGCTATAAGGCATCCTTTGGAGATAATGAGTTCCCATCTGCCGACACATGGCACCCGAGTATTCATATGCCAAAGTCAGTCGCAAGGATATGGCTCAGAGTTACAGATGTACGAGTGGAACGGCTGCAAGAAATAACAGAAGAGCAAGCGGAAAAAGAGGGCGCTATAAATAACATCTGCTTCATTCATTCTCCAGGAGACGAATATGCAAATATTCACACCGCAAAAGAAGATTTTGAAAATATTTGGAACTCAACAATCAAGAAAACCGACCTTGTCCGCTACGGCTGGGGGGCAAATCCATGGGTGTGGGTTATAGAATTTGAACGGTGTGAGAAGCCGGAAAGCGAGGGACAGTTGATAAACAAAAAACTGATAAAGAATGAGCAGGAGGCTACCGGAACGATAGAAGAGTACAAGGAAGCGGTAAAAAAACTAAAAACCGCAGAAGAAGTAATAAGAAAATTGCTGTGCAGCGAATACGTTTCGTCTTGCCAGTTCTGTATATACGATGAAGATAAGGACGTAATGTTGGGGGCAGTGGTCGTTGGTGCTGCGAAAATGCTAAATGGAACGAGAGGGATATTTGATGGAAATATTGAAGCCGGAGGAGGAAAAAGGTTATGAGTGATATGAAATACATAGATGACAAGGAGAAACAGTTTTACTGGGAGAACCAGCAGTTGACAATATTTGATTTTACCGGAAATAGAATTTCGGCAAGTAAATAAAGAAATTAGGTAATTTTGCCAGAGGGAAGAGGGATTTTAACAAGGAGGTAGATATATGTTTGATATGGATATGTTTGAAAGGAAGCTGCTGACAATACTGTTTGTGCTCCAGGTAATATTAGTAATAGCGGTTTCAAGATGTATGGGCAATAGCATTGTGGATACTGTACTATTTGCACTGTTCATGAACAACTCGATGTTTTTAGGCGCTGTTGGGTTTTATGTTTTCTGTAGGAATAAGCCTCAGTTTTACGAGGATGAGGAAGATGAGAGAGGAGAAGACGGAAATAAAATTTTACAATGAAATACCCCATAACTGAAAATAAAAGAAAAGTAGAGGAGGAGCTTATATGTGGGCGAAAAAAAGAGTATACGTTTTGACAGCGTTTCTGTGTGATGTCGATGAGGAAGGAGAACCCCTTAACTGGTCTGAACCCTATGAAGAGCATTTTGCGGAAAGCATGGAAGAAGCCGAGAAGCTGCGACAGAAGCTACTGGAGAGCGATGATTATGACAATGTCATAATAAGCGATGAAAAGGAGCAGCGGGAGTTCTGGGTTAGTAGGAAAGAATATCTGGATACCTATTCAAAAGGGGCGCTTGACCCGAGCTTGGCATTCGATGAAAAGGTAGCCGTTACAGATGAATTCTTTAATTTTGAACACGCATGGCATAACGTAGATCAGGGGATTCCTGATCTGGCGGAACGTTTCAGGAACGGAGAAGATATTCGCAAAGAGCTGGCGCAGTTTTTCTTCAGGTCGGATGTAAACAGGTTTAAATATGACATCGGGTACGGATCAAGGAAGTTCATCGTTCCTTCAGATGAATACGTCACAATCGAGGATGGTGAAAATGTAATAAAGTTTTCGTGGGAAGAAGTCGGGAGCATCCATCTGGAATATCTGCTGGAAACATTTAGGGAAATCCAGCTCGAAAGGATCAGAGAATATCCGGAATTAAAAGATGAGGTTGAAAAGCTTCTGGCATTGGCAGAGGAGAGATGTAATGTCTATAAAAACGCGGCAAACGAGGTTATCTTCATGGATTTAAAGAACAAAATGAATAGTGGTAATGTGAAGATGAAAATATAAGGCGCAAACTGATATGGATTTGAAGAATCAATCTAAAAGATGGCCAACCTCTAATGTATTATTCGCTTTTTGTTTGCGAAAATTTGAACAGCACCAAGAGGAAATGACTTTGGGAGAGGTAAGTATGATAAACGGAGAATTGATCGTTGATAATTTTGCCGGAGGAGGCGGCGCCAGCACCGGTATAGAGATGGCTACAGGGCGTTGTGTCGATATTGCTATCAATCACGACCCGGAGGCCATCCGGATGCACAAGACGAATCACCCATCAACCAGGCATTACTGCGAAAGTGTGTGGAATGTGGATCCGGTACAGGTATGCAAAGGGCATCCGGTAGCTCTGGCCTGGTTTTCTCCGGACTGCAAGCATTTTTCTAAAGCTAAAGGCGGGAAGCCGAAGGATAAGAATATCAGAGGTCTGGCTTGGGTGGCTCTCCGATGGGCGGCGCTGGTAAGACCGAGGGTAATCGTCCTGGAAAATGTAGAGGAATTTAAGACGTGGGGGCCGCTGAACAGAAGCCATCGTCCCATCAAAAAAAAGCAAGGTGTGACCTTTAATAAGTTTGTCACCCAGCTAAAGGATCTGGGGTATGATGTCGAATATAGAGAGCTGGTAGCGGCAGACTACGGCACGCCGACAATGCGTAAACGTTTTTTCTTGATTGCCAGATCTGACGGAAAGCCGATTGTCTGGCCGGAGCCGACACACGGACCCGCAGACAGCGAAGCGGTAAAATCCGGACGCTTAAAGCCCTATGTCGGTGCGCACACACAAATAGATTTTTCACTGCCGTGTCCGTCAATTTTTGATACGGCAGAGGATATCAAAGAGAAGTATGGAATTAAAGCGGTAAGACCGCTTGCGCATAAGACGATGGAGCGCATTGCCAGAGGGTTAAAAAAGTTTGTCCTTGACAATGCGAAACCTTATATCGTTCCTATTGGATATGGCGAGAGAAAAGGACAGGCACCGAGAGTACATGATGTTGAAGAACCTCTTCCAACGATTGTGGGCAGTGGGAAGCATTATCTATGTGAGCCGTACATCGTACAGATCGGGCAGACAGGCTTTACAGCTGACAGAAGCAAAGAGGTCAGGGAACCGCTCACAACGATTGTCGCCAAAAATGAGCATTGTCTTGTGGAAGTAAAAACAGCACCATATATCATGTGCAATAACGCAAATAATGTAGGCGCAAATGCTGAAAATCCGCTCCCCACTATCACAACAGGAAACAGGAATTTTGTTGTAGCTCCTACGTTGATACAATATCACTCCGAGACAGCGGAAAATGAAGTACGGGGACAAAACCTTGAGGAACCGATCATGACGGTGGACAGTTCCAACCGGTACGGACTGGTGTGTTCATTTATTAGTAAATACTACGCCGGAGAAACCAGATCAGATGCTTCCGGTTTGAAACAGCCATTACATACCATTACTGCAAGACAGGGACATGCATTATGTGCGGCGAACCTTATTCAGATGAATAATCACTGTGACGGGAGGGATATCACTAAGCCGATACCAACCATTGCGGCAGGTGCTGGACACTTTGCGGAGGTTAGAGCATTTTTGATTAAATACTACGGCAATGTAACCGGACAGGATATCAAAAAACCACTGGACACAATCACATCACATGACCGCTTCGGACTTGTGACAATCCACGGGGTGGATTATCAGATCGTGGATATTGGTATGCGGATGCTGGAACCAAAGGAACTGTACGGATGCCAGGGCTTTCCGGAAGATTACATTATAGATCATGACTATACCGGCAAGAGCTATAAACGGGTGGAGCAAGTGAAGAGGTGCGGCAACGCCGTATGCCCTCCTGTGGCAGCTGCCCTGGTGAAAGCAAATCTGCCAGAGTGCTGTGTAGGCAAGCGAATGCCGAATATCCGTATATCAGAAGATCAAACCGGTCAGCTGAGACTTGTTACATAGGGAGGCAGAGGTTGAAAGCGATAATGAAGTATCCTGGCAGTAAGTGGTCTATGGCACCCTGGATTATCTCCATGTTTCCGGAGCATCATAGCTACCTAGAACCGTACTTGGGTAGCGGGGCAATTTTGTTAAATAAGCCTCGCTCCAATATCGAAACAGTAAATGATTTGGATGGCAATATTGTGAATCTATTTGAGTGTATAAGAACGGATCCGGAAAGGCTTGCCAGAAGCATATACTTTACGCCCTATGCCAGAGTGGTTTATGATAAGGCTTTTAGGGAACTGCCGGAGGACCCCTTCGAGAGGGCGGTAAACTTTTACATCCGCCTCAATATGGGACATGGCTTTAGGACAAACGGAGAGAAGGTTGGATGGAAAAATGACGTACAGGGCAGGGAAAGGTCGTATGATTCTCAGGATTGGTGCAACCTCCCGGACAAGATCATGCAGGCTGCTAAACGCCTCAGAGGAGTACAGATAGAGTGTATGCCAGCGGTTGAGTTGATACAGCGTTTTAACCATGTAAATGTGCTGATCTACTGCGATCCACCGTATATGCTGGAAACTCGGCACGGCAAACAGTACCGTTGTGAGATGACTGACCGGGAACATGAGGAATTGCTTGATGTATTGCTGCGGCATAAAGGTCCGGTAATGATAAGCGGGTATGACACTGATTTGTATAATTCCATGCTTGCAGGCTGGAGCAAGCGTAAGAAGGTAGCGTATTCGCAAATTTGCACCCAAAAAACAGAGGTGATCTGGATGAATTACGATCCACCACAGCAGATATATTTTAAAATTAGTAATGGGGAAATATATTATTAGAGCAAAGACAGTTGAAAAAATGTTATATGATGTATAATGGAGGAGGAACATATGGATAACGAAGTAAAAGTATATCTTAGAATCCTTTTGCTGTATGGTTCTGTATATACTTTTCTAATGATCTCTTTTGACTTGCTAGAGGATAATATGAACTGGGTAACCATTTTTGAAAATGCTGTCGCTCCAATAATAACAGGTGTATTTACTGCAGCAGTAACATATTTTAGTGTTAGAAATTCACAGGTGAAATCAAATACGGAAGAAATCCATAAGCTGCGTGAGCTTTTGGGAGATTTGAAGGCAAAAAAGAATTTTGTCAGTATGCTGGGAAATGATGCGCAGGATAGAGTATCTTTAGCTGATGATCATCAATCGATTATTCAGAAGCAGGATCAATTAATAGAGGACATTTCTTTGGTGAATTTTAATATTCATGACCGATATGAGAAAAGTGTTCATGCATTATCTTCTTTAGAAGCTAAAGAATACGATATAGGTAAAGCAGTTGGACTATTAGCTGATCAGTGGGCAGAACGCAAAAGAGCAATAGAAGCTCTGGAGCAAAGGATACATACTTTAGAGGAAAATATTGACCAACTACAGGGTAAGCTTCAAAAAAAAGAAAATGAGTTGGCTCTAAAAGATAATAAAATAAATGAACTGGCGATAAGCAAGGAAACTTTAGAGGAGCAGGTGAAAGAATTAAAAGAAACCATAGATTACTACGAAAATCCCACACCTCCCACGCCCGGATTAAGCAGATAAGGGGTTAAAAATTGTTGTAAATCAGGAATACGTGTGTTAGAATAATAATCTGAAAGCACCCATGACAGGTGGCTGCCTCCTATCTATACCAGGCTGAACAGCTTGGATACTACATAGAAGGGAGGTGATGCGGTATGACAGCTTACGAGATTATCAACACAATCCTGGATATCCTGGGATTACTGATAGCCTTTGGAGGCTTGATTGTTGCATTTATTTCCTTTTTCGATAAGAGAAAGAAATAAAAAAATGCCTATCCTGTCTGCCAACAGGATAGGCTGGGCTCGTAAGAGCTAAAACTAACCTTAGAGGCATCCACTTAGGAGTGGGTGCTTTCCTTTAAATAAATAATAGCATCTTTGACCAGGTTTGTCAAGGAGCATAAAAAAATGCCTCTCTCGTCTGAGTCGCAAGAAAGGCATTGCTCATGAGAGCATCAAAGTCACCAAAGGAATAATAGCATTTCGTGAGATATTTGTCAATAATCTGATCGAAATAGACTGACTAAGTTAGAACGTAGACCAATTTGAATATAATTCTTATGGAGCAATTATGAAATAACATAATTGCTTTTTTCTTGTAAAAAGGTTGAAAAAAATACTATATGTTATATAATGGAGGCGAGAAGTTGAAACTGATAATATCAAAGAATTATAAAGATGGTATGAGTAATAGAGTGGCAAAAATAATTATTACGGATGCAGGGATGACAACTTTTAAGCCACTATCTATGATGAATAATTCTGATTATGTTATTCTTTTGACGATGGAAGAATGGAATAAATACAGGGTTAGATTGGGGAAGGACGAGAGTGAAATGTTCTCAAAATTCAGACGGGACAAGAAAAAGCAAGATGATGAAATACAGAAAAGTTTTCAAAATGTTAGAGAAGACAGCATTCTTGCCTACACGTTTTCGGTTTATTCGGAAATTGATGAAAAGATTTCCAGACCTGCGAATCAATTGTGCAAAAAGGGGTGTCATGAGTGCTGCATAGGATATTTTTATGTAACGGATATAGAGTATTACCTGATTAAGTGCTATTTAATGGCGAACAAACCCGAAGCGTTTTATAAAGCTGTTAAAACGGCAAAGGAACAAATGAGGATTTTGAAAGAACTTATTCCTGAAGAATATGAAAAGCTGCACAATGAAGATGTTGCGAATCCAATGGATGATCACTCCTATATACATAGTTTTAGAATGTGTCCATTTATGGATGGTTCTGGGTGTGCTGCATACCAGTTTAGACCATTAATCTGCAGATTATACTCAAGTGTAGTTTCGTGTGGCGTATGTAGTAAAATCTGCGCACATTATTCCCCGGAACAGATTACAAATCTACTATCAAATAATATTGTAGATATGGATGATGTATATAGAAACATACTCTTTTATCCTATAAAAATCGGGAAAGAAAGAGTGATGGTATGTAAAAAAGCATATCCGCTATTTTATTATCTCTGCCATGACGCAGAGTATGAGCGACATTATCGGTGGGCAACAGAAAAAAGCATGAAAGAATATATGAAATTGATAAGTAATGGATTGTATGTTGAAAAGTAAAGTTGAGGAGAGGAGATCAGACTATGAGAAAACGAAAAAGATTTACATCCATTCTTTTAGCAGCCACGCTTTTAGCGAGCCTGGCCGGATGCAGTGCGGCCAGCACATCCGATCAGAGCCTTAGCACGGAAGCTTCCAGCAGCACCGCAAACAGCATCAATGCTTCCGGCAATGATGATCTTGCTCTTGCAGGTTCAGAGGCTGACGCTGCGGAGGAAACCGCAGAAGAGCCTACCCAGCCGGAGACGGAGAATACGGCGGAGGCCGTCACTGCGGCTGAGAGCACAGAGGAAACCGCCGATCGGGAAGAGGGAGAAAGCCAGACAGAGGAAAGCGGCCGAGAGCAGACAGAGACAACAGAGGCAGGAACCACTGTTGAAGCCACAGAGCAGCCAGAGACAACGAAAGTCCCGGAGACAACCAAGGATGCAGAGCCAACAAAGCAGCCCACGCCGGTACCCACCAAGGTTCCGGAGACTACCAGGACGGAGGTAAAGGCCCAGAGCATAACCGCCAGCGTATCCGGCAGCCACTACATTGGTGATACCCTGACGGGGGCGGACTTCACAGTGACGGTGACCATGAGCGATGGTACCACCCTCACAAACCCCGCTGGTTGGAGCGCAAGCCCCCTGGCCCTTACCGGGGAGACAAACAAGGTCACGGTGAGCTACCAGGGCGTGAGCACAACGGTGACGGTCAGCGCCGCAGAGCGTGCGGCACAGACCCAGCCAGCTGCCCCCCCCGCACCTTCCGCGCAGGCCCAGGAGACCACCGCAGACCCCCACGAGGGGATGGTTTTGGCAGATGACGGACAATGGCACGAGACGAAAGCGAACGGGGAGGAGCTAGGCCCTGGGGATGTGGTTTTTATAGATGGGCAATGGCATGTGCTGTCGGAGAATTACGGACAGCCCCAGGAAACCCTAATCCCGGATGGAACCTTCAGCTACGAAATGGCCCGGATGCTCTTTGACATGGAAAACGAAGTGCGTGCGGAGGCCGGTTCTCCGCCCCTCATCTGGTCGGATGAACTCTATGAGGTGGCTAAGCAGTGTGCAAAGGCGTGTGGAGATGCGGGAAGGATTGATCATGATTTAACTAAACCTTTTAGAAAATATCAACTCACAACAAAAGACGGTTATGTGTTGGATTATTGGTATCCTGAGAATTTGTGTCTAGGTGGTGGAGCGTCCATATATAATGAGACAGATATGAAATGGTCAGTTGAATTATCAAGGCAAGCACTTATAAATAGCAAAGGGCATTATGAGATACTTATAAACAATAGTGGTCTTAATGAAGAAGGGGCTGTTGCTGTTTACAGAAAAGGGGATAATACTTATGAAAGCTATTTATTCCATCATGTAGATTATGATTTGTATGAAATAGAAAACTACTAAAAATAGAATAATTTAATTTTTTCGGAGCGGTTAGAAATGTGATCTACCCGCTCTTTTTATTTATCTAAGCAAAAGGAGATTTAAGATATGAGAAGAAAAACGAGGATATGGATCAGGGGGCCGGATGGAGCACTTGGCATCAAGGGTCGATAAACCTGTATCCAAAAATTTAAGAAGGGAGAATAAACAATGAAAGAAAAGTCATCTAAAGCCAGAAGGGCAGTATCGGGAATACTGTCGGCGGCG
>CALWLH010000022.1 GCA_944381475.1 uncultured Lachnospiraceae bacterium | reverse complement strand
GAGCCTGGCGCTCTTTGATGTGACAAAAAAAATCCATGGCCTGGGTAAGCGTGAAAGGCTGCTTTTGCAGCTGGCAGCCATTCTTCATGACTGCGGAAAATATGTGAGCATGACCGCCCCCGGTCAGTGTGCCTATGACATTATCATGGCCACAGAGATCCTGGGCATTAACCATGAGGAAAGAAAGATCCTGGCCAACGTGGTGAAGTTTAATACTCTGGAGCTGGAAAGCTATGAGGAGATGCATCTGACGAGAAAAACCTATACCATTATTTATAAGCTCACTGCTATGCTGCGGCTGGCAAATGCAATGGATCGGAGCCACAAGCAGAAGCTGGCTGACGCCACCATGACTCTTAGAAACGGCAGGCTGATCATCTATGTAAAGACTTCAGAGGACGTCAGCCTGGAGAAGGGGCTTATGGAGGAAAAGGCCCGGTTTTTTGAAGAGGTATTTGGCGTCACACCGGAAATAAAGGTAAAGAAGGGATAAAGGAGGGGCTGTTATGGAAATTGATTTTACAAGACCGGAATATTATCGCAACAGGGAGCTGAGCTGGATTCAGTTTGATTACCGCATATTAAATGAGGCGAAGGATAAGACCAATCCCTTGTTTGAGCGGCTGAAATTTCTAAGCATTACAGCCTCTAATCTGGACGAGTTTTTCATGGTGCGGGTGGGATCTCTCACAGACATGAAGGAGGCCGGGTACAGCAAGCTGGATATTGCAGGCATGACTGTACAGGAACAGCTGGATGAAATCGCGAAGGTGACCCATGACCTGATTGACGCCCAGTATCTTGCATGGAATAATTCCCTTCGCCCGGCGTTGATGTCTGAGGGGTTAAACATTTTAAAGAGCCATGAGATGCTGACTGCCGAGGAGAAGATATATGTGGATCAGTTTTTTATGGAAGAGATCTATCCGGTACTGACGCCCATGGCTGTGGATTCTTCAAGACCCTTTCCGCTGATCCGCAATAAAACGCTGAACATCGGCGCTCTTTTGAAGAAGCTGGATATCCATGCAGATGAAAAAAGTGAAAAATCGGAAAAGAAGTCCAGGAAGGAGGAGGAAATTGTGTTCGCCACCGTCCAGGTACCGGATGTGCTTCCCAGAATAGTGGAGCTGCCTGCGTCTGAGGACGGCACAAAGCGCTGTATTTTCCTGGAGGAGATTGTGGAAAAAAACCTGAAAAAGCTATTCTTAAACTATGAGATTCTCTGCGCCCATCCCTACCGCATTACCAGAAACGCGGATCTTTCCATTGACGAGGAGGAGGCGGAGGATCTCTTAAAGGAGATTGAAAAGCAGATCAAGAAGCGGCAGTGGGGCAAGGCCATCAAGCTGGAGGTGGAAAAGAATGCGGATAAGCGTTTTGTAAAGCTTTTGAAAAAGGAATTGGAGCTGAAGGAGGATTCCATTTATGAGATTTCCGGCCCCATGGATCTGACGGTACTCATGAAGCTGTATAAGCTGGAGGGATTTGACCGATTAAAGAGTAAGCCCTATACCCCGGTTCCAAGTCCTGCTATCGACAAGAATATGAGTATTTTTGACAATATCAAAAAGGGAGATATCCTCTTGCACCATCCCTATGAATCCTTTGACCCGGTGGTGGATTTTGTGCGCCAGGCTGCTTCTGACCCGGATGTGTTGGCCATCAAGCAGACATTGTACCGTGTCAGCGGCAATTCCCCCATTATCGCTGCCCTGGCTAAGGCTGCGGACAATGGCAAGCAGGTTTCAGTTTTGGTGGAGCTAAAGGCCAGATTTGACGAGGAAAACAACATTAACTGGGCGAAAATGCTGGAGAAAGCCGGCTGCCATGTAATCTACGGACTGGTGGGATTAAAGACCCACAGCAAGATCACTTTGGTGGTGCGTCGGGAGGAGGACGGGATCTGCCGCTATGTGCATCTGGGTACGGGCAATTACAACGACGCCACGGCAAAGCTCTATACAGATCTGGGGCTTCTCACCTGCAACCGCCTCATCGGGGAGGATGCAACGGCTGTTTTTAATATGCTTTCCGGCTACAGCGAGCCCTTAAGCTGGAATAAGCTGGTTTTGGCTCCCCATTGGCTTCGGGACCGGTTCCTGACCCTCATCAGGCGGGAGATCAAGCATGCAGAGGAGGGAAGAAAGGGACGGATCGTGGCCAAGGTGAACTCCTTGAGCGATAAGGGGATTATTCAGGCTTTGTATGAGGCTAGTGCGGCCGGTGTGGAAATTGATCTGATCGTCAGAGGTATCTGCTGTCTAAAAACCGGCATACCCGGCGTCAGCGAGCATATCCGCGTGCGCTCCATCGTGGGAGAGTTTCTGGAGCACAGCCGTATCTATTATTTTTACAATGATGGAATCGAGGAGGTGTACTGCGCCAGCGCTGACTGGATGCCCAGAAATCTGGACCGGCGGGTGGAGATTATGTTCCCTGTGGAAAACCTGGAGCTGAAGGAGCGGGTGAAAGGCATTTTGCAGACGGAGCTGGATGACAATGTGAAGGCAAGTGTTTTGCAGATGGATGGAACCTATATTAAGCCTGACCGGAGGGGAAAGACCTCCGTGATATCCCAGATGGTATTCTGCCAGGAGGCAAGGCAGGCTGCAAAGAAAGAGGAGGAAGCTGCGCAGTCCAGAAGCTTTACGCCGAAGATGAATCCAAACGATTAAGGAAAGGAGAAGACTATGGCTGAGATCAGCAATGACTGGCTTGGGGTTATGAAGCCTGAATTTGCTAAGCCCTATTACCGCGAGCTGTATCGTTTCGTGAAGGAAGAATATCAGAGCAGGGTGATATACCCCCCTGCGGGGGATATCTTCAATGCCCTGCATCTGACGCCTCTGGCAGATGTAAAGGTGCTGATCCTTGGACAGGATCCTTATCATAATGCTCATCAGGCTCACGGGCTGAGCTTCTCTGTTTTGCCGGATCAGAGGGAGATTCCGCCCTCCCTGGTTAACATTTACAAGGAGCTTGAGAGCGATCTGGGCTGCTATATTCCAAACAATGGATATTTGGTAAAATGGGCGAAGCAGGGGGTACTTTTGTTAAACACGGTTTTGACAGTTCGGGCGCATCAGGCAAATTCCCATCAGGGGAAGGGATGGGAGCAGTTTACGGACGCCATTATCCGGGCAGTAAATGACCAGGATCGTCCCATTGTCTACATGCTCTGGGGAAGACCCGCGCAGATGAAGCAGCCCATGCTCACAAACCCCAAGCATCTGATCCTCACTGCACCCCATCCCAGCCCGCTGTCTGCGTATAGGGGCTTTTTTGGATGCAGGCACTTCAGCAGGGCAAATGAATTTTTAGCGGCAAACGGAGTCGCCCCCATCGACTGGCAGATCGAGAATATCTGACAGCTTTTCCACCGGAATGGCCAGGGGGATATTGTAAAGATACAGATAAAGAAGATCAAAGCAGTGCAGGGCTGCATCCCGGCTCAAAATATTTTTTATTGATTTACATAAAGGGGCGGTTCGGTCTGCGATATACACGCCCTGCAGCCGGTGTCCGTCGCTTTGAAGCATATCCCAGAGGGCCGAAAGCTTCGCTCTGTCGGTTCGCGAAAAGGCGGGGAGGACGCCCGGTTCGTGGGCGGTGACGGTGTAATAGATGGAAGCGTTCATGGAGGACCTGATGAGGACTTTTTTATAGTATATTCAAAAACTGTTTTTCTTGGCATGGACGGTTGGAATTTATAAAATAGACAGCTCTTTTTCACAAAGTAAACAAATTTTGAAGCTATGATGAGATCAATGGCTGGAATCTGTAAGCATCATGCGCTCAAGCTTTTTGTGCTTGAACCGCGTTTAAATATAGAAAGAGGTGGCATATGGGACAGTTGACCGTGTTGGTGGTGGATGATGAAGCGCGTATCCGCAAGCTTGTGAGAGACTTTCTGGTAAAGAAGGATTTCCGGGTGGTGGAGGCAGAGGACGGCGAAAAGGCTGTTGACATCTTCTTTGAGGACAAGAATATTGATCTGATCATTCTGGACGTCATGATGCCCAAAATGGATGGATGGCAGGTGGCTAAAACCATTCGCCAGTATTCAAAGGTTCCTATTATTATGCTTACCGCAAAGGGTGATGAGCGGGATGAGCTCAAGGGCTTTGAGCTGGGGGTGGATGAATATATAACCAAGCCTTTCAGTCCTAAGATTCTGGTGGCAAGAGTTGACGTGATACTGCGCAGATCCAATATGCTGAAGGAAAACGTGGAGGAGGTTGGCGGTATTGTCCTGGATAAGGCCGCCCATGTGGTGACCATCGACGGGCAGACTGTGGAACTGAGCTTCAAGGAGTTTGAGCTTCTGACATATTTTATTGAGAATCAGGGAATAGCTCTTTCCAGGGAAAAGATTTTGAATAATGTTTGGAATTATGATTATTTTGGCGATGCCCGCACCATAGATACCCATGTAAAAAAGCTTCGCAGTAAGCTGGGAGCTAAGGGTGAATATATCAAGACGATCTGGGGTATGGGCTATAAATTTGAGGTATCATAACCGGAGCTGACATGAAAAAAATTTCAATAAGACTGAAATTTACCGCCGTATTCGCCCTGGTGCTGAGTGCGGCGATTGCATTATCCATATTTTTAAATAATCTGCTTCTGGAGCCGTACTATATTAAAAGTAAGGTTCAGGTTATGCTTGACGCCTATGGGAGGCTTGAGTTGATGATGGCTTCCATCGACCACGAGGCGTTGGAGGAGAAAGAGGATTCGGAGACCATTGTGATTCAGCCGGTTCCGGGGGTTACCATCGGTTTTTCCACCCAGGCAAAGAGCGAAACAGCCACAAGTGAGCTGACAGATCTGCTGAACCGTATTCAGGAGGAATCTGCCATCAGCACCATCCTGATCCGTGATGCGGGCGCAGTGACGGCGGAAGGAATCGATAAAAATTGGATTATCCATATTCTGAATGAAAAGCAGGTGGGATATGGCAAGGAAGGCGAGAGCCTGAAAAAAGATCAGCTTTTGGAAAGCTCGGATAATTATAAAATAATGAAAACCTATGATACCAGCACCAGTACCTACTATCTGGAGGGATGGGGGCGTTTTGAGGATGGCAGTATGTTTCTGATGCGCACACCCCTTGCAAGTATTCGGGAAAGTGTGGATATATCCAACCGCTTTTATATATATGTTGGCTTGGGCGTTGTGGCTGCGGGAACGATATTGATGTATCTTGTTATGGGCTATATCACAAAGCCCATTATCCGGCTGACACATCTGTCAAAAAAAATGAGCCAGTTGGACTTTGAGGCTAAGTATGAGGGGGAAACAAAGGATGAGATCGGGGAGCTGGGCACCCATATGAATGAGATGAGCGAGCGACTGGAGGAGACTATTGCCCAGCTAAAATCTGCCAATCTGGAGCTGAAAAAGGATATAGACAGGAAAAATGAGATTGAGCAGATGCGCAGCGAGTTTCTTGGAAATGTTTCCCATGAGCTTAAAACGCCCCTGGCGCTGATCCAGGGATATGCGGAGGGACTGCAGGACGGCATCGCCGATGACCCGGAGAGCACTCAGTTTTACTGTGAGGTAATCATTGACGAAGCGAATAAGATGAACAGAATGGTGAAAAAGCTTCTGAGCCTGAACCAGCTGGAGTTCGGCAAGGAGCAGCTGGAGCTGGAGCGCTTTGACATGACCGCCCTGGTGGGAGGCGTGGTGAGCGCCGCAAGGATTCTGGCGCAGCAAAAGGAGGCCACCATCATTTTTACCCAGAATGAACCAGTGTATGTATGGGGGGACGAATACCGGATGGAAGAGGTGGTGACCAATTATATCAGCAACGCCATTAACCATGTTGAGGGAAAGCGGATCATTGAGGTTGATATAATACAAAAGGAAAAGGGCTGCCGCGTGGAGGTATTTAACACAGGCAAACAGATTCCGGAGGAGGATATATCAAGGATATGGGACAAATTCTATAAGGTGGATAAGGCTCACACAAGGGCCTATGGAGGAAACGGAATAGGCTTGTCCATTGTCAAGGCGGTCATGGATGCTCACCGGGGAAAATGCGGTGTGGAGAATCGGGAGGATGGCGTCATGTTTTGGTTTGAGCTGGCGGAATAATGCCCTGAGCCATGCGTTGGCTTCTGACAGCATATGATAATGAAATTCTCCGATTTTATTTAAAAACCAGTTGACAAATCCTGGGGAACGTGCTAATATGGGCAGCGTTCGCGTCGGAAAGGCTTAAAAACAAAAGCGAGCCGTTCAAAAACTTGAAAAAAATGAAAAAAGTTGTTGACAAAGCTCGTAAAATGTGGTAAAGTAGCGAATGTTCCGCAGAGAACAAATTGTTTAAAAAGTTCATACAATTTAAACAATTCTAATCAGAACCTTGACAACTGAACAGTATACTCCAACCTCGAAGATTCGTTAAGAAAATTCAAATTGGAACAGAACCTAGAAACAGTAAAACGGGAGAAATAAACGTTAGGTTTGTTTTGAACGGGAAGAGAACTAGAGTAAGAAAGCAACACTTATTATGAGAGTTCGATCCTGGCTCAGGATGAACGCTGGCGGCGTGCTTAACACATGCAAGTCGAACGGACCTTTATTTTCGGATGAAGGTTAGTGGCGGACGGGTGAGTAACGCGTGGGTAACCTGCCTTATACAGGGGG
>CALWLH010000021.1 GCA_944381475.1 uncultured Lachnospiraceae bacterium | reverse complement strand
GGCTATCTCCTCAGGATAGGACAAGCTCTGCACTGAACAATCCGTAATGCTGATGCCGCTTCCGCACAGCTCCATGCCCAGATCGCTCATAATGCCCTTGCCGCTCTCGTATGCATTGGCCTGCAGGTTAAACATATCCTTTCCCGCGGAGGAACTCCACTTCATCAGGAGCTGGTCAAGCTTGGAAACCACACGCTCCCTCACATCATCCACGGTGTAGCGCTGCTTGATGCCTGCCACCCGGTCGATCAGGGTTACATAATCTGAAACCTTGAAGCTGAATGTACCAAATGCTCTAATGGGCATGCCTCCGGGAAGTCCCGGCGCCGGAATGTTGATAGCGTTCTTGGTTCCCCACTTCACAGTAAATTCCTTTGTGTTGATAAAGAGAACCTCAGCACGGATACCGCTGTTAAATCCGAACTTAAAGCCCTTTAAGGTTGAAAGGAAGGGAACGATCTGGGATTCGATGTCGAAGCTTCCCTCATCCGTAAACACACCCTCGATCTTTCCATTGTACATGAAAATTGCATCCTGACCGGGACGGATGATCAAACGGCTTCCCTTTTTAATCTCATCATTTGTCCATTTCCAGAAAATGACCTCGTCGTTAAAGCCCTCGCTCCATTCAACCACATTTGAAAACTGATTGCTGAAAAATCCCATCTGGTCTGATCCTCCGTTACATTCCTAATTTCGCCTTTAGCGCCGCCAGCTCATCGTCCACCTCGGAAGCGGGGGCTGCGTCATACTTGGAGGTCAAATCCTCGATGGATGCGTCAAAGGTACTGGAATTCAGCTCCGCCATGGCCTCCGCCTCATCCAACATTTTTTCAGCCTTCGCCTCCATCCGGTCAAATGCAGAAAGATTATCTGCCGCGCCCTGCACGCTGGAACCCACCTTGTTGATGCGCTGCTGTGCCTTTGCCGCGTTCACCTTGGCCTTGATGGTATCCCGGCGCGCGTTTAAGCTCTGGATATCCGCTGTGAGCTTGTCATGCATCTGCCGCATCTTTGCGGCATTGTCCGCCGCCATGAGATATACCTTCTCCAGTGATGCGCGGTTTGCTGTCAGCTGCTGCTTCTTTGTCAGGAAGGTCTTTGCATCCGCCTCGTTTCCAGCAAGAAGCGCCTTCTCCGCATAGGTCTGCATCTTTGAAATCTCCGCGTCACACTCATCCAGCTCTCTCTTCGCCCGCTTCTCCTCTGCCATCACAGATGCGGTCTCTGCCTTCACCTTACCCAGATCGCTCTCCAGATTTCTCAGGTACTGGTCAATCATCTTGGAAGGATCCTCCGCCTTATCCAAAAGCGCGTTGATGTTTGCTGACATGATGTCCTTGAATCTTGTTAAAATACCCATAGTTTTCTGCTCTCCATTCTGCGCAGCTTCTCAGGTCACGGTCTGTGCTTGCTGCGCTGACACAGCACCGTCTCCCACTGCCCTTCGGCAGGCTAGTCACATTATAGCTTAAATTCCAACATCTGTCACGCACAAAATGCGTATTTTAGAAATTTGTAAGTGTATTTACAAAACCCTTACAAACTTTTCTCAAAAAATCATGGACTTTTGTACTTTATTATGTTAAAATTTTAAAGCGATACTGGGAGCTGGGGCGTGATTGCTCAAAACTCCGTCAGTATCCATTTTCAGTTGTTTTAGAAGGGAGATATACCATGAATAATAAAATCCATGTGCCGGAGGTTGACCAGCTTTTAGAAGCCATCCTTACGCTTCAGACTAAGGATGAATGCTACGCTTTTTTTGAGGATATCTGCACTGTGAATGAGCTGCTGGCCATCGCCCAGCGGTACGCCGTGGCAAAGATGCTCCGGGAAAGGAAAACCTATCTGGAAATCTCTGAAGCTACAGGAGCCTCCACAGCCACCATCAGCCGGGTAAACCGCAGCCTAAACTTTGGAAATGACGGATATGACATGACCTTTGAGCGCCTTGGCATTCAAACCTCTGAGGAAGAATAGCTTCACTGTTCTGCTTTCTTATCCTTCCCCTTCTTTGCCTGCTCCTGGCGCATCTCGTCCACAATTTTTTCCATAACCACTTTTTTCAGATAGATGTCAAAGCCCAGCAGGCAGAGGTAGGAAAATTTGTGAATATAATCCGTCTCCTCGCTCTTTTCATCCTCCTCCCCGGGAAACACCTCGCAGGCCGCCTTATATTTGTTGATGATATCCTTCACGTAGCTGCTGCGCTGCCTGCGGCACAGCTCATAGACCCGTTCGTAAACATCCTCCAGGTTCCGGCTGGCCTCCTTGTCAAAATAGTATTCCTTCAATGGGCCGAGAAGCGTCTCAATATCCCCGATGGAAAGAAGATTTTTAAAATAATAGATCCAGGTCAGAATCAGCATGTGATCCTTTGTATACTTCTTTTTGTTTGGGGAGGGCAGCAAATCGTTTTTTGCATAGTTATTGATCATGGTCTTTGTCAGAATCTTGTCCTCCGGATAACGCTTGCTGTGCTCCAGATGGCTGTCCATGAAGGTGGTTACCTGATCCATGTACAGATCAATATCCGGTATGGAGCCAGGCTCAATATAATCCAGCTTTCCCAGATAATCCAATACATCAATAATAAATTCCCGTTCCGTCTTCATGACACGCATCCTTCCCGCTATGCCCAGCATAAGCCTTTCTTCCATAAAAACCACAGAACAAAATCCGTTAAAGCATACCCTTTTGACCCTGGTATTTTCCCATTATAAATGAATTCTCCCTGATTGACAAGTCTTAGTTCCCTTTGGTATGCTTATCTGCCTCCTGCGGCTGTCTCCGCTCCAAAAATATATCACAGATTAGTAAACGCCTCAAAACTGGAGCGGTCAAAATGCATGGGCAGGCCGCACCGGGTAATCAGCTTCACATCCCCCTGAATCAGAGGCAGAAAATAACGGATGGCCTCGTCCGTCACATTGTTCTGGCTGGGTGTAATCCACTCCTTGGGAAACTTTTTCTCCAGATTTGCACACTGGAAAGCGTCTGTCATCTCGATCACCGTCTCATAGGGTGTATCGCTGATCCGGCGAAAATACATCATTTTTCCTGTGTGGCCGGAAAGGGCTGCGCGGAGTCCTGCTGCGCCGATAGCCTCCGCCTCCTCTATATCTGTCTTTGAGCACAGATGGGAGGAGCAGCGCTGCATCACGTTTAGCTCGATGGAGCGCACCTTGCATCCAAACTCCTTGGCAATGATACGCTCTAAAACCTTGCCCACGCCGTTCTGGAATTTATGTCCGAAGGCGTCTACTCCGGCCGTGGTAACGCCGGCGCTTTCTGCCAGGGAGCTTACATCGATTCCCTCGGATACCGCCACGATCACCGCCTGATGCTTTGCCCGCTCCCGGCGTATGTCGTCCAAAATCCGGGGCACATTCACATCCGCCTCCGGCAGATAGATCAGATGAGGAGCCTCCTGGCCGATAGCCCGGAGCACACAGGCAGAGGCGGTCAGCCACCCTGCGTGACGGCCCATGATCTCGATCACTGTCACAGAATCGATGCTGTAGACGGAGCTGTCCCGGATAATCTCCTGGACAGTGGTGGCCACATATTTGGCGGCGGAGCCAAAGCCCGGGGTGTGATCCGTGATGGGCAGGTCATTGTCGATGGTCTTTGGAACTCCGATAACTCTGTAGGGCTTTCCGGTCTTTTCAAAATAGGCGGAGAGCTTCACCACCGTGTCCATGGAATCATTGCCCCCGATATAAACAAAGCTGTCAATCATGTGCTTCTCAAAGCAGGCAGCGATCTTTTCGTACACTTCTGTATCCTTCTCGTAGTCCGGCAGCTTGTAGCGGCAGGAGCCAAGAACCGTGGAGGGCGTCTGGCGCAGCAGCTCCATATCCTCGTTCGTGCGTATTACGGATTTCAGGTTGATGAGATTGTCCCCGATCATCCCCTCGATTCCGTTGATGGAACCAAAAATGGCGTCCACCTCGCTGCTCTTGTAGGCCGCCCTAAAAACCCCAAGCAAAGATGCGTTAATAGCGCAGGTGGGACCTCCGGACTGTGCAATGGCAATATTCATGACTCTTCCTCCTTTGAAGTTCTACTTACATTTAAACGTTCTTTATGTATTTTTCCAGCTCGCCGTCCTCTTATACAAAGGACTGATCATCAGTCATTTCCCATAAACTCTTCCATGGTTGCGGAGGTTTTTGAGCTGATGCCCTCCTTCTTTAACACAACCCCGATGGTGGCGAATATAATCCGCCAATCTCCCAGAAAGGTGACATGATCCACATATTTTACATCCCAGTCAAATTTCTCCTCCCAGGAGATGGCGTTGCGCCCATGGACCTGGGCAAGGCCTGTAAAGCCGGGACGCACCTCATGCCGTCTGGCCTGCCGAGGGCTGTAGCGGGGCAGATAGCGTACCAAAAGGGGACGGGGGCCCACGATGGCCATATCCCCTTTCAAAATGTTAATCAGCTCCGGCAGCTCATCCAGGGAAGTCCTCCGAAGAATCGCTCCAAAATGTCCCAGCCGCAGTTCGTCCGGCAGGGGTTCCCCCCGCTCATCCACCCCATCCGCCATGGTGCGGAACTTATACATCTTAAAAATTTTTCCATTCAGCCCCGGCCGCTCCTGCACAAAAAACACCGGGCGTCCCAGCTTCATGCGTACCAGAAGGGCGGTGACCAGCATCACCGGACTTAATGCCGCCGCTGCAATGAGGGCCAGCATAAAATCCTGGGGACGCTTGATAAAGCGCTCATAAAAACCCTTTTTGTGGGGGATTTTCTGCATTTTTGAACCCATATCCCATTTTCTCCTTATCAAAAGGATATTCAATCAAAGCAGCGCTTTATGATCTCTATAATCACATCCTGCTGCTTGGGAGTGATCTTGTTGTCGCTTGGCAGACACAGCCCCCGGCTGAAAATATCCGCCCCCAGGTCAGGCGCTTTCCCGCTGCCATGTGCGTCTGTCCCTGCCTTTTCGTTCCCGAGTCTGGCGACAAAGGGGTTCATCCTGAAAATCGGCTGCAGGTGCATGGGTTTCCAGATGGGACGCCCCTCTGCATGAAAGTATGCCAGCGCCTCCAGGATCTCTGTGGGGCAGCTCCTTCCATGCTCCGGAGTATAATGGGCTTGTCTGTCCTCCCGAACCTGCCTGCACATGCCAGCCTCGTCAATCAGCATACAGCTGAGCCAGAAATTAGGCGCGCTGTTTTTCTCATCATAGGGATTCATGGTCACCGGCAGATCCTTGAAGCCCTCCTTATATCTCATGTAAATTGCTTTTTTCTGATCAATATGCTCCTGGAGGTGTAAAAGCTGCCCTCTCACCACCCCTGCAATCACATTGCTCATACGGTAATTATAGCCCAGCTCCTCATGCTGGTACCAGGGAGCCTGCTCCCGGCTCTGGGTGGACCACTTGCGAACCCGATCCGCCATGAGCCTGTCATCCGTCAGAAGGATCCCGCCAGAGCTGCCGGTAATAATCTTGTTTCCGTTAAAGCTGATGCAGCCCACATCCCCAAAGCTGCCGGTCTGCCGACCCTTGTAGGTGGCTCCAAAGGACTCCGCCGCATCCTCGATGAGAAAGGCGCCGTGGGCATGGCAGATCTTTTTGATTTCCTCCAGCTTTCCAGGTACTCCGTAGAGATTTGCAAGCATCACCGTCTTTACATCCGGATACAGCTCAAAGGCTCTATCCAGCGCAGCCGGATCCATGTTCCAGGTATCCTCCTCCGTGTCGATAAAAACCGGAATGCCTCCCTCATATACCACCGGGTTCACCGTGGCAAAAAAGGTCAGGTCAGAGCAGAAAACCCGCTCCCCCGGCTTTACTCCTGCCAGCTTCACGGCCAGATGCAGCGCAGCCGTTCCTGCGGAGAGGGCCACTCCATATTTGACACCGGTTTTCTCACAGACCTCCTCCTCTATGCACTGGATATTTTCCCCCACCGTGGACATCCAGTTCGTCTCGTAAGCCTCCTTTACATACTGAAGCTCTTCCCCGTGCATGGTAGGGGAGGATAGCCAGACCCGCTCCTCAAAGGGCGCTAAATGGGAGAGCGCAATCTCTCCATTCCTGTTTCTGCTAATCATGCTTTTTACTCCTCCCTGGGCGCAGGCTGCCCCTCATCCGCCGGATGATAGGTGGGCACAATCCGCGCCACCCGTTCCCTGATATCATCCGCATTCTCATAGGCGGCCTCCATCAGTTCTCTCAGGTCTATGAGAAAACGGTCTGCGTCAAAGGGAATGGGACAGCCGATGTGAATCAGGTTATTGGGCGTAGTCTTCATCCCCTCCTCCTCCATAAGCTTCTCCTCATAGAGCTTTTCCCCGGGACGAAGCCCCGTATATTCGATTTTTATATCCACATCCGGCTTAAAACCGGAAAGCTTGATCAGGTTTCTGGCCAATGTGTCGATCTTTACCGGAGACCCCATGTCCAGCACAAAAATCTCTCCCCCGTGGGCGTAGACTCCCGCCTGCAGCACCAGGCTCACCGCCTCCGGAATGGTCATGAAGTAGCGGATAATGTCCGGGTGGGTAACCGTCACAGGGCCTCCCGCTTCGATCTGCTTCTTAAACAGAGGGATCACCGAACCGTTGCTGCCCAGGACATTTCCAAAGCGCACGGCAACAAATTCTGTGGAGGGCGTCACAATCCCCCTCGGCTGGGCTCTCATCCTGCTGCCCTGTGTCCCATGCTCATATAACTCTGGAAGCTCCTCTGTGCGCCCCTCCCGAATCATCCGGTCAAAGGTCTGGATGACCATCTCGCAGAGACGCTTGCTGGCTCCCATGATATTTGTGGGATTCACCGCCTTATCTGTGCTGATGAGCACAAAGCGCTGACAGCCATAGCACATGGCCGCATAGGCAGTTTTATATGTACCGATGGCATTATTCTTGACGGCCTCACAGGGGCTGCACTCCATCAGGGGCACATGCTTGTGGGCCGCAGCATGGTACACCACATCCGGCCGATACCTTTCAAACACCTGGCAGATACGCCTGCTGTCCCGGACGCTGCCGATCAGCACCGTCAGATGGAGCTTTGGAAACCTGCCTTTCAGCTCCTGCTCAATATCATATGCATTATTCTCATATACATCAAAGATGATCAGCTGCTTGGGATCATGCCCTGCAATCTGCCTGCAGAGCTCGCTGCCGATGGAGCCTCCTCCGCCGGTGACCAGAATGACCTTTCCCTGAAGAAAGGTAAAAATCTCATCCAGGTTGACCTTGATGGCTTCGCGCCCCAAGAGATCCTCCACTGCCACATCCCTCATGGCTGTTGCGGAGATTTCTCCCGTCACAAACTGATACATGCCCGGAAGATTTTTCAGCTCGCATCCGGACTCCTTGCAGATGTTTAGTATATCCCGCTTCTGTTCCGGAGTAGCGCTGGGTATGGCCACAAAAATCTTGTCAATGTGATATTTTTCCACATTTGCCAGGATATCATCCCGTCCGCCCACCACTGGAACGCCCTCCATCAGCCGGTTCCACTTGTTGGTGTCGTCGTCAATAATACAGTAAACCCGGTCATTCATGTTTTTTGATACGTTCAGATCCCGCAGGATCATCTGACCCGCAGAGCCTGCGCCGATGAGCATGACCCTGCCGATATGGGCGGCCTCATCCGCCCGCTGATGCCACCCCCGCATCAGGAGGACAAAGCGGTAGGAAAACCGCACCGCCACCATCAAGAGATACTGGATGACCATGCCGAAAAAATAATAGGAAATGGGCATACGCTGCCAAAAAAAGGTAATGCCCACAATCTGGAACAGGGAGGTGATACCGGTAGCCAGCGTAATCCGGGTCAGCTCCCGAAAGCTTGCATATTTCCAGATGCTGTTGTAAAGCTGTAAAAAGAAAAATACGCTAATGCAAAAAAGGGAATACATCGGAGCGAATCTCAAAAAGGGCCTCATATAGCGATCCGGGATGGCCGAAAAATGACAGTCAAAACGAAGCCAGAGCGCAAGAAAATAGGCAGCGTTCACTGCCAGCAGATCATATGCCACCAGGTAAAACGCAACGCGCTTCCAGTGCTTGATACCGAAAAATTTCTTTTTGCCCTTCTCCTGCGTATCCACCTGAACACCTCATCCCAAATTTGATGAGGACATTGTACTCCATTTATACTGAAAAGTCAAGGTTATTCCCAAAACACTTGTTCGCACCTCATTTGTATTAAAAGGGAGATGTACCGCCCAGGTGTACATCTCCCTTTTGTGAATGATTTTTATCATCCAACCGCTGCCGCACCTATGCCTGACGGCGCTCTTTTTTACAGATCCGCCTGCAGCTCCATTTTTGCATAGGCTGCAATGCGCTCCGGTGTGGCAGTGTAGTAGCGCACGCCCTTGTTGAGCTCTGCAATCTGCGCCATATCCTCATCGGTAAGGCTAAAGTCAAAGATGTCAAAATTATCCCGGATATGATCAGGATTTTTAGAGCCGGGAATCACCACATTTCCGCTCTGGATATGCCAGCGCAGGATAATCTGAGCATTGGTCTTACCATACTTTTTTGCCAGCTCTGCAAAAACAGGCTGGGAAATCAGTGTTTTGTCCCCATGTCCCAGAGGATACCAGGCCATCAGGCCCATACCGGTTTTTGCAAGAAGCTTTTTCAGCTCCGTCTGGGGATAATAGGGATGTGCCTCCACCTGAACCATCTGGGGCTTGATTTCCGCGGTATCAATAGCCTCCTGCAGCAGAGCCTCCGGGAAGTTGGAAAGGCCAATGGCCCTGACCTTTCCTGCCCTCACAGCCTTCTCTATATTCCTATAGCCTTCCCGCCAGTTATCCGTGGGCTGGTGCAGAAACAGAAGATCAATATAGTCCGTCCCCAGTCTCGCGAGAGTTTCGTCAACCGCCGTCTCTTTCTCATACACAGTGGGCCAGAGCTTGGTTACAAGGAACATATCCTCCCTGGCAACACCGCTCTTTTTGATTCCTCTGCCTGTGGCGCTCTCGTTCATATAGCCGTTTGCAGTATCCACCAGGCGAACGCCGCATCTTAAAGCGCGTTCCACAGAAGCCTCCGCCTCAGCAGGTGAAAGCATGAACACGCCAATACCCGCCATGGGCATCATCAGACCATTGTTCAGTGTAATGTATTCCATAGTATAGTCCTCCTTCTTGCTGTTGCTGTCTTTATCTCCCCTGAAAGTCCCGCCGCCGGACGCATGAAGATTTACCCGTGGATCACCTTCAGGAGAAGTCTAAATTGGTTTTTTAGTTATTTCAGCTTTGCTCCATCCGAGAAAGCCTTTCCCACCTGATCTCCAAGACGGATGTAGGAGGCGGAGGTTGGATCAAAGACGATGGCGTCAAGCTTCTTATAGTCCACATTGCCGTCTGCATCCAGAATGCGCTCGTCTGCGCTGACATTGACGATCTCGCCGATGACATTGCCGTCCTCGTTGAACTTTAACAGTCTGCACTCCAGCGTCAGGGGCAGCTCATTGATAATGGGCGCATCCACCAGCTCGCTCTTTGTAACGGTAAAGCCGGCCTTCTCCATCTTATCCGGCTCTGTATTGGCGGAGACAATCCCCACATAGTCACAGGGAATCACTGTTTCAGCGGTGGCAAAGCTGACAGTAAATGCTTTCTTTAAGCGAATATTCCGGGTGGTTTTATGCTCGCTCAGGCAAAGCATAACCAGATTCGCATCATACTGGCCGCCCCATGCCGCATTCATCACATTGGGCTTTTCATCCTCATCGTAGGTGCCGATCATCAGCACAGGCTGGGGATAGACCCAGGGTTTTACTCCAAAATTTGTTCTCATGTTGGTTTCCTCCTTTTTCATTTCTAACTCCATATCCTGCAGAAGACACTGCTGTATGGTGTCCTTTCTTCCCGTCAAAAATAATATATATCACTGCTCTCACAATAGGAAGTCCCCTTTTGTTTATCAGTTCAAACTAAAAGTTATCACCTGCGTTTTACTTTCTCCTTACGTCCGTGTATTTTCCATTTTACATTCTCCAGCTAAGATGATATTATGATGTTGCCCCTTGATCTATTTGTTTGATACAAAACGCAGGCAGGGGCAAAACAAATACGGAGGAGCTTATGTTTAAGAAGCTAAAGCAAAAACTGACAAGGGAGGAATTCTCCTGGATCCTTTATGATGTGGGAAATTCCGCCTACACCATGCTCTCCTGTTCCCTCATTCCCATCTGGTTTAAGGCTTTGTCCATTGGGGAGGGTTCCGGTAAGATCAGCTCTGATACCGCCACTGCCATGTGGGCCCTGGGCGTGGCCATCGTCACTGTGATCGTGGCGCTCCTTGGCCCTGTTTGCGGCGCGCTGTCCGACAGGCAGAATTCCAAAAAAATCTTTTTTTCCACCAGCGTGTTTGTGGGGGTGGGGGGATGTTTTTTAAACGGCTTTGTCACGGGTTGGATTCTGTTTCTGGTTATTTTTCTCATCACCAAGGTGGCCTACTCCTGTTCCCTGACCTTTTACGACTCCATGCTGGGGGACGTGACCACCCAGGAGCGGATGGACGAGGTATCCTCCTACGGCTATGCCTGGGGCTACATTGGCTCCTGCATTCCCTTCCTTCTGGCTCTGGTGTTTTATATTCTGGGGCCGGACACGGCAGGAGTGATTCCCGGATTTCTTTCCAGGCTCCTTGGCTTTGCGCTCACCGCCCTCTGGTGGATGGCCGTCACCGTTCCCCTGCTGAGGAACTATAAGCAGAACAATTTCACTAATCCCCAGCCCCATGCGGTGGGCTCCGCCTTCAAGAAGCTGGGGGGCACCCTGAGAAGAATTGTCACCCAGGACAAGAAGGTGCTGTTCTTTTTGCTGGCCTTCTTTTTATATATTGACGGTGTGGGCACCATCATCGACAACTGCATCAATATCGGCACGGATCTGGGACTGAACACCGTGGGACAGGTGATTGTTCTTCTGGCCACCCAGGTGGTGGCATGGCTTTTTGCGCTCCTGTTTGCAAAGCTTACCAAGAAATACAGCACCATCACCCTGCTGTCCGTGTGTATTGTGGGATACCTCTTCGTCTGCCTTTATGCCCTGACCCTTCACAACCTGATTCAGTTTGGCATCATGGCCTTCGGCGTGGGGATGTTCCAGGGCTCCATCCAATCCCTGTCAAGAAGCTATTATTCCAGGATTATTCCCCCGGAAAATTCCGGGGAATATTTTGGAATCTATGATATATTCTCCAAGGGCGCTTCCTTCCTTGGTTCCGGGGTAATCGCCGCGGTAAAATTTGCAGGAGGAGCGGTAAACATCGCCATCGGCCTCATGTCCCTCTTTTTCCTGGCTGGTCTGATCTTCCTGCGCCTTGCGGATAAGACGGAGCAGTGACTGTCTTCGGGATTCCCTGCAGATCACTGATCCGTAGCTGGTCAGGCTCCACCTGGCAGGGCAGGCAGAGGACCTTTACTCCCGCTTTCACAGCCTCCTCCAGGGCTTCTCCAAAGGCAGGGTGGGTGTCCATGTTTGGAAAAACCTCATAAACCCTGGGCATGGTGATGACAAAGGCGATATAGCATTCAAAGCCCTGTGCGGCCGCCTCTGTCAGCTCCCTCAGGTGCTTCACCCCCCGCTCCGTAGGAGCGTCCGGAAAATACCCTTTTCCGTTGATTTCCAGGGTGCAGCCCTTCACCTCTATGAGGATCCTTCTCTTGCCGCATTCCAGATAAAAATCCACCCGGGAATGCCCATGGGTGTATTCCGGCTTTATAAGATCCGGCCTTCCAAATATGGACTGTCCCCCAAGAAGCCATTCCTTCACAAGCGCATTGGGGGCCTGGCTGTCGATATTCACCCAGCCAAGCCCCTCCTTGTAAACAGCAATCAGGTCATATAAGGTTTTTCTCTTCGGATTATCCGACAGCGCCAGAATCACAGAAGCTCCCGGTATCAGCAGCTCCCTGCATCTGCTCGTATTCTTCACATGAACCGTCTCCTCATTATCTCCAATCTCCACCCGGGCGATAAACCGGTTGGGACGGGACAGGAAACGGCCCTTGACTGTATTGGCATAAACCATGGATTGATTAACTCCTCCAAAGCATCCGTCATCTTTAAGGGACAGCTATGGAATATCCGTCCCACAAAAGTCCATTATAATCCTGCGCTGCCGCTTCATCCTCCCAGCAGCTTTACCAGGGTATCATACACAAACTCCACGCTTTTCTCCCGGACAATGTTTCGCCCCAGGTCTCCAAACTGCTTCGTGTATACATGGACTTTTCCGTCAATATAAAAGCCAAAGCACACCATACCCACGGGTTTTTTCACCGTGCCCCCTCCCGGTCCGGCGATACCAGTAATCCCAACGCCCACCTGGGCCTGATTCTTGTCTGCCACACCCCTTGCCATCTCCTCCGCCACGGATTCGCTGACTACACCGTACTGACGGATGCTCTCCGGCAAAACGCCCAGACAGCTCACCTTCGCCTCATTGGCATAGGTCACAAAAGAGGCATCAAGAACCCTGGAGGCGTCCGGAACGCTGACCAGTCTGGCTGCTGCCAGGCCGCCGGTGCAGGACTCTGCAAAGGAAATATGCCAGCCCTTTGCGATCAGCAGCTCCACCACCACCTTTTCCGGGGAAGCGGCCTCCCTCCAGGCTTCCTGTGTCAGATGTCTGTAGGCTCCCGGCCTTCTGTACTTTCCCAGATCCTCCTCCCGGCGCCATGCTCTGACAGCTTCCATATCAAAAACGGCATAGACCAGACCTTCATAATTCTCTTTTGCCTCCACAAGAAGATTGTCCTCGTAATCCCAGACCATGGGGACGAAGGCGCTCGAGCACCCCGCCTCTTTTCCCGGGGGATTGGCCATGGCGATTCCCACCATATTCTGCATAGCCTCCACGGAGAGCTCCCGCAGCCTGTAGGGCTTCATATGGTCACAGTCATTGGGGACAAGGATCAGCTCCGCCCCCAAAAGGCTCAGCTCCCTGGCGCTCTCCGGGTACTCTCTGTCATAGCAGATCATGGTTCCCAGGCAGATCCCGTCAAATTCACAGACTTTAAATTCCTTCCCCGCTTCCAGGTAGCGCTCCCAGTCAAAAGCGCAGGTGTGAACCTTAGAATACTTTAAGAGCACCGAGCCATCCCGGCCGATGATATAAGCCGTATTCTGTGGATATTTTTCCCCCCTGGTAAAGGCGGTAATCTCCACGCCGACGGCAGATTCCCTAGCCGCCCGGCGAATCGCGGATAAATATTTACTGTCATCAGAAAGCGCCTCCCCGCACCAGCGGACAAATCCCGGGTCCTGGCTGATTTCCTCAACGGGCCTTAGCAGGGAGCAGATCTTAGGCGCCCCGTAGGAGGTGAGAAAGCACTCTGGAAACAGCACAAAATCCGCTCCGTTTCTTTTCGCTTCTCTGATATACTCAACTGCCAGCTTTGTGTTGGCTTCGATATCCTGCCCGGTTATGCGTTTCTGTACCATAGCCAGCTTGAATTCTTTCATGATCCACCTCGCAGCACTTCTCAAACACTCCTGATCTTAGCCATGCCCCAGGGCTTTTCAAGACCTGAGGCTTTAGCCCGTATAGGCATTGCCCGCAGTATTCTTAAAGTTCTGTCTCTCAAGCCACTCCCGTTCCTCTTCCGTCTCAGGGATATCCACTCTCTCGATTTTAAAGATCACCGGCCTGGTGCCGTCATTGCAGCAGGCGATCATCATCCGCTCATCATTGGTCCATCTATGCATGATGGAGCCTCCCTGGAGGGCTGTGTACACATACCTGCTGACCGCGTCCCAGGCTTCCCCGCAGAACTTCCCATCCATCAGATGATAGAAGTCGTCCTGCTCACTGGTTCTCTTGAGCACAAAGGTATCTCCGGGCTTAAAAAAGGGGCATGGACCGGACTTTGGATCCGCAAGATACTGCTCCTGCAAATCCGGAAAGACCTTCGTTTCCAAAACCGTAATCTTACATTCATGCTGCATCTGTTTATCTCCCTTCTGCATCCTTTATTTTTGCGCAGGCTCACTCAAGCTCACATCGTCAAGGGGCAGCGTAAAGGTGAAAATCGATCCATGGGGTTCATTGTCCTTCAGGGTGATTTCCCCGCCGTGGGCGTCAATGATGGATTTGCACAGGGACAAGCCCAGTCCGATGCTGCTGCGGCCCTCCCCGGTCTTATTCACTCCTGTAAAAAACATATCAAACACATGGGGCTTGATACTGTCCGGTATGCCTGTTCCCTGATCGGCGATGCTGACGGATATGGTATCCTCATTTTGAGCTGCAGTGACCTTGATTTCGGAGCCGGCAGGTGAAAATTTCACCGCGTTATCCACAATGTTGACGATCACCCGCATAATCAGCTTTGAATCCATATTGACAAAAAGCAGGCCGTCATTGAATTCTGCTGTAATTTTGTGTTCGCTGTTTTTAGTGTCAATCTGCCCGATGGCTTCTTTGATCACATCATCCACAAGCTGGTAGGACATATCAAAGTTCATATTGCCCTCCTCAAGCTGTGTCACCAGCTGCAGATTTTCCACATGGTCAAGCAGCCACCTGGCGTCGCTGGAAATATCCTGTAATACCTGACGCCTTGTGTCCTCCTCCAGATTTTCATAGCAGGTCAGCGTATTTTCCGTTTTTTCTGTAATAGAAATTAGGGGCTTCTGCAGATCATTGGAAATCGCCCGCAAAAGATTGCCCCGCAGCTTTTCGCTTTTGGCAAGGACTGCGGAAAGCTCCTTTTCCTTTGCGTCACGGCTGTTCTCTATGGCCAACGCGCACCCCCCAAGGACGGACATCAGCACACTCTCCTCAAAGGTATCCAGGGGTTTTCCATCAATATCAATTCCCACAACGCCATAGGATCTGTTGTTTGTCCGAATTCCCACGTACAGGCATTTCGCATCCGACAGGGTTTCTGTAGTGGCCCCGGCCCGCTTTTTATAGGTCAGCGCCCACTCTGCGGCAGCCTGCTCCTTTTCAGAGGAAAACACTGGATTATCCGCATCCGGGACAACGGTGGCAATATAGCCCTTCTGGATGGTTCCATCCACCTCCGGATATGCGATGATATCCCGGTTTAAAAGCTTCATCAGCTGCACAGCGGTGATATTGATTCGCTCATTGTCATCCTGGGCCTTTTGCAGCATCTGGTCCGTGTCAAAGAGCATCTTGGTCTGAAATGCAGACTGGGAGGAAACCCTTGCCTGCTCCTGGAGCTTTGCCACAATAGTGCCCACCACAAGGGATGCGGCAAAAATTATGGCGATGGACAAAGGAAAATCCGGGTCAGCGGTCCGAAAAGACAGCACTGGCTCCGCCAGGAAAAACCCATAGAGCGCAAGGCTTAACACAGAACCTATCACCGTACATACCACGTCCCTGGTAAAAAGCGCGGTGATCATCACTCCAAGGATATAGAAGGCTTCCATATGGGATTCTGAAAAGCCTATATGCTTCAAAAGCACGCCGATCAATGTGACAGCCGCCAGAATGAGGAGGGTGAGCAGCAGATCCTTGGGCCGTGGAAGAAGCCCTTTTACAGATACAGGCTGCTTCATCTTGTAGCTTTTTTCCATAAAAAAATCCGGGATAATGTAGATATCCAGATTCGGGGCGATCTCCGTCAGCTTTTCGGTAAGGGTGGGCTTACTCCAGAAATGGCGGCGCTTCACGCTGCTTCGTCCCACCACCACCTTGGTAACGCCGGAGGTTCTGGCAAATTCTGCGATCTGGTAGGATACATCCTCTCCATATACTGTGGCCAGCTCCGCCCCCAGCTTTTCCGCAAGCCTCCGGTTGTTCTCCAGACGCTTCTTGTTCTCATCACTCATATTTTCAGCGTTGGAGGTTTCTACATAAAGGGCTGTAAACCTGGCGCCAAAGGCAGAGGCCATTTTGGCTGCGGTGCGGACAATCTTTGCATTGGAAGGCGATGAGGACAATCCCACAAGGATATGCTCGGCAACAATTTTTTCAGCGGACATTTTTTCATGTATCATTTTTACCTCTTTCTGACGCACTGGCTGCGTCATCATGGTAGATTTGAAAGCTTTACCTTCAAACCCCAAATTATTCAGGATTTTTCCCATGTATTGTACCATAAAATGTTTATAAAAACCACTGTTTTTATCAAAAATAAAACCCCCGGCGCCAAAAGCACCGAGGGGTATGTCCCTGGGCAGGATATCAGTCTGTCCCCTTGGAGAACAGCCATCCCATTATCTCTTCATCATAGGCGAACAATCCGCCGCCTCCGTGCTGATTTGGCGCGTTCCGCTCTGTAAAGTAGTCCTGTTCCTTGATGTCTAACACCAAAATCTCATCGATTTCCTCCTGGGTAAGGCCCTGCTGCTCATACAGGGCTTTGAGGGTGTTGTAAGCCCTTATAGTGGGCTCGGAGCCGTAATATTCATCACTTCTGCCTATGGCAAAATAGACGGGCAGGCGCTGCTGAGCCACCGGCTCATAAGCTCCATCCCACTGGGAGCTGACATGGAGATAGGCAGTAAAAAGATCCGGACGCTTTCCCACTGCGATGGACATGGTCTCCCCGCCCCCGGAGTACCCGTTGGCATACACCCTCTCCCTGTCAATATTATACCGCTCCAGAAAATGCTCCGCCAGGGCGATGGTCTGGTTGGCGCTGGTTTCCCTCCAATCACTGAGCTGGGGCGCCACGATGATCATCTGATCGTTGTAGTCCATAGCCTCAAAGCCAAACTCCTCCGCCATAAGGTTTGCCCCCACGCCCTGAAAGTAAAGCCCTTCATAGCCCGGCAGGGTCATATACAGGGCATAGGAGGTGCTGCCGTCATAGCTGTCCGGGATGTAGACGTTATAGTGGATGTCCCCCTGGCTGGGGGAATGAAGCACATTGTCCAGAAGAAACCCCCGGTATCCTTCAGTTCCCGGAGTCACATAGCCTAGGGCGCTTTCCCCAGGCTCCTCACCCCTTCATAATCCCAAGCCTTCCACCCAGGCCAGCACATCCTCCTCTGCCACACTGGAGCGGAACCGTATGCCCTCCTGCCAGTCACCGGTTCCCGCTGCCTCAGCCAGGAGACTGCCGCTCTGGCCAAGGGAAGAGCTGGCGGAGGTGCAGAAGGGAATCACCGTTTTTCCTGTGAAATCATTGCTCTCCACAAAGCCGTCCACCGGCCATGCCGCGATTCCCCACCAGATAGGATATCCAATAAATACGGTATCATAGGAGTCCCAGTTCTCCACCGTTGCAGCCACAAGCTCCACATCCCGCAGGCTCTCATCATCATGCTCCCGGGATACACGGCTGTTGTTATCCGTCCAATTCAGATCATCGCTGCTGTAGGGTTCCACCGGCTCCAGCTCAAACAGATCCCCGCCGGTTGCCTCTGCTATATAATTTCAACGGTCTCTGTGTTTCCCGATGCGGAGTAATAGACCACCAAAACGCCTCCGTTTCCTGCCTCCGCATCCTGCTCCTCCGTTGACGGAGCTGTCTGATCCTCATCCTCCTGCTGGGAAGATGCCTCGGGGGCATCCGTTGCAGCCTGAGTGTTTCCGGCTGTGGTCTGGGCTGTGCTGCTGCTTTGGCTGTCACAGGCCGCCAGGCTAAGCGTCAGGGGGAAGGTCAATAACAAACTGATAATTTTTTTCATAATAAGCTCCTTTCCTTATTCGCTCCCGGAAAAACCTCCGGAAATCCATCTATGTTTTTTCACGAATGATTATATAACAGAGCGAGACCTCAAAGGAAGTCTCGCTTCGTTATGCAGTATTTACCCAAGGGTTTTATCTAAAAAGCCTGTACCGCACAGGCGTCACTGCTTTTCATCAACCCGCATCATCCGGTAGCCCACACCGATATGGGTTTGAATATACTGAGGGGCCCCCGGTTCAGATTCCAGCTTCTTTCTAAGGCCCGCCATAAAAACTCGAAGGGACGCCACATCATTATCCCAGCTGCTGCCCCATACCTGCTGCGTGATATATGTGTGGGTCAGCACCTTCCCCATATTTCTGGTCAGGAGACAAAGAATTTTGTACTCGATAGGGGTCAGATGCAGCTCCGTATCCCCAATATAGGCGCAGCCCGCCCCGTAGTCCACCTTCAGCCTGCCGTTTATAAAAACAGAGCTGGCAGCCTGGGTTCCGGACTGAAGCACTGCAAGACGGCGCTGTGTAACCCGAAGACGCGCCAGCAGCTCCTCCACGGAGAAGGGCTTTGTAAGGTAATCGTCCGCCCCGCTGTCCAGCGCTTCTATTTTGTCCTCGTCCTCACTTCTGGCGCTGATGACAATGATGGGCATATTGGACCAGCTTCTAATACGCCTGATTACCTCCACCCCATCCATGTCCGGCAGTCCCAGATCAAGCAGGACAATGTCCGGGTTGTGGGATGAAGCTTCCAAAATTCCATTCTCTCCTGTGGTTGCCGTAATGTATTTGTAATCATGCGCTTTCAGTGTGGTGGAAATAAGATTGCGCACGGAAGGGTCATCCTCCACCACAAGTATCAGAGTCTTATTCATTGAAATTCACCTCGTCTAAGGGCAAAGTAAAGGTAAAGACAGCCCCATGGGGGGCATTGTCAGTCAGACTGATTTCTCCTCCGTGGGCATTGATGATGGATTTGCAGAGCGCCAGGCCCATGCCCAGGCTCCGTCGGCTGTCTGCAACCCTGTTTTCACCCGTAAAGAACATATCGAATACACGGGACTTATAGCTGTCCGGTATTCCAGCTCCGTTATCCGCAATACGCACCGCCACATGATCCTCATCATGTGTTACGGTAATCCTGATTTCTGAGCCTGCCGGTGTGTATTTGATGGCATTGTTTACAATATTGATCACCACCTGGACAATCAGCTTCGCGTCCATGCGGACAAGAAGCACCTCATCCTTTTGCTCAACGATGATGCTGTGCTCTCTGCTTTTCGGGTCAATATGGCGCATGGCCTCCTCAATCACCTCGTCCATAAGCTGATACGACATGTTAAAATTCATACGTCCTTCCTCTATGCGGGTGACCGACAGCAAATTCTCCACCAGACTGATGAGCCACTGGGAATCATCAAAAATATCCGCGAACATCTGCCTCCTGGTTTTGTCATCCAGCTTATCATCGTTTGAAAGCAGATTAGCGGCGTTGCCGGATATGGAGGTTAATGGCGTCCGCAGATCATGGGAAATAGCGCGGAGAAGATTCGCCCGGAGCTGCTCGTTCTTTGCCTGAACAGCCGCCATCTCCTTCTCCTTTGCATTGCGGCAGTTTTCTATGGCCAGAGCGCATCCCCAGAGAACGGACATCAGCACACTGTTCTCGAAAACATCCAAAGGATTTCCGTCTATGAGTATCCCCACAACCCCATATACCTTACTGTTAAGCCGGATACCGATATAAAGGCATCTGGCATCCTTCAGGATGTCGGTGGAGGCCCCCGCCGGATTTTTATGTGTCAGAACCCACTCTGCGGCGGCTCGCTCCTGTTCAGAGAAGAACACGCTGGTATCCCCATCCGGCACAACGGTTGCCGTATAGCCCTTTTCAATTGTTCCGTTCACCTCCGGATATGCGATGATATCCCGGTTAAGAAGCTTCATCAGCTGTCTTGCGGTGATATGGACGATCTCATCATCATCCCCTGCCTTTTGCAGCAGCTGGTTTGTGTCAAACAAAACCTTGGTCTGAAATGCTGACTGTGCCGACAATTTTGCCTGATCCTTCAGCTTTGACGCCAGGGTGCCTGTCAGAATAGATGCGGCAAGCATGATGGCAAAGGTCACGGGGTAGCCGGAGTCGTAAGCACGAAATGTCATTCTGGGCTCAGTCAGGAAAAAGTAAAAAAGCGATACGCTTAAAAGGGACGCGATAAAGCTGCAGGCATACCCCCTGGTAAAAAGCGATGTGAGCAGAACGCCGAAAATATAAACCGTAATGGTATTTAACTCCGTAAATCCGATTTTAAAGAAAAGGATACCGATCAATGTGGCCGCGGCAAGGATGAGGGCTGTGATCAAAAGATCCCTCGGATAGGGAATAAAATTTTTTACCAGCACCCTCTCCTTCATTTTGTAGCCTGTTTCCACATAGGAATCGGGAATGATGTAAATATCCAGGTTTGGAGCCACCTCCGTCAGCTTTTCGGTCAGCGCGGGCTTGCTCCAAAAATGGCGCCGCCTTGCGCTGCTTCTTCCCACCACGATTTTCGTGACACCGGAAATCCGTGCATACTCGGCAATCTGACGGGATACATCCTCCCCGTATACAGTGGCGATATCCGCCCCAAGACGCTCTGCCAGACGGGTATTTTTGTGAAGCCGTTTTTTATTTTCATCACTCATCTTCTCCGAGCCGGGAGTCTGCACATAAAGCGCAGTGAAGTCAGCTCCAAAGGCATCCGCCATCTTTGCGGCAGTCCGCACGATCCTAGCATTAGAGGGAGAGGATGAGAGCCCCACAAGGATATGATCGGAAACGGTTTTTTCTGCAGAAATGATCTTCTGATCTGTATCCATTTTCTTTACCACCTTTTCTGACCGCAGCATCAAAATAGCAAGCATCTTCCTTTTGCTTTACCCCATAGTCACGCTGTCCTATAAATTTTAACACATATTCAGTTTAAAAACCACTGTTTTGAGCATTTTGAGATTCAATATTTTTTAAGCGCCGCTGCTGCGGCCCTTTTGAATTTTATCAATGATTTGATCCAGCTTTGCCATCAGGAAATAGCCGTAGGCAAAAACCAATAGTGTGGCAATGATTATGATCGCTTCTTTCATTATGCCCACCGCCTAATTTTTTTAAATTTATATCCGGAAACATTTTTGAAGAGACCTATATTCCCCAAGCACAAGCATGGTGCTGTCCTCTGTCAAAACCGTATCCGGGGTTACATTTACATTCATTTTCCCATTCTGTTTTACTGCCATGATATTGATATTATATTTCTTTCTGATATCAATCTGCCCTACGCTCCTTCCCGCCCAGGATTTGGGCACAGAAACCTCAAGGATGGAGTGGGTATCATCCAGCTCGATATAATCCAGGATATGGTCGGCGCTGTACCGGATCGCCGCCCATTTTGCCACCTGCTTTTCCGGATAAACCACCTCGTCCGCACCATTTCTAAGCAGGAACTGCGCCTGCCCGTCCCGCTCGGCGCGGGATACCACCAGTCTTGCCCCCAGCTCCTTCAGATAATAGGTTGTTTCCAGGGAGCTTTGAAAATCATCCCCGATGGCCACGATACAGACGTCATAGTTTGCAACCCCCAGAGACTGAAGAAAATCCTTGTTGGTGCTGTCGCCAATCTGTGCATTGGTAACATATTTCATCATATCGCTTACCCGCGCCTCATCCTTGTCAACCGCCATTACCTCATGACCAAGCTGATTCAGCTGCTGCGCTATATGCTTTCCAAAACGGCCAAGGCCGATCAGTAATATTGATTTCATATCAATCCCTCCATTATCCAACTGTTATTTGTTCCGCAGGCAGTCTGGAATGGCTGCCTGATTTTGCGGAAAACGTGGCATAGATCAAGGTCAAGCCCCCGACTCTTCCCAAAAACATCAAAGCAATCAGAATACTCTGTGAAAGAACCCCCAGCTTTGGCGTGATTCCCAGGGTCAGTCCCACAGTACCCACTGCCGATGCGGTCTCATAGAGGCAGGTTCCAAGGGGCAGCCCTTCTGCTGCGCTGATGATCACACCGCCTCCAAAGAATAATATCCCATACATCATCAGGATGGTGGCGGCATTTTTGACGGTGCTGTTCTCGATGCTTCTTCCAAAAACCTGCACCTCCTCCCTGCGGCAAAAGGTTGCCTTTGCATTTGCCATGAGTATCGCAAGGGTGGTGGTCTTCATGCCTCCTGCCGTGGAGCCCGGGGAACCGCCGATCAGCATCAGCAGAATCATGATGCCCTGTCCCGCACTGGTCATAGCCCCCAGCTCAACCGTGTTGAAGCCTGCGGTCCTGGGTGTTACAGACTGAAAAAATGAAGCAAGTATTCTTTCACCCAGGGGCAGATCTGAAAAATCCTGGAAGAAAAAGAATATTGCGGGAAGCAGAATAAGCGCAGCGGTGGTGACAAGAATAACCTTGCTCTGCATCCGGTACCGCCTCACGTGGTATTTGTTGATACAGATATCCTCCCAGGTCAAAAAGCCGATTCCCCCTACAATAATCAAAAGCATAATGGCAGTGTTGATCACAGCATTGTCCCCGTAGGCCGTCAGAGAGGGGAAAAGGGCATCCGGACTGCCCAGGATATCAAAGCCTGCATTGCAGAAGGCGGATATGGAATGAAATACCGCCATCCATAGCCCCTTTAGTCCAAAGTCCCTGCAAAATACAGGAGCCATGATGACTGCTCCAAGCAGCTCTATCAAAAGGGTTGCCCGCAGGATGAAGCCGGTCAGCCGGACAATCCCCCCAACCTTGGGAGCAGACAGAGCATCCTGCATGGTGCTTCGCTGAAACAGGGATATTTTTCTTCCCGCCAGCATCGCAATGGCTGCCGCTGTGGTTATAACCCCCAGGCCCCCAATCTGAATAAGGATTATGATGACCATCTGTCCAAACAGGGTCCAATATGCACCTGTATCCTGAACGATCAGCCCCGTCACGCACACGGCGGATGTGGAGGTGAACAGCGCCTCGTTAAAGGGCGTCACCTTCCCGCTTGCGGAAGCCATGGGCGTCATCAGAAGCAGCGCGCCAATCAGAATAACCCCCGCAAAGCCCAGAATGATCGCCTGAAATGAGGTCAGCCGCCTTTTTTTATGCATCACCATCACTCATCACCTCTGTTTTTTGATTTCGGCGGTATCATAGCACTTCTGGTTTTAAGGCGGTATAAGGAGATGGATATCCGTATTAAGATTGCATAAAGAAAAGTCCCGCCAAAAAGCTTCTTCGTCCCTTCCAATTGTCAGAGCCGCTGCTTCCTGTCCGCGACATGGTTCTGCCCTCCCCTTACTGAAAATATCTAGTTTACTGTCTGATGTGATGGTCTCTGGTTTGGGCGCACCACAATAAGGGAGGGGATGTATTGCCTGGGCAATACATCCCCTCCCCATTTTAAGCCGAACAGAGTCTGCAGTTTTGGGAGTTTATTTCCAAACTTTCTCCCTCCAAGAAGCGTCTGTCTCCGTGCTGGAGGCTGTGGCTTTTAGCAATTGCAGTACCACCTCGCTGTAATATCTTGCGGGTACGTCTCCCAGGGCAAAGATGTTCTCCTCCTTGGGAGTGTCGTAGCGGTAGCTTCCCCGGTACCATCCCATATTCAGGAGCTTTCCTGTGAGGGACAGGTCGTTTAGCATTTTTCCTGCCGCAACTTCCAGGCTAAAAGCTCCTCCTCTGAAAGCTCCACCGGGTGAACCAGTCCGATATTCCCTTCCTGGGGCAGCTCATACTCCTCCTCGTCCGCCGTGTTAAAGCTGCCGTCCTCCATATAACGGAAGGTGTCGGTGAGGGCACCCTTTTCATAGATGCCCCAGATCAGGCTGATGGCAAACTGATGCATGACGGAATTTTCTACAAAAAGCTCCCTCCAGCCTGAAATGCTCCAGCAGCGCCCCACCATCCGGGCGGTTTCCAGCCGGAACCTCTGGGAGGATACGGTATCCTTCATCAGCTTCTTCATAGCCTTAAAATCTGCATAGGCTGCGGCGGACTTTTCAGCGTCGTCCGTCTTTCCGGGGGCGGGCATATTCTTGACCGCCTTCCCCTCCCCTGTGGTGATGAGGAGCTCCAGGGCCGGGGTGATGCGCACCGTAAAGCTTCTGGCGCCGTAGTCAAACACCCGGCTGCCGTCCTTAGAAAAGCCCAGGGTGGGAACAATCCTGTCCGCCAGCTCCTCCGGGCTCATGGACAGCTGCTTCGCCGCATTTTCCAGGGCGGCATTGCCAAAATACTTTTTCTTGACGGTCAGGGGCTCCTCCCCCGCCTGTATGTGCTCTCCCTTAGACGTGCCCAAAATAAAAAGACGCACCGCCTTTGGTGAAAGCTGCCAGTTTGCAGGCTTTTCGTTTCCCGCATCCCAGGCCTTTAAAGCCTCCAGTTCCTCCTTGTAGCGCTGCTCCGCTGTGGGCCGCAGTACGGATTGTTCCATGATCATTCCCCCGTATCATAATAATAATCTCTTTGTGTCATCCATCACATCCTGTAATGTAGTGGCCTGCAGCTTTGCCTCCATGGCCTGCTGGATCTCATCAAGTCTCATATCGAGAATGTTGTGAATATTCCTGCCCACGGGACATTTTGGATTCGGGTTTTCATGAAAATGAAAGAGGGTTCCATTTTCCACACACTCCACCGCCCTGTATATATCAAGGAGGGTGATTTCAGACAAGGGTCTTGCGATGTCCGCTCCGCCGCTGCCCCTTTTCACCTGTACGATACCTGCTTTTTTTAGCTGCTGCAAAAGCCTTCTTATAATAACAGGATTTACATTGACGCTGGATGCCAGAAAATCGCTGGTCACCTTTAGATTCTTCTTAAAGGTTTCAATGCATATTAAAACATGGACCGCTATGGTAAATCTGCTGGATATCTGCATAAGCCACCTCGACGATAAAATAAAAAACCACTGTTGTTTGCTTAACAGTATAGCAAACCCCAATGGTTTTCACAAGTTTTTTATTATGCCTTAATCACAGGTATCCAGATTTCGCTGTGATAATCCGGGGCAGACATATCCCCTTCGCTGTAAGCCTCGATATCCATCTCATAGGTGGGCTTATAGCCGGATGTGGGAAAGAATTCTGAAACTATCCTTTTCCACAAAGCCGGAATGGCCTCCGGCATGGGCCCTTTGCACTCAAACACTGCCCATGTACGCGCCGGTATAGTATTTCTTCTAAAGCCCTGAGAAAGCACCGCTTCCCGGCTGCATACTGCGCCAATGGAATAATCAAAGGTATCCTTATCCTCAGCTTTCCCGGCGTAACAGATGCCAAAGATGTAGGCTCTGTCGGTGGTGTTTTCCAGCAAAGTCTTTACTGTGCCGTCCATGTGGGCTCTGGTCCAGAACTCAGGTATGCTCTTTATGTTCGCTCCGTCCAGAGCGCTGTGGGTTTCCACCCTTTCCACAATGTCAAAAGCATCCTTTTTTACAATCCTGTAGTTCATAACGCTACCTCCGCTAAGTGTTATCTTCACGAAAATTCGGGAAAAGGATTTCAGCTTTGCGCCTTCCCTTTTTGCCTCGGATGGTGTTATCCCATGAAATCTTAAGAAGGCTCTGCTAAAGCTCTCCGGACTCTCATAGCCATATTTTAACGCAACATCGATCACTTTTTTGTCGGAGGCTTTCAGCTCACTGCCGGCAAGTGTGAGTCTTCTGTTTCGGATATATTCCCCCAGGGGAATTCCACATAGAATCCCAAAGATCCGCTGGAAATAAAAGCCTGAGCAGGCCGCCTGTGCCGCCACCGCCTCATAATCCATATCCTCTGTCAGATGCTCCTCAATATAGTTGATGGCATTTTGTATTCCGGTAAGCCAATCCATATGTTCCCTCCCTTCCATGTGTCCATATTATAGCGTATGGCAAAAACTGTTTCCTGACTTTGCGTGCCCGCATCTGCAAGGGTATATCTTCCCCGTTGATATTCCTCAAAAAGCTGTATATAATAGGTAAAAGCCGTCAGACTGCGGCAAGGGAAAGGATGCAATCCATGAATATTTTAGAGAAAATATATTGCAGAAGCGTCCAGGGGGCGCTCCGTCTCGTGATGCCCATACTTCCATACAGAAAGCCTCAGCGCCTAAATACCATTTCTGAGGTCTATAGCATACTGAAAAAAAGCCATGTCCGCCGTGTACTGCTGGTCACTGGAAAGCATGTGCGCTCCTGCCGCCTGACAGAACCCCTGGAAACCATGCTGCAAAGCAATGGAATCCAGCTCCATGTATATGACCGCACTGTTTCAAATCCCACTGTCAGAAATGTGGAAGAAGCCCTGCAGATGTATCTGAAAAACAACCGTCAGGGAATCATTGGCTTTGGAGGTGGCTCTCCCATAGACTGTGCAAAGGCAGTGGGAGCCAGGGCCGCCAATCCCCGCAAATCCCTGGGGAACATGAAAGGGCTTCTGAAGGTCCGCCGCCCTCTCCCGCTGCTGATCGCAGTCCCCACCACTGCGGGCTCCGGAAGCGAGGCCACCATTGCAGCCGTCATTACAAACCCCAGGACAAACCTAAAATATCCCATCAACGATTTTGCCCTGATTCCCCGCTATGCGCTTTTGGACGCGGAGGTCACCAAAACTCTTCCGCCTGACATCACCGCTGCCACGGGAATGGACGCCCTCACCCATGCTGTGGAAGCCTACATCGGCCATTCCACCACCGCCGAAACCCGGGCCGATTCCATAAAAGCGGTCCAGCGCATCTTTCGCTGGCTTCCCCGGGCCTTCCGGGATGGAGCTGACACAGAAGCACGCAGACAGATGCTGTATGCCTCCTACCTGGCAGGCTGTGCCTTCACAAAATCCTATGTGGGCTATGTACACGCAGTCGCCCACTCCCTGGGCGGGCAATACAACATCCCCCACGGGCTGGCAAATGCCATTCTGCTGCCCGTTGTCCTGGAAGCATACGAAGACGCTGCGGTCAAAAAGCTTCATATACTGGGAATCGCCATCGGAGCAGCCAGCAAGGAAGTGCCCCATAGGGAGGGCGCCGCTGCCTTTATCCGCTCTGTGAGACAGCTGAAGCAAACCCTTCAGATCGGCGATACAATCCCCGAAATTCATGAAAAGGACATTCCCAGTCTTGCAAAAAAGCCGCCAGGGAGGCCAATCCCCTTTATCCCGTCCCCAGGCTGATGAACGCAAAGGAGCTGGAGCAGATTTACCATGCAGTATGCCGTCATGGATAATCATTCTGCAAGTCTTGCCGCAGATGCTTCTGTAAAGCATAAATATTTCTGAGTATATGGACATACCGCAAAACAAAGACCGCATAAATCCGTCTCAATGCCCGTGGCCTGCTTCATTCTTTGAATCTGCATTTTCTTGCAGTCCTCCTTGTGAAAAAGTTCTTCTCTCCTTGTTTCAGGGGTCCAGAGCACGCCGGTCAGTGCCTTTGCGGGACAGTGTTTTACACAAACGGTACATCCGCCGCAATGGCTCTCTGTTTTAGGCGTGTCACAGGGAAGGGGTGCATCCGTAAGAAGGCTTGAAAGGCGGACAGCGCTGCCATATTCACGGGTTACCAACAGACAGTTTTTCCCAATCCACCCCAGACCTGCCCGGGTGGCCACTGTTTTGTGGGGAAGGGGTGTGTTCCAGTTCTCATCTGTTTTTACAGCCTTCGTTGTGTTGGCAAGAGCATGATATCCCTGTTTTAATAAAAATTCCGCACCGCTTGTGACAATAGAATCCAGCTGTGCGTTGAGAGAATAATAGACGTCATAATACTCCTTTGTGGGCGCCGTCTGGAGATCACGCACAATATTCTTTGGAACAGGAATCGCCACAGATACCCCTCTTTTCATTTCTCCATCCACAATCCCGGTCAGGTCGGCAACGCCCATGAGCTTTGCGCCCTTCTCCTCCAGCAGAGAAAATAATTCCTTTTTCAGCAATGATCTGTCAGTCATATTTACTCCTTTCTGGCGTACTCGCTGCGTCACATGGCAGATTTGATATTTCATCTCCTATCAGTTGGGTCTTTGGATTTTGGACTCTAACATTCATAACTTTACCATGCACCGCCTAAAATCACAAGAGTCAGCCAAAAAATTCCCGCCTGTCTGGCCCTTTAAAATCAGGGGCTTTCTTGCTGCCAAAACCACTCCTTTGGATAAGGAATTATTCCTGAATCCTTCCATCCTCTATAGTTATTATTCTATCTGTCCGCTGGGCCACATAGCTGTCGTGGGTGACGATGATGATTGTTTTTCCTTCCTTATGGATTATAGCAAACAGATCCATAATATCCTTGCTGGTATTTCTGTCCAGAGCTCCTGTGGGCTCATCTGCCAGAATCACATCGGGATTAATGGCTATGGCTCTTGCTATGGCGCAGCGCTGCTGCTGGCCTCCTGAAAGGTGTTCTGCCTTTTTATTCTTCAAGTCTGCTATGCCTGTTTTTTCCAGTACATCCATGATGATTTCCTTACGGTTTTTAATGTTTCTGACTAACAGGGGCATCTCCACATTTTCATATACGGTGTACTGGGGCAGAAGCTCAAAATTCTGAAATACAAATCCAATATGCTCCTTTCGGAATTTATGTAAATCCTTTCCTGACAGACTGGTGACTGCCACATCATCGTAGGTGTACACACCCTCTGTTGCTCTGTCCATACCGCCGATAATATTTAGCAGGGTGCTCTTACCTGAGCCAGATCTTCCCACAACGGATAGCATTTCCCCGTTTTCAATCTTAAGAGAAGCATCTCTAAGAGCAAGGGTCTCGATTCCTCCTTTATTATAAACCTTTTTGATATGCTCTAAATTAATCATTATTCTCCCCTTTCAAGCAGCTCCATCAATGTGTATTTTCTCATGGCGATTATAATAAAAGCTGAGGATAAAACCAGATAAAATACTCCTATACCTATAAGCCATCCAAGGACGTATCTCACCATCACTTCACTGATGATTTTATTCACATCTGAGTATACCGCAAACATAACTCTGCACACATAAAATGTCAAAACGTAGGCTATCGCAGAAGCCAGCACCGACTCCACAGCCTTTTTCCACACCACGATATGATTTACATCCTTCTCCGTCATTCCAATGGAATAATACAGTCCATACTGTCTCTTATTCTGGTAAAACTCTATGACCTGAAGACAGACAAGAAAGCTGAGAGCCGCGGCTATCATAGTTATCATACATCTGTTTAAGGTATTATTTATTGCGGCTCTCTGCTCCTCCGCCATCACGTATTTTTCCTCAATGGAGCCAATGGCAAAGGTCACACCATATTTTTTCTCCAGCTTAAGGATACTGTCCTTTACATCCTTAAATTCGTATCCATCCTCTATGTTAAAAAATGCAGGAAAGCTGCTTATGGAAGAGGAACACACCATTATGTATCCATCCATCACCTCATAATTGCTCAGGGTGTTGCAGTTAAAGAAGGCATATTCAATTGCATCTATCCACCTTTGTCCCTTTTTTAGAACTCCCGCAACCACAAGTTTAAAGGTTTTACCATTTGGAAGCTCACGCTCATATAATGTTCCCTCTGGAATATCTCTGAAATCATATCCCAGATAAATATAATGTGTGTTTTCATCTTCCACTAACTGATCCGGCGAAGTACCGGAAAGCAGATTCAGATGGCAAATCTTTGCAGTATCCGCCGTGACAGAAAAGCCAACTACCGACCCATTCTCGTTTGTCCCATTTATTACAGCCGGATTATCTGCATAGGCTTCAAAAAACGTTCCATTAAAACCAACACCGCCATTTGACTCTCCCAGGGCATATACCCCCTCAATTTCCCTGATGTCACGAATAATGTCATCCATAAGTTGATAATCAAAGTCATCACTCGTTTCTTCTATGAGTATTGTTCCTGTGTTCTTTAATCCCTTTACATATATCTCATCAGAGGTTATGTAATTATAGTTGCTGGCGTAGTACAGCATTATTGCGTAAGAAAAAATCACCATGCAGGCCGCTGTAATCAAAATCATGCAAAGTGTTCTTCTTTTTCTCTGAAGAGCCAGACACAGAGAAAAATATATTCTGTTCCATTCTCTCATTTTTCACTCATCCCCTAAGACCATGAATTGGATTTTTTACAACTGCATTTACGATGGATATGGCAAGAATAGCCAACATCAAAAGACCCATACCTGCAAAAAATGTCAGGATGGATTTTAAGCTGAACATTATAATAGCTATTGATTCATGATTCAGGAGCTGAATACAGCAAAAAATCAAAGCGCCGCTCAGAATTCCCATTATAAAAATCACTATCAATTCCTTAAACAAAACACCTAACAGATCAAGAAATGAATATCCAAATATTCTTCTCACCACCAGCTCCCTGTGCCTTCTGTTTATCCATATGATGGAGGCACAAATACAGCTCCCCCCGGCAAAGATTACTGCCATAAACAGGATGGTGTTCTTTACAAAAGCATAATAACCATAAATACTGTCATTTTCGCTTTCTCTCTCTGTGGTTTCATACGACAGCTCTGATTCTGCCAGCAAGGACTCCCACTCATCCTCTGCCATGTGGTAATCCCTGTCAGTATCAACCATAAAGACATTTCCCCAAAAATTTTTATTTCTATCTGCCAAAGTATAAAACACCTTCTCCCTGAAGGCTTCGCTTGTATACTCCCACTTCACCACAGCCCTCTCATCAAGACCTGTGGCGGCTTCATTTTCCAAAACACCTGCGACAAAAAAGGCTCATCAAAGATATCAATGTATGTCTTGTCATCTACCTCATATGTATACGCCAGAAAGCCATCCCCTATAAGAGCCTGATTTTCTGTTTCCTGCTGTGAAAATCCCTCCCCATCGGAAAGTCCGTACTTTAATTCCTCAGCCTCATTCATGATTATATCCACGCCAAAGTTTTCGTTCATGCTTCCCACGCGCATATAGCAGTTATGCAATGTAATGTTGGCATTCTCAAATGACTTGAACCATTCTATCAGGGGGACATACATTTTAACAAGTGAGGCATTTGATGGGTAGTCTTCACTGTTTGCATCACCATCATAAAAAACCTCAAAGGTCATGGCATAATCATACCGATTATTGGCTTCCTCCTCCATGGAATACCTCTGGGAAAAATAAATAGCATTCAAAATTGTCAGCACCGATGCCGCAATAGCGAAAGCCAGCATAAGAGCTGATGGGTAATCCTTTAGCTTCATATATAATCCTTTCCAAGATAAAACAAATCACTTTCCTCACTGGACAATTCCACAGAAATTGACTTTGTGCTCAAATCTCCAACATGCGGACAGTGAGAACATAAAATCATGCATGTCATGCCAGCACAACAATGCATGATTTTATAAACTCTCGGACAAACTGAAATGTAGGCATTTTTCAGAAGAATGATCAGGTTTGAACTTTTTTAATATTTTAAAAGTGTTCTATTTCAAGCAAAACATCATAGCAAGATGTCTAATTCTTCTAATTCCCACATTCCTACGCCATATAAAGCATTAATTTCAATCTGTGCTTGTAAAAGAAATCGAATTATTCTTATCCGCCAAAATAGTTATAGTCATTGTAGCAGATTTACTGCCAGCCTTATATATACATTTACCGGACACTTTATCATCTTTATTCAACTCAGTTAAAACTCCCTTCAAAACCGTCTGGCCCTTATTTGTTTCACAAACATGTTTTGCGCCTTCCACCTTATTAGTTAAATACCATGTATCTTTACCATACATGTTAACACTTGCCCAAACTTTATCGGGCAACGGAAAAATGTTTGTGTTCATATAATTTACATATCCATGAACATAAATATTATGTTCCTTATATTTTATAGTACCAGAAGCAGCTGTAGCAAAAGCCTCAATTCCCATCAAGGACGCCATCAAAATTGCTAACAAGCCTAAAATCGTCATTTGTTTCTTCATGAAATTAGAAACTTCCTTAAATAAACATTTTATGTTTTTGCAAAAACCTATGTTAGTATATAATATATGCATTGTATTGTCAACATATTTTATTACATTATTTTATAATCTATTATGGCATTTTATTTTAAGACTATTTTTAAGTAATATTTTATCATTATAATTTATAATATTTAGGATTATTTTTGCGTATATAATTATTTCAGAAATAAGTTGCAGAGTTTTTACAGTGAAAAATTGTTTAGTTTTATTTCTCTTTCACCATTTTGTTGAAATCTAATATTTCTATAATTTTCGATTATCATTACCAAATTATATTTTATAATGTTAGTATATAACCGTGGACATAAAAAGTTGAACAATTTATAATGCAAATGAAACAGTAAAGGAGATGTTCAGCATGGCTAAAAACCAGAAATCTTACACTCCCGAATTCAAGCAGCAGATTGTGGATCTGTATCTTGCAGGGGGAACCTCATATCCAAAACTGGAACGTGAATATGGCGTAAATCGGAGTACAATCAGCGGATGGGTTAAGCAACTATCTCTCATGAAAGTCTTTGAAGATAAAACGGTTACTCTTAAAGAGTTTAAAGCATTACAGAAAGAAGTACAGAGGCTGAAGATTGAAAACGAAATCTTAAAAAAAGCGACCGCCATATTTGCAAAAGAACAATAGCTAAAATTGTATCTCTTATCCGGGATAATCTAAAATATTACACCATATCACAGCTTTGCAGTGCCCTGAAATTTCCACGAAGCACCTATTACAAAGCTCTGGTTTGTGTACCCTCAACCCGACAGACAGCGTATGAAGAATTCAGCCAGAAGTTGAAACAAGTCTATGATGATTCAAAGCAGAGGTATGGGGCGGTTAAAATCTGCTGTAAGCTAAACAGTGACGGTATCCCTTGCAGTCTCAAGCGTGTACAACGGCATATGGCAAGACAAGGTCTGCGTTCCATTGTGAACAAAAAGTACCGTCACCATTCCAGCCATGCTTCGATTCCTGATGGAAAGGAGAACCTTCTGAACGGGGAGTTTGAAACCGAAACGCTCAACCAGAAATGGTGTACCGATATCACCTATATCCACGTACAGAAGGAAGGATGGATTTATCTGGCGTCTATCATGGATTTGTGTACCCGAAAGATCATCGGTTATGCTTATGGTACATCTATGACAGCGGAACTGGCCGTGGAAGAGAAAGAGATAAAGAATGCCCGCCTGAATGTCAGAGATACCGAAGGTATTATCCTGCATAGTGATCTTGGAAGCCAGTATACTAGTCAATTATTTGAAAATTTCCTGAGCAGCCGGGGAATGATCCATTCTTTCAGCCGAAAGGGGAATCTATATGACAATGCTTGTATCGAATCATTCCACTCTGTAGTAAAGAAGGAAGAAATTTATCTGCATACATACGATGTTTCAAAGGCGGCGAGAAGAGCCATCTTCGAATATATAGAAGGGGGTGGTATAACCGTAAAAGAATCCACAGTGCGATTGGCTATATGACACCCCAGCAAAAGGAGGATGAACTTAAAAAAGCAGCATAATCTTTCAACTTTTTTTGTCTAAAGTATTGATATAACTCCACACATCCAGAAAAGCCCTTGGGGCGATATCTATCATGATATATACTGGTCTCAGATATCAAGAAATAATGCTTTGATGGAGTTTTTTTAATTGAAAAAGTATTTAAAACATCAGAAGCAACCTCGTATGTATATATCATACTGCCCTTCCCGTCATCCCACTCAAAACCCCAAAATACACCCAGCAAGTAAGCACAGCCCCCAGTGTTGTGATAAAATCCATGGAAGTCCTAAAGTCCAATATAGAGGTGGTGAGGGCGTTTAAGAGCATTAAAAACAGCAGGGAAAAGTAAATGCCAATGATGGATGCGGCAAACATCCTTCAAATTTCCTTCTTCTTGTATAACCGTATGGAAAGGAGCCACGATGCTGCCAGCACAACAACAGATACGGAAGTAATAACGGGAATAAGCCAGGACTGCATTGATATCATCAAATTAGTCAAATCTGCTTCTTCTCCAATTGCACCAAGAATCCCAAAAGCGGCACAGACTGCACAAATGATCGTATAGAATACGATGCGACCTTTTTCTGCTCCGAATTTGAAAATAGCAGGGAGCATCAAAGAAGGGGCCAAAATTCCCATTGCAGGTAACAATGCGACCAAAGAAAGGACTACACTCACATCAAAAGCATTGTTTATCAGCATTCTTGCAATTTGCCCCATCAAAACGAATATAATCGCAAAAGCAAGGGAAATAAGCGCCATCAAATATTTGACAGATACCAGCTGCTGTCTGGAATATGGAAATACGCCGGAGTAACTACTCCACTTGCTTTTTTCATCATAGGCTATTAGATTAACTGGAATAACGCTTGCCAGCAATACAGGGTATGCCAACAGGAACGAGGTATCTCCCCAGACTGACAAAAGAGAAAACGCGACCGCAATTATAACATATGTACGACAATATTTCATTGCCATATAAAAATCTTTAAGAAGTAATCCTTTCACCTTAATCGTCCTCCTTAACCATGAAAATAAATAACTGTTCGATATCAACGGGACTCAGCTGCAATGCCGCAGGAACTTTATCGCGTTCTACAATTGCCTCGACACCGTATGTTGATTCTTTTTTACCTTTTACGGCAGCCGGATCGAGTTCTGCAAACTGTTCCGCAGAGCAATGAAAAATTCCGTATTCCTCCATAATCCTATCTTTTTCTTCGCAGAGGAGTAACCTCCCCTTATGAAGGAATGCGATATAGTCACAGATTTTTTCAAGATCGCTCACAATATGAGACGACATCAAAACTGCGTGATTTTCATCCCGGGTAAATTCACTAAAGATATCAAGCACTTCGTCCCTGATAACCGGATCCAGTCCGCTGGTCGCCACATCCAAAATCAGAAGCTTCGGATTATGAGATAAGGCTACTGCGATACCCAGTTTCATTTTCATACCGCGTGAGAACTCTTTAAATTCTTTGTTTTCCGGCAATGCCAGTTCTTTCATGTACTTTCTATATACATCCGAGTCCCAGTTGCGGTAAGTATTTTTCATAATGTTTCCGACTTGCTGTGCGGTCAGGCATTCAGGAAATCCAACCTCATCCAAAACAACACCCACATCTTCTTTCGTAAGAGAAATATTTTCGGTATTGTCTTTTCCAAGGATCCGGATACTTCCCGAATCTTTCTGCGCCATTTCTAGAATCAATCGAATGGTCGTGCTTTTGCCCGCCCCATTTTCACCAATCAGACCCATAATGCAGCCCTGGGGCAGTGTAAGGGTTAAATTCTGCAGTGAAAAGCCGGGATATGTTTTGCATAAATCTCTAATTTCAAGAGCGTTCATAGTTTTATTCCTCCATTATATAGTCGAACATTTCAAGAATCTCTTTCTTTGTCAGGTTGCAAGAGACTGCCAGCCGAGCAATCTGCTCTATATACTCTTCAATTTTTTTCAAATTTGTTTCGCGCAGCAGCTCAACATTTTTTGCCGCCACAAAACAGCCCTTGGCTGCTATGGTATATATAAATCCCTCTTTTTCAAGTTCGTCATACGCCCGTTTGGTTGTTACCACGCTAATCCTTAAATCTTTCGCCAGATTACGGATAGAAGGCAACGGATCGTCTTCCTGAAGAGTTCCGTTTATTATCTGCTCTTTGATTTGCGTATATATTTGATCATAGATAGGCGCGCCACTTTTATTATCTATGAATACATTCACCAAATCACCCCCTTGTTTTTCTGTATAGGTACAGTATATACAGTTGAAACAGTTTTGTCAATACCTTGTTTTAAAAATGCTGTACTTCAGTCTGTAAGGGAATATTGGGTGACAATTTCTTGATTTCTCTGGGCATCTCCTATATAATATAAGTTTAGGTATGTACCAACTGTATATTTACCCCTATTTCCATTGAGGAATCGGCAATAGGACTGTACCTTTATGCCTATAAAAGAGGTTTTAATAAAAATGAAGAGCATTCTTATTATTGAAGACGATACCGACATCAACAATGTCATATTTGAAACGCTTACAAAAGCCGGTTATCACTGTACACAGGCATTCTCCGGCACGGAAGCTCTCATGTGTTTAGATCGAGAGACTTTTTCACTTGCTGTAATGGATCTGATGCTGCCCGGTCTTTCAGGGGAATCACTTTTGCCCAAATTAAAAGAAAAACAACAGATACCTGTTATTGTGGTATCTGCCAAGGATAGCCTTGACAGCAAAGTTAATCTTCTGACCAGCGGTGCTGAAGACTATCTAACCAAACCCTTCGAGATTCAGGAACTGGTAGCAAGAGCCAGCGTTCAGATCCGTCGTTTTTCCGGAGACCATGGCGCCAAACCCAAGATGCTGAAATATAAAGATCTGATTCTGAATCAGGAGTCGTTTACCGCATCGCTCAACGGAACTGAAATCATTCTGACAAAGCAGGAATTTAAAATTCTTGAACTTCTGCTCTCCCATCCGAATAAGGTCCATTCCAAACAGGAGATCTACGATTATGCGTGGGATGATATCTACATTGGTGAAGACAAGACAATCAATGTGCATATCAGCAATATCCGCAAAAAGCTGAAAGCTGTTACAGAAAAGGAGTATATTGAAACTGTCTGGGGAATCGGATTTCGCTTGGCGAAATAGCTTTAACTTTTCTTTAACTTTGCTTTGCGCTTAATTAGCACTCTGACTATAAACTAAAAAGCGTAAAGTAAAGGAGGCACTCAAATGGAATACTTACTTGATACAAACGGTCTGACAAAACAGTATGGAAGACATAAGGCAGTGAATGCCGTTAATATTCACATCCGTCAGGGCGATATCTACGGTCTTATCGGCCGCAACGGTGCCGGCAAAACAACCATTCTGAAAATGATCAGCGGATTGGCTGCTCCTTCCGAAGGGGAGTTTTCACTGTTCGGGAAGACGGGAAAGGAGGCATATCAGTATATGTCCCGTGTCGGCACGCTGATCGAGGCACCAGGCGTTTATCCGAATATGTCTGCAGCGGAAAATCTCAAACTGAAATGTTTGGCAATGGGTGTTCGGAAAAAAGGCGTGGCTGAAGAACTTTTGAATACAGTCGGCCTTCAGAATGCAGGCAAAAAGAAGGTCAAAAACTTCTCTCTTGGAATGAAACAGAGACTCGGCATTGCGCTGGCTCTCGTTGGGGATCCCGACCTGGTCATTCTGGACGAACCGATTAACGGTCTGGACCCGCAGGGTATTGCGGAGGTCCGCGAAACTCTCTCCAAATTGAACAAAGAGAAAAACATTACTTTCATTATCTCCAGTCATATTCTTGAGGAGCTGTCCAAAATTGCAACGAATTACGGCATCATCCACGACGGCGTACTACTGCAGGAGATGACTCGCGACGAACTGCTTGCAAAATGCAGCGAACGCATTGAACTCAAAACCAACGATACCCGCAAAGCCTGCACCGTGTTGGAAGGTATGGGAATCGAGCATTATAAGGTAGTTGACGCCAGTACCATCCAGGTCTTTGAACGGCTTAATGACAGCGGCGATATCACAATGGCTCTTGCTGAAAATGGCGTGAAGACTATGGGTATCACCGTTAAAAATGAGACACTTGAAGACTATTATTTGAACCTGACAGGAGGTACTGAAAATGTTTAACCTGATTAAAATGGAGATGCACCGTCTTACGCATTCAACCGTTACTTGGATGACGATTATTTTCGCCATAATTACTGCAATTTTGGGAATCGCAATGACTAATCTGGATATTCAGGCAGTTCAAGATGAGCCGCCCACTGGCCTTATCATCCAAGAAAATACAGCTGAAGAATCCTCTGGTATAACGGCAGGCATCTATGTAACAGGAAACCCCGAATGGGCAAACGGAAAAATTGAGCTTGGCGATCTTGTCGGTATGGAATTACAGAGCGGCCTTACTTCTATTCTCTGTGTGATATTCGCTGCGTTGTTCGCAAATGCTGACCAAAAAAATGGATTTATCAAAAATATTGCAGGGCAGTTCCCTCGCCGCGGGCAACTGGTCCTCTCAAAATTCGTGGCCGTTGCGATTCATATTTTCGCTTTGCTGGCTGTTTTTTCTGCGGTAACCGCAGCATCTGGATATATCTTTTGGGGTGACAAAGTCTACCTGGCATCCATACTTCCTTTAATGAAAGTTTTAGGGGTTCAGTATCTGCTTCACTTAGGTCTTTCGACCCTGATGATGTTCTTAACCATCCTGACACACAGTGCCGCATTCGGAATGACTACAGGTATATTGGTTTGCTCTGGCCTGACAGCGTTCTTGTATTCAGGCATCAATCGGATTGTTGCCAATCTGAGGCCAAGTTGGAATTTTGATATTAGCAACTATATGTTGGAAAGTAATATGAGATTGATCGATGTCAGTACTGTTTCCGATACGCTGCTCCGTGGAGTGATGGTGGGAATCGTATTCTTAATTGCATCCCTTGCGCTGGCTATGATTACAGTGAAAAAACGGGATGTTCGATAGGAGTATTTTATGAGCGCATGGGCAATCATTGCTACTGCGGTAGCGGTTATCACAATCTTCATCTTCTTCACTTACCGGCGACAGGTTCAAAAAACCTGCCGCCAGTTGGCGTTTCTGAAAAGCCATCAAACGAACCTGCGTCTGACCTCTGATTTGCCCTTCAAAGAACTGAACGAGCTGATAGATGGTATCAATGACATCCTGGATCTGTCTCGTGAAATCAAAAAGACAGCACAGCAAAGCGAAGGCAGTTTGAAAGAGACCATCACGAATTTGTCTCACGACATCCGCACGCCGCTGACTTCAATGGACGGATATTTTCAATTGCTTACACAAAGTCGGTCTGAAGAAGAGCGGCAGCATTATATAGCAGTTATCCAAAGCCGCATCATCAGCCTCAAAGATATGCTGGAAGAACTCTTTACTTATACGGAACTCCAAAATGAAACATACGGACTTGATCTTGAACCTTTAGATTTTGGGAAATCGGTCTTTGACACGGTATTCTCATTCTACGACGAATTCCAGCGCAAAGGGATTGAACCTCAGATTGATTTCTGTGATGGACACCTGCCCATTATCGGAAACCCCGAAGCAATCCGCAGAGCGCTCCAGAATATCGTCAAGAATGCGCTGGAACACGGTGAAAAAGAGATTTCATTCAGTCTGACAGCTGATGGCCAGCAAGCTGTATTCCGCTGCCTGAATGATGTAAAGAATCCAGATGAAGTGGATATGAGGCAGGTGTTTTCGCGGTTTTATAAAGCAGACTCCGCACGCAGCAGCGCCTCAACAGGATTAGGGCTTTCTATTGCCAAGGGATTGATTGACCGTATGGGAGGAATGATAACCGCTGATCTAAATGGATCCACCTTCGGCATTGAAATATGTTTCCCTATTCAAAAATAATTGCCCATTAAAACCGAAAAGCAATATGTTAGGAATCGGATAGGGGAAGATTCCTTCCCCTACCCGCTCACCGCGATACCTCGTTCATCTCGCGGCATTGCCGCTCGATGACCGTTGCTCGTCGGATGCCCGCTCGTGCAAGTCGGGTGACGGCACGCCCGCTAAAGCGGACCTGCCAATACGCACCTGCCAATATAATGCTTCGCATGAGGCAGGTGCTGTCGGCCGCCCTCCGGGCGTATCGCGCAAAAAGAAACCGAAACACTCTGGGTGCTCCGGTTTCTCTATATTTTACAGAAAATATTTACACGTGAAAAAGCCACCTGCATTTCTGCATGCGGCTCTCTTCTATCCATTCAAAATTCCTACCAGTACATACCGTGCATAGGAAACTGATTTTGATTATAGGTACTGTCATAGCGGCAGTATCTATTGGTGTTATGTTTTTAATGGAAAGCATTTCTATCCTTATGCTTTTTGTCATCTGTGCCTTTGCGATTTTATGCGGCTTTTTATTTTTGCTCGACTTCCTGCACAACCGCTACCAGAATGATTTATTAGAGCAAATTACGCTGCTTATAGAGGCTTTGGTGGAGCAACAGGAACGGATCGTTTTTCCAGAAAATGAGGACACACTGACCGCCCGCCTACAGCACCAGCTTTTAAAGCTCCGCAACATTTTAACAGCGCAGAATCAAATGCTGTCACAGGAAAAGGAGCTGATCAAGGCGCTGATCTCCGATATATCCCACCAAATCAAAACGGCTGTGGCTGCGGCAAATACCTTTGCACAGTTGCTTGATGATAAAGAATTGTCCGATAAGGAACGCAGCGAATACATTGCTACTTTGCAGACTTCCCTTGAAAAGCTGACCTTTTTGACAAACAGCCTGATTAAAATGTCCCGTTTGGAAGGCGGCATTATCAGCCTGAAACCCGAAAAAAATAACTTAAATGATATGATCCTGCAAGCGGTAAAAACCGTCTATGCAAAGGCCAAAGAGAAAAGTATAACAATTACTTTTGACTGCCAGCAGAATTTTGAAGCGGTGCTCGATTTCAACTGGACAGCAGAAGCCATTACAAATGTCCTCGACAACGCTGTAAAATACACGCCGAAGGGTGGGATTGTTGGATTGAAAATCACAGAATATCCGTCCTATCTGCGGCTTGATGTATCCGATAACGGTATCGGAATACCTGAAGAAGAACAGGCCAAAATTTTTGGACGCTTTTACAGGGGAAAATACTCTGCCGGTATTGACGGTGTGGGAATCGGGCTGTATCTAACCCGTGATATTATCAATAAGCAAAACGGGTATGTAAAAGTTGTTTCTAATGAGAACGGGAGTGTCTTCTCTTTATTTTTGAAAAAAGACTAACCTGACAAATGGAGTTCCTTGTAAGCATACTTTCCCATTTTAATTACAAAATCCCTCTGCCTTAACAGAGCGCTTTTTCACTTTTCTATTCAGGAAGTTTCCTGATGGTTGACTTTTTTGATAAAAGTAAAACACGCCTCCATTGAATCTGCTCCATCTTTCCCTTATAATAGTGACAAGAGGTGAATACTATGAAGGAGATGAATCTTGGCCGCATCCTGATTGAAAATCGCCGCAAAAGAGGAATTACACAGGATGAACTGGCCGCTCATATCGGCGTTTCAAAAGGAGCTGTTTCAAAGTGGGAAACCGGCTCTTCGCTGCCGGATATTTCGCTGTTGCCGCAGCTGGCGTCTTACTTCGATATCAGCATTGATGAGCTGATCGGATACCAGCCGCAAATGGAAAAAGAGGATATTAAGAAATTGTATATCCGCCTTTCAAGGGACTTTTCTGTATTGCCCTTTGATAAGGTCCTGACCGAGTGCCTTGAAATCGCAAAGAAATATTATTCCTGCTACCCTCTCCTGTTCCAAATAGGGTCTCTTTTGATCAATCATGTCCCGCAGGCTTCAAATCCGGAGCAAAGGACACAGATTATGGAAATAGCTTTGGAATGGTTTCATCGTGTGAGATCCGAGGCGGACGAGCCGAATCTGCAAAAAGAGGCACTGTTAATGGAAGCATTTTGTCTGCTTCAGCTCCAGCGTCCATCCGAAGTCATAGATATTCTGGAGCCAGTTGAAATGCAAGCTGGTTCTCCTGAACCGCTTCTGGCTTCTGCATATCGGGTGACTGGCAATGACCAGGAAGCCAAAAAAATCTTACAAGTAGGAATATATAAAGAGATTATGACCCTTTTTGATTTGTTCCCGGCGTATCTCAATCTATGTCTGGATGACCCAAAGCAATTTACGGAAGCCTGTCTGCGCTTTCATCGAATAGCCGATACCTTTCAAATAAAAACGCTGCACCCCAGCATTCTTTTAGGTTTCTATATTACTATCGCCCAGGGCTGGCTGGCACTTGGTGATGCCGAACAGGCGCTGGATATTCTCACGCAGTATACAGATCTGGCGGTCAGTGATATTTATCCATTGCGTCTGCATGGGGACAAATTCTTCAATCTTCTGGATGAATGGTTTGACAGCGAACTTATGTTAGGATCATTTCCGCCCAGAGATGAAACGCTGATCCGGCACAGTATGACACAGGCTCTCAGTGAAAATCCTGTCTTCCTACCGCTGGCAGAAAACCCGCGGTTTCACGAATTGATCAAGAAATTGAGAGCAAACGAGGGGGAAAAATAAATGCAGACTGTTACCATACAAAAACTATCCAAAACTTATCCCGGTGGAAAAGATGCATTAAAGCAGCTCTCATTATCACTAAACGAAGGTGAAGTATTTGGCTTTCTTGGTCCCAACGGTGCCGGAAAAACAACAACTGTAAAGCTGCTTACCGGAGTCCTAACCGCGTCTAGCGGCTCCTGTGAAATAATGGGCATCAATCCTAATACTCAGCCAGAAAAGGTTCATCTTCTGTCAGGGATTGTCACAGAACACGCGCAGATGTACGATAACCTGACTGGCATAGAAAATCTGATATTCTATGCAGCCGTCTTTGGAATGAAGCCGGAAGAAGGAAAACAGCGCGGCGAATTACTGCTCAAAGAATTGGAAATGACAGACGCCAAAGACCGAAAGCTGGCAACCTATTCTACCGGTATGAGGCAGAGACTTTCCCTGGCCCGGGCATTGCTGCACCGTCCCAAAGTCCTGTTCCTCGATGAACCGACCTCCGGTCTTGATCCGGAAAGCGCTCAGAATGTCAATCAGATGATTCACAATCTGGCTTGTAAGGAAGGTATTACGGTTTTTCTCTGTACGCATCAGCTTCGATACGCGCAGGAAATCTGTACGCGCTATGGACTCATTGAACAGGGTTCGCTCCTGGCCTTAGGAACACTACAAGAGCTGCGCAAGCAAGTGTTTACATCGCAATCGCTTCGTATTTGCGCGTCCGCCATTCCTGCAAGTCTGCATTTTCAAAAGCGCAAAACCAATGAATTTGAAACAAAAATACACGATAAAAAAGAAATTCCCGTTTTGGTGCGAAAGATTGTAGAAGCCGGCGAAGATATCTATTCTGTAAATCTTACAGAACCCAGTTTGGAGGATATTTATTTTGCCCTGACTGCCAGTCGGAAGGAGGATCAAACGATATGAAACCTGCTATGTATGCTATAATCAAAAAGGATTTCTGCGGCGTTGCCACCAACCGCAGATTGTTTTCCGCTCTTTTAATTGTCCCTTTGATCTTGACCATCGTACTGCCGTCTATTTTTGTGATTACCATTCATTTTGCACCTGATGATCCGGATATGATGAAGTTGCTGGAACTGATTCCTGAAACGGCCCGAATGGACAGTATGGAACTTACTCTTTCCAGCTTAATCTTAAATTATATTCTACCGGTATTCTTTTTGGTGATTCCCATAATGACTGCCTCCATCATGGCCGCCAGCGCCTTTGTGGGGGAAAAGGAACGCCATACGCTGGAAACACTCCTCTACTGCCCGCTGACACTCAGGCAGATCTTTCAGGCAAAGGTACTGGCGTCTTTCCTTCTGAGTATGCTTGTCTCACTGATTTCTTTTGCCTCCATGTTTCTGGTAATCGAAACAGAATTATTCTTTCTGATGGGCAGGCTTTTGCTCCCCAGTGCAAGCTGGCTTGTCGTCATGCTGCTGGTTTCTCCCGCAATTTCACTGATTGCCGTTACCCTGATCGTCCGGGGATCTGCCAAGGCGCAGAGTGTAGAAGAATCCCAGCAGTCCGCCGTTTTCTTGATTATTCCACTTATTCTGCTTATAGCGGGGCAGTTTACCGGCGTCCTTTTAATGAGCGTTTGGATCCTCCTCTGCCTCGGCGTGGTTTGTGCAATACTCGCTTAGATCCTTTTGCAAAAATCTATGGGACGGTTCACCTATGAAAAGCTTCTGCAATAGAGAAAAAACCTGCGTCATCTTACGTCGCACTTGCTTATGGCGAGCATAACCGCCTCATACTCAATGGTTCCGGTAAAATCCTCCTTATCTGCTGACGATTTTATAGTATGTCTTTGCGGTCAACAGATAAATTAGCAGGTACATAACCGCGAACACCAAGAAGCAAACAATTGTACAGGTCAGATATAACTGCACATTCAAGAGGTTAAGCAATGCAAGTATTTTTTTAATCATCGGAAAAGCCGCTGCAATATGAATGCCCGCAACGATGAGAGGCAGGAAAAACACCGTCAGCACCTGTGAATGAATGGAGGCTTTGACTTCCTGACGGCTCATGCCGACCTTCTGCATAATTTCAAAGCGCTCCTTGTCATCATAGCCTTCTGAAATCTGCTTGTAGTAGATAATCAGAACCGTAGCCATAATGAATAAGAGTCCGAGGAAAATACCGATAAAGAAAAAGCCCCCATACAGACCAATAAAGCTTGTTCTTGCTTCTGCGCTGGATTCTATTGTGGCCTGATATCCGTTTTCGGCATAAAGCTCTGTCATCGCATGGTAGAATGCTATCTGTTCTTCTTCACCGGCATTGGAATCGAAGCCGTAAAAATATCGGATTTCACTAGCAATATCGGTAAGCGCTTCCTTCTGCTTTGCATATAAATCCTGAATTTCCGTTTCATCAGGCACGACGATAAAGTAGCTGTTTGCCGCATTCGCTGCAATGATGCCGTTTCCTAAAAATTCCTCCAGCGTTTCCTTCACCCGATATTCCTTATCAAAGACCTTTAATTCCGGATAATCGAATGACATTCGATTGGAGTAAATCAATATTTCATTGTCCGCCAATGTTTTATCTGTGCCCATAACGGCATTATAATCATCCAAAGTTACAAAAATCAGATTGGCAATATCGTTCATCACAGCGATGGAACCGGTGCGATTGACAAGGAAGGTGTCCCCGTCATTGATAGAAGAGAACGCCAGATAGGAATACTGTATTTCCTGCGTGACCTCTAAATTCATTTCTTCCTGAAGGTCACGAATTTTATCAAATCCTTCAAAGCTTTTCTCTTTCGTTTCCTCATCTGCATAAACGACAAAGTTGTTGGGATAGCGCGTTTGAATGACATCCTCCATGCCCAGCATAAGCGAAGAGGTAGACGATACCATAACCAAAACAGCAGTAGATAAAATGCAAATATTCCCAAGGCCCACGGCGTTTTGCTTCATGCGGTAAATCATACCTGAGACACTAATAAAATGCTTTGTTTTATAATAATACGCTTTGTTTTTGCGAAGCGCCTTCAAAAGCGCGATGCTGCCTGCGGTAAAAAGCATATATGTTCCGGCAATCACCAGTATCACCGCTGCAAAAAACATGGTCAGGGAGGCAATCGGATTTTCGGTTGTCAAAGCAATATAATAGCCAATCCCAACACAAACAACGCCCGCTATTGCGGTCAAAAGCTTTGTTTTCGGTTCTTTTTCACCGACATTTCCCGCCTTAAGCAGCTCAATCGGATTTGACATTTGAATCTGGCGCACAGCATTCAGGAATATCAGCAAAAAGATGCCGAGAAAAAGCAATACTGTTTCCAAAATAGCTTTGCCGGAAATGAAGAATCCCAGCGGGATATCAGCCCCAATCACCTGTAAAATCAACAAGTACATTGCTTTATCCAAAGCGACCCCAAGGGTAAGCCCTCCGGCAAGGCTGAGCAAAGTCACATAGAAATTCTCCCATGCTATTGTCTTTGCCAAATGGGATTTTTCCATTCCGAGGATATTAAAAACACCGAATTCCTTTTTCCTTCGCTTTACCAAAAAGCTGTTTGTATAGAATAAAAAAATTACCTCAAACAAACCTACGAGCATGCTGCCCAGGAACATTGTATAGGTCAGCGTCTTTCCCCCAATCATCTTTTCAAGACCCGGATTCATGGACAGCGATTTTACAATGTAAAACATTGCCACTGTCATCACGCAAGTCAGGATATAGGGAATATAGGTTTTGCTGTTCTTTTTAATATTGCTTGCGGCCAGCTTGGAGAAAAAACGATTATTCATACTGTTCACCGTCCTTGATAAACAGCACCTCACCCCTCGTGGGCTTATCAAGTGCCGCCAGGATGTTAAGCAGGGTAGTCTTTCCGGAGCCGGATTCACCCATGATCGCCACATACTCACCCTGTTCCACAGAAAAGGACACATTTGATAGGGCTTGAACCTGATTTCCGCCAAATCGTGTTGTATAGATTTTTTGAAGGCTTTTCGCCTCTAAAATTGCTGCCATATCAATGACCTCCTTGTTTCCTTCGTGTCCCCATTATAGCAAAACGACTGAAGCCCGCGACATTGAATCGTGTGACATTTCAGCCGTTTGATGTGACATTTTTGTATGATGAGCGTCACTCCACCCTTAGCTCGTCAGTATGCAGATCTATGGAAATCACCGTTCCCACGCCCGGCGTCGACTCAGCGCTCATCTTATGCGAGAGCCTGTCCGCTGCTGCTTTACATAAATACAGCCCCAGTCCTGTTGACTTCTTATTATAACGGCCATTATAGCCTGTAAAGCCTTTTTCAAAGATTCTCGGCAGATCTTCCGCGGCAATACCAATGCCGTCGTCTGCAATCTTCAAAATCCTATCCGGTGTAACCGTAATTCTTACCGAGCCTTGCTTGGTATATTTAATGCTGTTTGACAGAATCTGTTCTATAATGAATAAGAGCCATTTTTCATCCGTCAGCACTTTGACATCCACGGGCGTATATTCAAGGCGGATCCTGCGGCGCACAAACTGGGGCGCATATTTGTGGATGGCCTGCTTGATGATCTTATCAAGGTCATATTCCTTGAACACATAATCTGAGTGTTCACTTCCCAGACGCAGATAGCTCAGTACCATTTCGACATACTGCTCAATCCGGAACAGCTCTGCCAAAAGCTCTCGATGCTCGTCGGTATCTTCGCTCTCCAGTATCATTTTCATAGTGGATATGGGCGTCTTGATTTGATGAACCCAAGTCGTGTAATAATCCAGGCTCTCCCTGCGCTCCGTCTGACGGGCAGTTTCCGTAGCCTCATTGAGTGTTTTCAGTTCCCGGATCATTTCCTGCAGATCTTCCTCGGCAAGCGTTTCCGGTTCAGGCAGCTCATCCGCGAGCAAACGGATATTTTTGAGTATCCGCATCCGCTCCCTATGTTTCTTCAAATAGAATATAAAATGAACCGTCAGCACTGCTGCTCCAAAAAGAAGGCAGAGTCCTGCGGCGTAAAGTACCGCTTCCGTCTCCAAGTCATATAACCGGAATATGGCGGCAAATATGACGGCAAAGCCAAGGAAAACCGCACCTGAAGGCAGGTGCTGGCGCAAATAGCGTCCCAGTATGTGATGCCATTGATCCTGTTTCATTTATTGTCCTCACTCGATGATGTAGCCGCTGCCTACTTTAGTTGTAATAAAGTCAGTAAGCCCTGCGTTTTCCAGCTTCTTTCTGAGTCTGTTCACATTGACTGTCAATGTGTTCTCTTCCACATAGGCGTCCATTTGCCACAGCTTCGTCATCAGCGTATCACGGCTGACCACCTTGCCCTTATTCGTAAGGAGTGTTTGTAAGATGCGGAAATCGTTCTTTGTCAGCTCAATGCGCTCTCCATTGTAGGTAAGGCTGGCATCATTCAAATTCAGTATGGCGCCTCTATGCTCTAATACAGGGATCTTGGTGCCCATATCATAGGCGCGGCGCAGAATTGCCTGCAGCTTGGAGGTCATTACATCAAGATCAATGGGCTTTGTGATAAAATCATCACCGCCCATATTCATGGCCATAATGATATTCATATTATCAGAAGCCGAGCTGATAAACACAATTGGAACCTGTGAGATTTTACGGATCTCTGTACACCAGTAATATCCGTTAAAAAACGGCAGCATAATATCTACCAGTACCAAATGCGGATCGCACTGGGTAAAGGCCGTAAGCACATTCTGAAAGTCCTGTACGCATACCACCTCATTGCCCCAGGACTCAATCTGCTTTTTCATCGCTTCTGCAAGCGAAAAATCATCTTCTATAATCAAGATGCGGTACATCATGCTCTCTCCTTTCTTTTCGTCATGGGATAGTGCTGTCAGATATCTTTTCGGGTATAGAATGTAGATTTGCCTTTTCCGTGGCGCTCAATAACCCCCTCTTCAGTAAGTTTCTTCAAAGAGTTTTCAACAGAAGCTTTTCCCACAGTGGGAACCAGTTCCATAATTTCACTTTTTGTAAATTTCCCGATTCTTTCTTTTATTGCCGCCCGAACCTGTTCAATAGCAGGAAGCTTTTCATCTACAAGCTTCAGTCTGCTCTCGAAATCTCTATAAGATGCCAAAATAATGCCGAGAATATATTTAATAAAGGGAGAAGGGTCATTGCTTTCCTCATACCACCCGATTCCGCTTTTCTCAAGCGCATCATAGTAATTGCTCTTTGTTTTCTCGATTTTGCTCTCAA
>CALWLH010000020.1 GCA_944381475.1 uncultured Lachnospiraceae bacterium | reverse complement strand
GTCGGGCGGCGGATTCCGCCTTTTCTCTTCATCCCAAAACCGTGAAGATATATTTCCGGGACATTTACTCTTCCGTCTCTTGCCACAAAAACAATCCCCAATTTCATCAGTATTTCAAAAATACCCTCGGGCGTGGTGGCCGGCAGCTGCCCCTGTTCCTCTTCCGTCCACAGGTTCATCTCAATTTTACTTATAAACTCTGATTTAGGCATAAGCATGGTGAGTCCATAAAATGCCTTTTTCAATCTGCTCAGCCACGGGTACTCTTCCTCCAACTCATCTACCCGTTCATCTGACACTTTCTGTACCGCACCCTGCAGCATGGAGGGAGAAAGAATTCTGTTCTCCGGCAGCTTTTTTACCTCTTCCTGTTTTTCTGCCATTGCCTCCGCCGCTGCGCTGAAGCATTTTAAAAAGGATCTCGGTGACAGAATTCCGTGTGTATCCTGAAGGTGATTGGGAGCCCAAGTATAGCTTCTCCCTTTTTTTACATCATTCCCCATATACTGTCCTATCATCATATTGATAAAACGTTCCAGAGTCAGCTCCGATTCGGTTGGAATGTATCCCAGTTTCTCGTCCGGCTGCTCACTGATCAATCCGTCTACCAAATTCAGATAGGCAACCGTCTCCTCGTCCCTCATATTCGCGAGACGCTTGACAAAAAGGCGGTAAAGTGACGGCACAGTCCATTCAAGCTTCAGACAGTTGCTCGTTATTTTTGAAGAGTCCGGAAAATTCAGCATTTGTGACTCATACAAATCATTTCTCAAAAATATTTTACATTTCAGCCTTCTCCACCTTCTCAGATGAGAAAACCAAAATGACAGCAGTCTTCTGATAAACGGAAACAGGTCAAAATAGCGGGGACAAATTTTATCCAAATAGTCATATGCTAAAAAAATCCACTTATCTTCTTGAGACAGATACTCATCCACTTCATCCAAAAAATTTTCCCAATCTTCCGGAGATTCCTGAATATAATCAATCCATCTGGATGGACTTTTTAACGCTGTTCTCTTTTTAGCAAAGTCCAAAAATGTCCCCGCCAAATATTCTTCTGCGATCCGCTGCACACGCTCATCCTGCTCAAAATAATGGAGCAGCAGAATTACAACGCTGCCCGCCCAAAAGGCAGCTGCCTTTTTATCATCCGCCAGGGGTTCCATGATTGTCTGCGGCGGAAAATCTCCGCTTTCCTGATTATATCCCGTCACAAAAAAAGCATTCTCCGAAGTCGGTCCGAAAAGTGTCAGCCGACCTCCGATCATATGGCGAAATCCATCCTGCTCTAAGAGTGTGCGGAATATCCTTGTCTTTCCCGCTCCCCGTCCGCCCAGCACCAAAAATTTGTTCGGATCTCCCAATTGCGCGTAGTCTTTTAACGGCAAAAAATCTTCCAAACTTGACGATTCATTTTCCGCAATGGCGGAAATCATTTTCATTGTATTTAAAACTTGTAACTTATTCATAAATAAAAGATTCCTCTTCTCCAAACCAGCTTTGAATTCGATTCCCTATTTTTTGATAATTTTCCCCCAGCAAGACTCTCTTTAATTGGCTGACCCGTTCATTTTTTTGAATACTTCCATCTGAATACAGCTGGATATCTTCTGCCAAAATGGATTGGTAAGGGACAAAAATCGGAGAATGAACCTCTCCCTGCGCATTCAGCGCTGGCAATAAGTCGTCCTCATTGTAATAGAATTCACAGCACGCTGTATATGCCTGATTTGTAAAGTTATCTTCTTCTTCTTTTGTGATGATACCGCTGTTTCCGCATGCACTGTCCACAATCGCCACAAATGGCTGTGTCTTTTGGGATGTACTGATCGTTCGCAGCACTAACTCTATTCCCTGCCAGGACTGTCTGCTGTCTTTTCCAAATAAAACCACGCCATGGGGCATCTGCGCAGTGACTACGCCTCCCATATCATGGAATCCTGCCCTCGCGTCCAAAAAGACATAATCAATACTGCATATTTTCTTGATATTCTTTATAGCTTCTTCTATCAGTCTTGACAATTGCATTTTCATATTGTCCGGAATAGAATCCTGATAGTCAATTCTTGCAAGCTTCTGCAAATATCCATCATTTATTTTTCCTGCCGGAAGTACGAATAATTTCCCCCTTAATCCATCTGTGAGAACCGGATCCGTCACCTGATGCAGCATAGTATCCATAGGTATTTTTTCTTTCCGCGGAATCAATGCTGCCTCCAGAAGGTAGTCCACCGTCCCTTCTCGAACGTCATCTTCATCTAGGAAAAGAGTTGCCAAGCCAGGGGCTTCTATATCTGTATCGATCATCAGCACATTTTTCCCTTTTTGTGCCAATACCATCGCAGCTGCGGCCAGAGCAGTCGTTCTGCCCATTCCGCCTTTGAAAGAATAAAAAGTTACAACTTTGGGGGTTTCTCCATCTTTCGCTTTTTCATACGGCCATATCGCCTCCTCCTGAAAGCGGCAGTCAACCCATGCTTTTTTCGCAATTGCTCTTTCCAGCAGGAACCATTTCTTGCCATCGGTCTCTTTCCATGGACTCCGAAGCCTCTCAATTTCTTTTATCAGTGCCTTCAGCAAATCCGATTGTTTGCCGCCTGATTTGTAAATATTTCCCTGAAAGTACGCCTTTAAATCTCCCTGGAATTTTTGTTTTAAATCGTCTATAGATGAATCCGAAATTTCATCCTCTGTCTCCAAAAAAAGAGCAATCCGTCCCAGTACATCTCGAATCACCGTTATTGTCTGGAGCTTTTCATATTCGCTCCACTTCTCTAATATCTTCTGTGTTCGATCCAATGTCTGTTCAAATGTCGCCATCTGTGATTTATAGCTCCTTTCCGTCCAAAGTCTGAATAACAATTTTACGAATTAACTGTTCCGTAAAATATTTTGAATCATCTATCTCTTCATCTGTATAATCAATATCTTTATAATATCGCCTCTCTGGATGTCTGCAGAACAACTTTTCCGGGATTTTCATTCTTCCAAGCCACTCTCCTGATTCTGCATCCATGATCGCCAGAACATTATAATAAAGGTTTATATCATTCCAAATTTGTTTCATAGTATGCCCATATTTTCTCGGGTCATCTGCTTGATAGGCCATATACAAAGCTTTTATCGCACATTCTGCTGCAAACGCATAGTGACACATCGCATTGTCTTTTCTCCCATTGCTGGCTAAAAGATTTGCATCGCAAAAATGTCTCACGGCAGCTGTTGGATAATCATCTTTCGAATCGCTCTTCTTCATAAATTTTGATCTCCTGACCATGTATGAATTACCTGTATCATAACACATTCATTTCCTATCTGCAATTCTGCAAATATGGGCTTTTATATAAATTTCTTCTTTGTATTTTACTTTTCCGCCAGCTCCGGCGCATATTCCACGAGAAAATTGTGGGCCACATCCCTGGGATTCTGGTCCTCCTCGTCCACCAGGTAGTTCAGCTCTGCCATGCGGTCGGTGGTGAGAACCTC
>CALWLH010000019.1 GCA_944381475.1 uncultured Lachnospiraceae bacterium | reverse complement strand
CCTGCTTTTGTTTATACTTGTTTGGCTCAGCGCCGCCATTACTGTGGGGGTTCTGGGGTTTTTGGTTGCCTATATTCTGGTTAACGGGGTGCCCTATTTGACGCCGGAGCTGTTTGCCTGGAAATATACCTCGGATAACGTCTCCATGATGCCGGCCATCATCAATACCCTGATCATGGTAGGAGTGTCCCTGGCGATTTCCGTTCCCTTGGGGGTGTTTGCGGCCATCTATCTGACGGAGTACGCCAGAAGGGGAAATAAACTCGTGAAGCTTGTTCGGATCACCGCGGAAACCCTGTCGGGAATTCCCTCTATCATATACGGACTTTTTGGTATGCTGTGCTTCGTCTATGCGCTGCATTGGGGGCCCTGTATTCTGGCGGGAGCCCTGACACTGTCCATCATGGTGCTGCCCACCATCATGAGAACCACGGAGGAGGCCCTCCTGGCGGTTCCGGATTCCTTTAGGGAGGGAAGCTTTGGCCTGGGGGCAGGAAAGCTGCGTACTGTATTCCGAATTGTACTTCCCGCTGCAGTGCCTGGGATTCTCTCCGGCGTTATTCTGGCCATCGGGCGTATGGTGGGAGAGACGGCGGCTCTTTTATTTACAGCAGGCTCCTCGGCGGTGGTTCCCGGCAGCTTAATGGACTCTGGAAGAACCCTGGCGCTGCACATGTATACACTTTCAACAGAGGCGCTTCACACCCAGCAGGCCAACGCTACTGCGGTAGTTTTGCTGGTAATGGTTATTTTCATCAATGCGTTCAGCGCATGGATTGCGAAGCGAGTTGGAACAAAAGCGAATTAGACGGATGGGAGGCAAAAGTGAACAACAAGTTTGAGATAGAAAATCTGGATCTGTATTATGGGGATTTTCATGCCCTAAAAAGTGTAAATTTAAAAATTCAGTCAAATGAGATTACAGCATTTATAGGCCCCTCAGGATGCGGAAAATCCACCTTTTTGAAATGCTTAAACCGGATGAACGACCTGGTAGAGGGGTGTAAGATTACCGGCAAGGTACAGCTGGACGGGGCGGATATTTATGGAAATATGGATGTGAACATCCTCAGAAAGAGGGTGGGGATGGTATTCCAAAAGCCCAATCCCTTTCCCATGAGCATCTATGACAATATCGCCTATGGGCCCAGAACCCACGGCATTACTAAAAAGACAAAGCTGGATGAGATTGTGGAAAAATCTCTGCGGGATGCGGCCATCTGGGATGAGTGCAAGGACAGACTGAAGAAGAACGCCCTGGGAATGTCTGGCGGTAAGCAGCAGAGACTTTGCATTGCCAGAGCATTGGCTGTGCAGCCGGAGGTGATTCTCATGGATGAGCCCACCTCCGCCCTGGATCCCATCTCCACCTCAAAGATTGAGGATTTGGTTTTGGATCTGAAAAAGGATTACACCATTGTGATGGTGACCCATAATATGCAGCAGGCAACCAGAGTATCCGATAGGACGGTCTTTTTCCTGCTGGGTGAGATTATTGAGGCGGATGCCACGGAGAAGCTGTTCTCCATGCCGAAGGATAAGCGGACGGAAAATTACATTACAGGACGATTCGGATGACAAAGAATCAGGCGCGGGAAATGAAGCGCAGTATCATTTTAAGTCGGAGGGTGAAATGAGAAATCGATTTGACAGACAGTTAAAACAGCTGAATGATGAGCTTATAGAGATGGGAAGCTTGATTGAGCGCTCTATTGAGATGGCAGTGAGCGCGCTGGTGACCCAGGATACGGAGCGGGCGGCTCAGGCAGTATCCTTTGACCAGGAGATTGATCATCAGGAGCGGGAAATTGAAAGCCTGTGCATGAAGCTTCTCTTGCAGCAGCAGCCAGTGGCCACGGACCTTCGGACCATCAGCTCCGCCCTGAAGATGATTACTGATATGGAGCGTATTGGGGATCAGGCGGCGGATATTTCGGAGCTGACCATCATGATGGCCGGGACTCCTTATATCAAGAAGCTGACCCATATCAGCCAGATGGCCAAGGAGATCACCCTGATGGTGATGGACAGCGTGGAAGCATTTGTAAAGCGGGATCTGGATCTGGCCAGAAGCGTCATCGCCCATGACGACATTGTGGATAATCTGTTTGCAGAGATCAAGGATGAGCTTATCCGCCTTATTCTGGAGGATTCCAAAAATGGAGATCAGGCCATGGATTTGATGATGGTTGCAAAATACTTTGAGCGTATCGGAGATCACGCCACAAATATTGCGGAGTGGGTGATTTATGCCATCACAGGAACCCATGTGTGGGAGGAGAAGAAATGAAAGTGTATTTGAACACTGTGGAGAAGGTGAAGCGGTTTGTAGAGATTACCAGCCGCTTCCAGGATGCCATTGATTTGTCGGGAGGCAGGTTTGTGGTGGACGGAAAGTCTATTCTTGGAATCTTCAGTCTGAACCTGAGGCGGCCCCTGGAGGTGATCACCTACGGGGGAGCAGAGGAGCAGGAAATTCTCAGGGCAGTACAGCCATTTGCGGAGTAAACCTTCATGCGCCGGGTGGTCGGACATACCACCGTACCATGAAAGTCTGGCGGGCGCGCTTGGCATACCTGAATTGATGCCGCCTATCCGGCGGCGGTATTTTCAGAGTAAGGTCTAAAAGGAATCTGTATCCCGAGGGATACGGTTTTTTTGATTTTGGGGATGAATTTCTGATAGGAGGAGAAAAACTTGACATATAAGGAAATAAAAAGAGACCCGGAGATCAGCGCTTTTCTAAAAAAAGGAAACGAAAATCTGGGAGTACTGGGGTATACGGATCACTCGGCGGTTCATTGCCAGCTGGTGGCTGAGCGGGCCGCTTATATTTTAAAAACCTTTGGCCATTCGGAGCATGACATGGAGCTGGCAAAGATTGCCGGGTATATGCACGACATCGGAAATGCCATTAACCGCACCCATCATGCGGAATACGGGGCTCTGCTTACAAATGATATTTTGAGAAGGACGGATATGCCCCTGGAGGATCGGGTTACGGTGGTCAGTGCCATTGGAAATCACGACGAATCCACCGGAGGTGCAAAAGATCCTGTTTCGGCGGCGCTTATCATCGCAGATAAGACGGATGTGAGAAGAAACCGGGTTAGAAACAAGGAGATGGCGGCCTTTGACATCCATGACCGGGTCAATTACGCTGTTACGGATACCAAGCTCAAGGTAAACCGGGAGAAGGGGACCATTTCCCTAAATCTGCAGATTGACGAGAGCATTTGCACCATGTATGAATATTTTGAAATTTTTCTCGGCCGGATGATGATGTGCAGAAAAGCGGCTGAGATTCTGGGGGCAAGGTTTAAGCTGACAGTAAACGGAGGGAAGATATTGTAAAAATTTTACTGCTTTTTTACCTTTCTATCACACCGGAATTACAGGCAGGAGATATGCTTGGTTTGGAGTTAAAAATCAGGTATAGGGGAAAGGATTTGCCGCAGATACTGAAGGACTGCGGCGGGTGTGAGGAATGAAATATATTTGGAGACTGGTGGAAGGCGTAGAAAACGAAAGCAGACAAAAAAACATCTTTCTTGCTGTCAATGCAATTGTGTGGGGACTTTTGTTCTTTGCAGTATCCATTCCAGTGGTGATGCTCACAGGCAGAGCTGAACAGACCCTTATTTTTGCTCTGTGTGCAGCAGGATATGGCAGTATTCTTGTGGGCATTTACGGAGGGATTTTTTATCTGTACAGAAATATTTAGAAGATGTATGCTGAATGAAAGGAATATGCGCTTCCTGAATTGCCAATAATGATATACACACTCAAAAAGAAACTTTGATTGAAGGACAAATCTTTTTACATTTTTTTTACATACAGCTCACTTCTGCTTTACAAGAAGAAGATATTCTGAGTACAGAAAAAATGGGAAAACTCTTCCAATTCCTTGCCTTTGCCAGAGGGAGGGGCTTTATGACATGGAACCCTGCTTTTTAAGCTGATTATATCAGTTTGGCCTGGTGACAAAACAAAAAATATCTGGTATGATTATGGGAAATTTGTTTAAGGTAAAACTGTAAGAAATCCTTTATTGCCATGAGTCAAATGCATATGATATGGCGGGGAATTTAGAATTACGGAGACAAGAGATGGCACTGATTTATATTGTTGAGGATGATAAAAACATATTGGAAATCGAAACATATGCCCTGAAGAACGCGGATTACGAGGTGGAAGGCTTTGGCGCCGCCAAGCCCTTTTTTGACGCGCTTTCTGAGCGGACGCCGGATCTGGTGGTTCTGGACATTATGCTTCCGGATGATGACGGGCTTTCCGTGGTTTCCAAGCTGCGCCGCCACCCGGAATACAAAAAGCTGCCGGTGATCATGGTTACGGCAAAAACCAGTGAGATCGACAAGGTAAAGGGCCTTGATTCCGGTGCGGACGATTACATGACAAAGCCCTTTGGAGTTATGGAGCTGATTTCCCGGGTGAAGGCACTGCTGCGCAGAAGCCATGCTGCCTCCGAGGAGGCATCCTATCAGATGGGCGCGATATTGATGGATAATGCCAAGCACAGGGTTTATGTTCATGGGGAGACGGTGGAGCTGACCTATAAGGAGTATGAGCTTTTAAAGGTTCTCATGGCCAATGCAGGGATGGCTGTGTCCCGGGATATTCTCATGGAGAAGGTCTGGGGCAGCAGCTTTGAGGGTGAATCCAGAACCCTTGATATGCATATTAAAACGCTTCGCCAGAAGCTGGGAGAGGAGGGCGCCCACATCCGCACCGTGCGGAACGTGGGCTATCGCATGGAGTGAAAAGAAGACTGAATATACAATTTATGCTGATCGCAGGGGTGAGTATACTGGCTACGCTGTTGCTCACCGCTGCGGTTTCTTATGAGCTTTTCAGGGATGAGGTTTTCCTCAACCTGAAAAACTATGCGCTTCTGGTGAAAAACTTTGACCTGGATATGGATGGGGATTTTGAGGCCGACGCCTACCATACCCTCAGGGTCTCCGTCATCGGCCAGGATGGATATGTGATCTATGACAGTGCGGCGGATGTGGAGGATATGGAAAACCATCTGGAACGCCCGGAGGTGGTACAGGCATTGGAAACCGGGGAGGGTTATGCAACCAGGCAGTCGGAAACCATGTCAAGAAACAATTTTTACTATGCCATGCTCCTGGAGGACGGCAATATTCTCCGCGTCAGCGAGGAAACCGACAGCATTTACCGGGTGCTTCTGGGGACCCTCCCTGTGCTGGCGGTGATTGTGGCGGCCATTTTTGCGGTCTGTGCCATTCTCACCCGGTTTCTGGTGCATGCCTTCGTCACTCCCATCGAGCGGATGGCTGCGGATCTGGACCACGCCGGAAAAGAAAGTACCTACCCGGAGCTGCGCCCGTTTCTCAATAAGATTAAAAAGCAGCATGAGGATATTCTTAAGAGCGCCAATATGCGCCAGGAGTTTACTGCCAATGTAACCCACGAGTTAAAAACCCCCCTCACATCCATCTCAGGATATTCGGAGCTGATTGCAAATGGAATGGCCGGGGAGAAGGATATTACCCGTTTTGCCAGGGAAATCCATCACAATGCGAATCGCCTTCTGTCACTGATTAACGATATCATCCGGCTGTCGGAGCTGGATGTTTTAAACCAGGCGCCGGATCTGACGGATGTGGATCTCTACCAGGTGGCGGGAGCCTGTGTGGAAATGCTTCAGATCAATGCAGAAAAGCATTCCGTTACCATTCACATGCATGGAACACATGTCCATGCATCCCTGAACCGGGATATGATGGAGGAGCTGGTGTCCAACCTCTGTGACAATGCCATCCGCTATAATAATCCTGGAGGACGGGTGGATGTGACCGTGGAGGCTGTGGACGGGCACCCGGTTCTTTCTGTCAGCGATACGGGCATCGGGATCCCGGCCGAGCATCAGGAGCGGATTTTCGAGCGCTTTTACCGGGTGGACAAAAGCCGGTCAAAATCCACCGGCGGTACCGGGCTGGGCTTGGCCATCGTCAAGCACATTGTGTCCGTTCACAATGCAAGGCTGGAGATCAAAAGCGCTCCGGGAAAGGGAACGCAGATAACAGTCATTTTTCCTTAATCTGGAGAGAAATCCCTGAACCTGCTTTTTACTTTTTTTCAGGAAACTTCATCCGAAAACGGTTGTAAATCATGTGGATTTATGATAGACTTTTTTATATTGCAAGCCGCATCCAACGTGGATGCAATAATCAGGAAAAGGAGATTTCTACATGAATTACGGTTATTTTGATGAGGCGAACAAGGAGTACGTCATCACAAATCCGGCGACCCCTGCGCCTTGGGCCAATTATCTGGGCTCCCCCGCATACGGCGCCATCATTTCAAACAACGCCGGCGGCTACAGCTTTGTCCAGAGTGGCGCTAACGGAAGAATCATCCGTTATCACTTCAACAGTGACGACACGCCTGGGCGCTACATCTATCTGCGAGATGATGCTTCCGGGGATTTCTGGTCCGCATCCTGGATGCCTGTGGGCAAGGATTTAAAGGAGTATAAGAGCGAGTGCCATCACGGTACGGCCTATACAAATATGATTGCGGAGTACTCCGGCATCCGTTCAGAGGTATTGTACTACGTTCCTCTGGACAAGACCTACGAGGTTTGGCGCTGCAAGCTGACAAACAAGTCCGATAAGGAACGCGCCATCAGCGCTTTTGGCTATGCAGAGTTTACAAACGACAGCAACTACGAGCAGGATCAGGTGAACCTGCAGTACACTCTGTTCATCACCAGAACCCGTTTCTTTGACAACAAGATTGTTCAGACCATCAATGAGAACTGCACCGGCGCCATGAAGGAGGGGTATCCCACCACAGGGCAGGAGCGCTTCTTCGGCCTGGTGGGGGCTCCCGTCGTCTCCTATAATGGCGACAAGAATGCTTTCATCGGTTCCTGGCATTCCTATGCAAACCCTCAGGCAGTTGAAAAGGGCAAGTGCGATGGCACATTGAACTACAATTCCAACGGCGTGGGCGCATTACATACCGTAATCAAGCTGGCTCCCGGTGAGACAAAGGAGGTGGCTTTCATCCTTGGCCGCTACAACGTGACGGAGGCCCAGGGCATTATGGATGGCTACGCCGATCTGTCAGCCACGGTTGAGAAGGAGCTGGCGGAGCTGAAGGCTTATTGGCACGGTAAGCTGAACAATTTCCAGGTGAAAACGCCCGATCCCATGTTTGACGCTATGGTCAACACATGGAATGCTTACCAGTGCTTTATGACCTTCATCTGGTCCAGAGCAGCCTCCTTCACCTACTGCGGACTGAGAAACGGCTACGGCTACCGCGACACCGTGCAGGATATCCAGGGCGTGATCCATCTTGACCCGGAAGCAGCAGGAAACCAGATCCGGTTCATGCTTTCCGCCCAGGTGGACAACGGCGGCGGACTGCCCCTTGTAAAGTTTACGCACAACGCAGGACACGAGGATACGCCGGATGACGCTTCCTACGTTCAGGCTACCGGACATCCCGCCTACAGAGCGGACGACGCCCTGTGGCTTTTCCCCACCATCAAGAAGTATATCGGCGAGTCCGGCAATGCCGCCTTTATCGACGAGGTGATCCCTTATGCGAATAAGGATGAGGGCACCGTATATGACCATTTAAAGAGAGCGATCCAGTTCTCCATGGAGAGACTTGGAAACCACGGTATGCCCGCGGGACTTCACGCAGACTGGAACGACTGTCTGCGTCTTGGAAAGAAGGGCGAGTCCTCCTTCGTGGCACTGCAGCTGTACTACGCGTTCACAGTCATGAGCGAGTTTGCGGCAGAGAAGAATGATACAGAGTATCTGGCTTATCTTCAGAAGACCCAGAAGGAATTCGGTGAGCTGGTTCAGAAGCTTTGCTGGGAGGACGACCGCTTCATCCGGGGCTATAAGGAGGACGGACAGGTGATCGGCTCCAAGAACGACCCGGAGGCTTCCATGTGGTTAAATCCCCAGTCCTGGGCGGTGATTTCCGGACTGGCCACCAGAGAGCAGGCGGAGCTGGCTCTTGAGTCCGTACACAGAGAGCTGAACACCCCCTACGGCGTGCGGGTCATGGCGCCTTCCTATAAAGACCATGCCTTTGACGGAGCGCTGGCATTGCTGTTTAACGGCTCCACAAAGGAAAACGGCGGTATCTTCTCCCAGACTCAGGGCTGGATCATCCTGGCAGAGTCCATGCTGGGACACGGCAACCGGGCATATGAGTATTTCAAGGAGAGCTCTCCTTCTTCCATGAACGATAAGGCGGAGATCCGCTGCCTGGAGCCTTATGTACACGGTCAGTTCACAGAAGCCACAGAATCTCCCTTTGAGGGACGTTCCCATGTACACTGGCTCACGGGTACAGCCTCCACCGTCATGGTTGGTATGGTAGAGGGTATGATGGGTATGCGCCCCGACCTTCACGGCCTGCGCATTGCGCCTGCCATCCCCAGCGCATGGAAGGAGATGGAGATTTCTAAAAACTTCCGTGGAAAGCACCTGAATATCAAGGTTTTAAACCCCAATGGGGCAGAGGGCGGCTGCAAGGAGGTTTACTTGAACGGCGAGAAGCTTCCTGAGAACTATGTTCCTGTAGAGAAGCTTGCGGATGACAACGAAATCATCTTTGTGATGTCATAAGCTCCCGCTGATATCTCCAGAGTATGCAAGGTTCTGGAATGAAGAAGATTTTTGAAGTTTATAATTGTAATATGCCCGGAGGAAACTGAAGGGAAAAGGAGGGGCTGCAAGGGTTGCAGCCCCTCTTCTTGAAGCAGAGCCGCACTGTGCGGCAGAATGGAGCAGCTATGGAAAATCAGGAGCGCGAAAAGGAACATTCACAAAAGGATTATCAAAAATATTTTAATATAGGTCTGACAGCATTTGGGGTGATAGCGGCATCGATGCTGCTGTTCTTCTGCCTGTTCAGGCTGGATGCGATATTTGGAGTATTAAAGAGGCTGACGGTGATCCTGATGCCCTTTATCTATGGAATTGTCATTGCTTATCTGTTAAATCCTGTATACTGTTGGTTATATGACGGAATTTCCAGGGGATTGGCCAGGCCCCTGAATAAATATCCCAATTTCCGGGAAAATGCATCGAAAATCTTAAGCAGTTTGATTTCTGTGCTGCTGATCATTGCTGTAATCTACACATTGCTGGCGCTGCTTTTGCCGGAGCTATATTCCAGCGTGATGAATTTTGCCAACAATTTTTCCTCCAATCTGTCGGTGGCGGAAGAATGGATCCGGAAAATCCTTGACGAATATCCGGATCTGGAGACCACAGTTCTTTCCTACTACGATAAGTTTTCAGAGGTGGCTTCGGACTGGGTTTTAGATAAGCTTCTGCCCAGTGCAAACACCATGTTCAATGTGGTGTATAATAGTCTGGGTTCTATGTTCAGTCTGGTCTATAACCTGGTGATCGGGGTGATCGTGGCGGTTTATCTGCTCAATGGCAAGGAGGTTCTTCTTCCCCAATGCAGAAAGGTCATTTACGCGCTGCTGCGGCATGACCATGCAGATGCGTTGTTTAAGGAGCTGACCTATGCGGATCAGATGTTTTCCGGCTTTGTGTTTGGCACCATCATCGATGCTCTTGTAGTAGGCACCGTGTATTTTATCGTTGGAACTGTGCTGAAGCTTCCCTACACAGCCATGATCAGCGTGATCGTAGGAGTCACCAATGTTATTCCCTTTTTCGGACCATACATTGGCGCCGTGCCCAGTGCCATTATCCTGCTCCTGACAAATCCCATGGCCTGTCTGAAGTTTGTGATTGTCATTGTCATTATTCAGCAGATTGACGGTAATTTTATCAATCCAAAGATTCTGGGAAATACAACCGGACTTTCCAGCTATTGGGTTCTGTTCTCTATCCTGCTTTTCGGAGGATGGCTTGGCCCTGTGGGAATGCTCATTGGAGTGCCCCTTTTTGCGGTGATCTACCATATCGTGAAGAGCCGCGTAGAGTATTTGCTGGCAAGGAAGGGGATGCCTGTTGAGAGCGCCGCATATGCGAAGCCTCGGAAGAGAAAGAGCAGGGAGAAAAAATTCTTTGGAAAGCATAAGGATCAGGAGGCGAATGAGGATGAGCAGGATTAGCGACATACGCCAGGTGACGAATAACCGGTTTTTAAATTTTTATGAATTGGACGCGGAGGACAATGGGGGCCATCCCTTTAAGTACTATATGGCCTCTAGGGAAAAATCCATTGACAGGCTGAAATGCAGCACTGGAAAACTGAACCCCAACGGCGTGATCATCTACAGCGTGTACGGAGAGAAGAGAGACCGGGTGGTGCTGGTCCGTCAGTATCGTTTTCCCTTAAACGACTATGTATATGAGTTTCCTGCAGGTCTTGTGGAGGAGGGAGAAGACTACCATGAGGCAGGAAAGCGGGAGCTTTATGAGGAGACCGGCCTGACCCTCCATCCCATCGAGACGCCTGAGGGCTTTACAAGACCCTTTTTCAATTCCTGCGGCATGTCCGACGAGGCAAACGCCACCCTGTTTGGCTATGCGGAAGGGAAGATCACCACAGAGCATCTGGAGGCAACGGAAAATCTGGAGATTGTTCTGGCGGACAGGCAGGAGGCCAGACGGATTTTAAAGGAAGAAAAGGTGGCCATCATGTGCGCCTATATGCTGATGCATTTTATTGCCTCACCGGAGGGAGAGCCCTTTTACTTCCTGGAAAAGGTGTGAAGTATATTTGAAAAGAATAAGTGAAAGGAATAGTTATGGCAAAATCAAAGTATTGTCCAATCTGCGATCAGCCCATGAAGGGACGCTTTTGCTGGCGCTGCAAGGAGTTTGTAAAGCCCTATGAAATCGAGATGAATGATCCTATGGAGGAGGATTCTGGGTCCTCAAAGGCTTCGGGGAAATCCAGCCCTGGAGTGTCCCAGCCAAACAGCCGGAAAACCATGGAGCAGGCAAAGAGAAGCTTTGAAAGCCATGGAGCTGTGAGAAGCACAGGGGCGTCCGGGAGCGGATATCAGAGCAGGGGCTGGTCCCCGGAGAACCTGGACGGCGATACCAAAAAGCGGAGAATCAAAAAGGTGGCGCTTCTGTTCGGCTCCATCTGGCTTCTGTCCGTGCTTGTGGGCTTTGCGGTGAGAATAATATTCTTTAATATTTCAGACAGCAGGATGGAGGACCGGGAGATAGAGGTAGATATTCCGGAGTCTATGTATGAGATTGAGGATTTTCTGGCGGAGGATGACATGGCCTTTCCCTTTACCGCGGAGCAGGAGGAGGGATACCTTTCCGATGAGGAGTATCAGCAGCTTTTAGCGGAGAACGGCTTTGATGAGGATGGCTATAAGGATGCGGATTATGATGCGATTCTGGCTGCAGGGGAGCCCTGCAACGGTTGGGTGCACTTCGACACCACTGCCCGCACTGCCTCCAGACATATCAGAAGCGCTCTGGAGGAGGAAGGAATTGCCGCCAGCAATTATGATACCGGAACGGATATGGACAATTATTATTATATGAACCAGTATGGGGAAATAGAGTCTTACTTTCACACCTATCTGTATGTGGTGCTGGAGGTCGATGAAAGCGGAGAGAATTACAGCGGCTTTATGTATATGATCTCTGACAGTGTCACCAATGAACTGATGGCGGTCTGCATTAAGGAAGATAATCTGGATGTATTTGAAATTGTTTCCAGGGTTGTGATGACGGAGCTGGATCCGGAGTGCGCATATGAGGCAGAGAATAATTTTTCATATGATATCAGCGCTGCTCTTCAGACCCAGGATGGATATGATTATCTGGAATACGGCAGTCTGTGGTATGATTTTTCATATTATGATGAGATACCGGCGGACGATTACCAGTATACAGGGTGGGTTTATCTGGCGGATACGGAGGAGTAATACATTCTTTACTTTGATTATCCCGCCGCCGGGCGCATGAAGGTTTGCTTTGAGGAAGAAAGCGGAGAAATTTACAAAAATGCAGCTGCAGAATAAAATTCTGCGGCTGCATTTTATAGGATATATTAGTTTTCTGTCTGAGGCATAACAGCATAGTGCTTCCCGGCCTCTGTGTAAAATGTATAGGAGTCTCCGGACCTTGTGGTGGGAACCGGTTTGTCCTCGCAGGTGATGGCCACGGGAGCAGCGGAGCGCAGGGTACAGGTATTGCCTGTCAGGGAAAGGATATCCGCCTCTGTAAGAGTGCCCTCTGACCAGGAAATGCCCACCTCAAAGGCGCCCCTTGCCCGAAGGCCGGATACATAGCCTTTATCCCACTGGGGGGGAAGGGCGGGCAAAAGCTGGATCTCGCCGCTGTGACTTTGTAAAAGCGCTTCCGCGATACCCGCTGTGGCGCCAAAGTTCCCGTCAATCTGGAAGGGCGGATGGGAATCCAGCATATTCATATTTGTGGAGCGCATCAAAAGGAGCTGAATATTCTCAAATACCTTGTCCGCATCCAGAAGCCTTGCCCAGAAGTTGATGATCCAGGCGCGGCTCCAGCCGGTATGTCCGCCGCCGTGGCTTAAGCGCCGTTCAAGGGTCGCTCTGGCTGCCTCTGCAAGCTCCGGCGTTTTTAAAGGAGATATCTGATCCGAGGGATAAAGGGCAAAGAGCTGGGAGATATGCCGGTGTCCAGGCTCCACCTCGTCATAATCGATGGCCCACTCCTTGATCTGACCGTATTTCCCGATTTCCGGTCTTGGAAGACGTTCCCGCAGCTGTGTCAGCGTTTCGGCGAAGGCCTGGTCCCGATCTAGGATCTGGGCGCTGGATATCACATCAGAAAACAGCTGGTAGATGATCTGACTGTCCATGGAGGGCCCGATGCAGAGGCTTCCCTTTGTGCCGCTCTCGGTGAGATAAGTATTTTCCGGGGAGACGCTGGGGCATGTCACCAGACGTCCCTCCTTGTCCGCTATCAGGTAGTCCACGAAAAATTCCGCAGCCTCCTTGAGGGTTTCGTATTTTTCATCCAGAAATTTGATGTCCTGGGTAAAACGGTAATGCTCGAAAATGTGAAGGCAGAGCCATGCGGCCCCCATGGGCCAGATGGTGGCAGGCATCCACAGATCCTGGGGGGCGCAGTCCCCCCACAGATCCGTATTGTGGTGCGCCACAAAACCGCCGCAGTCGTACATTTCTCTGGCGGTGACCCTGCCGTTTGGCCGCATTTTTTCTATCAGGTCAAACAGGGGCAGATGGCATTCCGACAGGTTTGCTGCCTCCGCCGGCCAGTAATTCATCTCTGTGTTGATGTTGATGGTAAAGCGTCCCCCCCATGCGGGCCACATATCCTTGTTCCATATGCCCTGGAGATTTAGGGGGAGGGAGCCCGGGCGGCTGCCGGAAATCATCAGGTAACGCCCGTAATTAAAGTACAGCTCCGCAAGGCCATTATCCGTCTTTGCGGTAAGGTCATTGTCCGGATTTTCCCGCAGACGAAGAAGGCGCTCGTCTGTGGAGAGATTTGAAAGATCCTCTGTATCACTCTCCGAGAGATGCAGCTCTGTTCTGAAAAATAGCAGCTGGTAATCATCCAGGTGGTCTGAAAGAAGCTGCTCATAGCTCTTCTGGGCAGCCTTGTCCACATCGCTGATGCACTGCATCACATAGTCTTCCTGATAGTAATTGGTTCTTGAAGCCAGAAGAATCACTGCTTCATCACAGTTTCTGGCAATGAGCTGCATACCCCGGTTGGTCACGCTTCCTCCCTGGGAGAACATGCGCACCGCAGCTGCAAAGCAGATGCCGTCCGCGCCTCCGCTGCCCCCGGTCATGAAAATGGTGTCGGCATTCATGGGACGGTTGTCGTCATAGTAGTCATCCCGGCCATCGATGCACACATCCAGGCTCACTGCGCCGGGCGCATCTGCGCTGATGCGGATAACAAGCACATTGTCGGGGAAGGATACAAAGGCTTCCCTCTTAAAATGAACACCTTGATACTGATAGGAGACAGTGGAGAGGGCAGTGGTCAGATCCAGGCTGCGCCGGTAATCCGTGACGTCCTCTTCTCTGTGAGGAAAATCCAGCTTCAGGTCCCCCAAGGGCATGTAGTGGCGGCAGTTGGGAGTGACGCCCTGCATGGTCTGGAAGGCCAGCTTTTCCGCCTCGGGGATTCGCTCCTCTTTTAAAAGCTGCCGGATTTTGGGAAGCCCCTCCAGACTGTTGGGGTTGTTTCTGTTTCTGGGGCCCCCGGACCAAACCGAATCCTCGTTTAAATTGATCAGGTCATGGGAAACGCCGCCGTACACCATGCCCCCGATGCGTCCGTTTCCCACGGGCAGCGCATGGTCAAAGTCTGATGCGGGCTCCCGGTACCAAAGCTCTGTATTCTTTGTCATAACAATCTCCAGTGAACACTCCCGGCTGATGTTGGCGTCCGGGCTGTTCTGTTTATAATTACATATTTATCCTTATTTTGCCATAGAATGGGGAAATTGGCAATGCTTTTTTTCTTCCCCGAATTTTGTCACAACCTTCCGGAAAAGATTGACAAAAAATGGTAGAACCCGTTATACTTAAAAAAAGTGTATGGGGGAGGTAGATTTGGAAGTAAGCTTCCAAATCTACCATGATGACGCAGCGAGTGCGTCAGAAAGAGGAAAGTATGAAACGCAGAGAGTTTTTAAGCTGGTTTATGGAGCTGATGATCTGGATGACGGCCGTCCTGATTTTCGGCTGCCTGGCCATTGTGTTTGATATGCCTGTGCTCTATCTCATGTCCGTAGTGGCGGCTCTGACTATGATCCTGCGCATTAAGGGCATGCAGTATGTTTATGAGTATCAGCAGGCCATGATCAAGGTCATGAACGACTGCATGACGGATACGCTGGTGATTATCTGGATCAGTTATCAGAGAAAGGCTGTACTTTCCGGAAACGACAGGGTGCTTGCCGGGGGCGTCATCCCCATGAAGGACGTGATGAGCCGTGAACAGATGGACAGCCTGCTGAACAAGCTTACGGAAAATCCCATCGACACGGAACGCCATATTTACAAAATGTTCCTGATCGGGGAGGTGAAATACCTGCAGCTAGAGCAGCTGGAGGAGCACCGGTTTGAAGCGTATCTCATCAAGGATGTGACCGCGGATGTGATCAACAAGGAAGCGCTGCTGGCCTATACATACTACGATATGAAAACCAAGCTTTTAAGCCGGGATGCCTTTTCCAACAAGCTGGAGGAAGCGCTGCTTCGCAACAAAGAATATGTCTGCTATCTGACCCTGGAGGTGGAGGGCGGCGACAAGGCGGTCTCTGAGCAGGAGGACAGACTGGAGCTGTGCTACGAGCGCATCGGCATTATATTAAAGGAGCAGGAGGAACACGGGGCCATCGTGGGAAGAACCTCCAAGAACAAGTTTGTGATGGCGGTGCTGCACAGCAATGCGGTGGAGGCGGTGCAGCGGATTACCGGACTTTCCGAGGATATCGGCAAAACCATTGAGGCCTTCAATAAGCTGAACAACATGAAGCTCACCTATGACGGGGGAATCTGCCATTATCCCGGACAGGCCGATAATTATAAATCCCTCCTCACAAAGGCGGATTTTGCTCTGTTTGAGGCCAGAAGCCAGGGGGAGAACCTGATTCTGGAGTATTCGGATGCCTCCTTTGCCAGCAGGGAGCAGGAGTATATCAAGATCCAGGAGCTGAACCGCCTGATCAACGGCAATATGTTCGACTACTATTACCAGCCCATTGTCAGCGCAAAAACCGGTGAGATATTTGCCTATGAGGCTCTGATGCGGCCCCGCTCCGACGTACTAAAGACTCCGCCGGAGGTGCTTTATATCGCGGAGAAGGAGGAGCGCCTGGACGACATCGAACGGCTCACACTGCAAAATACCATGCGAATCTTAAGTGAAAATCAGGATGTGTTTAAGAAAACAAAGCTGTTTATCAACAGTATTCCCAACTGCCGGATCGGCGACGGGGTGTTTGACGGTCTGCAGGAAAGCTACGGCGCCCTTTTTGAAAAGGTGGTGATCGAGATCACCGAGGAGAGGGATCTGGATGAGGCCACAGAGACATTGATCCGGGAACGCTACAGAGGAAATGGCTGCATGATCGCTCTGGATGATTATGGCAGCGGCTACTCCAATGATTCCAATATGTTAAAGATCCAGCCGGATTTTGTCAAGATTGACAGGTCTCTGCTCATCAATATCGACAAGGATGACCAGAAAAAGCATCTGGTTGGAAATATGGTCAGCTTTGCCAAGCAGCACGGAATCATGGTGATCGCAGAGGGGCTGGAGCGGGAGGAGGAGATCGCTGCCATCATCGAACTGGGGGCGGATCTGATCCAGGGCTATTACACCTCAAAGCCAAGACCGGTATTTCTGCTTGAAATTTCTAAGGAGGTTTCTGACCATATTAAAAAGCTGAATGCGCGGGATTAGGACATGCAAATAAAAATACCTTTCGCATATTCTGGTAGAAGAAATGCGAAAGGGTTTTTTATGCCCAGTGTGATTATAGATGCAGGCCATGGCGGAAGGGACTATGGCGCGGTCAATGGGGAGCGGAAGGAAAAGGATGACAACCTGGAGCTTGCCTTGATGGTGGGGGAAATTTTGGCGGAAAATGGCGTAGATGTGCTTTACACCAGAACCGAGGATGTGTATGATACCCCTTATGAAAAGGCTGTGATCGCAAACAACTCCGGAGCGGACTATTTTCTTTCCATTCACAGAAATGCCTCCGCAACGCCCGGAAGCGGTACTGGAATTGAAACCCTGGTGTACCGGGATACGGGTATTGCCGGGAAGCTGGCGAGAAATATCAATGCCAACCTGTCAGAGATTGGTTTTGTAAACCGGGGTGTGATTGAGCGGCCGGGGCTTGTGGTGCTTCGGCGGACCTCCATGCCGGCGGTGCTGGTGGAGGCAGGTTTTATTGATAACGCCAAAGACAATGAGCTCTTCGATGCAAATCTGGACGCCATTGCCATGGCCATTGCGGATGGAATGCTGGAAACCCTGGGATTGGCCAGAGAGCCCGGAGCAGAGGGTGAAGGCTCGGCCTCAGATGAGGTGCTCTACCGGGTGCAGGTGGGGGCCTATAAGAATCGCGCCAATGCTTACCGGATGCTGGACCGTCTGATTGAAGATGGGTATCCTGGATACGTAGCTCATGAGGATGGATTTTACCGGGTGCAGGCGGGAGCCTTCATGAATCTGGATAACGCGGTAAAAATGGAGCAGGAACTGCGGCGGCTGGGGTATTCCACATTTATCACCACCAAGGACGGGGGAAATGTGCCCATGATGCCATAGGCTGCGCCTGTACAGTGATACTCCAGGGGGATGTCTCTTAAGAGGCGCATGGACGGCTTTCAGGATTGATTGAAAGACAAAATAACGCAGCAAGTGCGTCAGAAAGAGGAAAATATGGATTTATTTGACTATATGAGGGAGGAACAGATGAAAAAGGAGGCGCCCCTGGCGTCCAGGCTCCGCCCCACCTCGCTGGACGAGGTGGTGGGGCAGGAGCATATCCTGGCAAAGGATAAGCTCCTTTACAGAGCCATCAAGGCGGACAAGCTGAGCTCTGTCATTTTTTACGGTCCTCCGGGAACGGGCAAGACTACTCTTGCCAGGGTGATCGCCAACACCACAAAATCTGAGTTTCGGCAGCTCAACGCCACCACCTCCGGCAAAAAGGACATGGAGGCGGTGTTGGAGGAGGCAAAGCAGTCCAGAGGCATGTATGGCCGGGGAACCATTCTCTTTATTGATGAGATTCACCGCTTTAACAAGGGACAGCAGGATTACCTTCTGCCTTTTGTGGAGGATGGCACCATCGTGCTCATCGGCGCCACCACGGAGAATCCCTATTTTGAGGTAAATCCCGCGCTGCTGTCCCGATCCGCCATCTTCGAGCTCCATGCCCTTTCCAGGGAAAATATTAAGGAGCTTCTGCGCCGGGCAGTCTATGACACTGAGAAGGGTATGGGAAGCTTTAACGGTGAGATCTCGGAGGAAGCGCTGGATTTCCTTGCTGACATGGCCAATGGGGATGCCAGAAGAGCCCTCAACGCCATCGAGCTGGGACTATTAACCACGGAAAAATCGGAGGATGGAAAGATCCACATTGATCTGGAGACTGCCCAGGAGTGTATTCAAAAGCGGGCTGTGAACTATGAACGGGATGGGGATAACCACTATGACACCATCAGCGCGTTTATAAAGTCCCTCAGAGGGTCGGACCCGGATGCGGCGGTGTACTATCTGGCTCGGATGCTCTATGCGGGGGAGGATATCAAATTTATAGCCCGCAGGCTGATGATCAGCGCCAGCGAGGATGTGGGGAATGCGGACCCCTTCGCCCTGGTGGTGGCGGTCAGCGCGGCCCAGGCCGTGGAGCGGGTGGGTATGCCGGAGGCCCAGATTATTCTCTCCCAGGCGGTCACCTACGTGGCCAGCGCGCCCAAGTCCAATGCGGCCAATGCGGCTATTGAGAAGGCCGGCAGCGTGGTGGCCCAGACCAGAACCTTTCCCATTCCGCCTCATCTGCAGGACTCCCACTACAAGGGGGCGGCAAAGCTGGGGCATGGTCTGGGATATCTCTATCCCCATGATTTCCCTGGACATTTCGTGGAGCAGCAGTATCTTCCGGATGGGCTGAAGGACATGAAATTTTACGAGCCCACCCAGATGGGCTATGAAAAACAGATATCAGAGCATCTGGACAGAATCAAAGGCGGTGGGCAGTAATGCGCTCATAACCAAAAATATGTTGTCGAATCTTTGGTTTTTTGTTGCAAGGAAATAGAAAGTGCGTTACAATTAAGGTTGACTTATTCAAAAGCACCTGCCTGTAAAACCGGGTAAACCTGAAGGCGGGTGCCCAGGCACTGCTTCCCTGTGGAAGCGGACATATCAGCGAAAGGATACCGCAGGGCGCTTTGTCTGGCGGTGTGGTAAGAGCATGAAGGAACGAATCCGTGAGCTGGCAAATGGTCAGGTAGAGTACAGGATACCGGAGTTTACTGTTCAGCCGGAGAACATAGAGGCACGGTTAAATATAGACGGACTGCACCGGGCAGAGGTTCTGATAGAAGTAAGTAATCTTATTCAGATCAAGGGAGTGGCCTATTCCTCTCACAGCAGGGTGCATGTGGTGCATCCCACCTTTTTTGGAAGACGCTGCAGCATCAGCCTTGAGATCAATACCGTGGGGCTTTCCGGACAGGGGATGATCGAGGGCGTTTTGACCCTGGTTACCAACGGAGGCGTCCGGGAGATCCCTTACAGCTTTAAGATGCAGGAAAAGGGCTATGGGGTCGAGGAGAGAGTAATCCGCACCATCGACGATTTTGCGGATGTTGCTCTGGAGGATGAGAGGGGGGCGCTGCGCCTGTTTAAATCCAAAAATTTTACGGGCCTTCCCTTTATGCATGATATCAGAAGGCTTGCGCTCTATCAGGCGCTTCAGGCGGAGCGGGATGACCGCAAGAACCTGGAGGAATTTCTGGTGTGCAACGGGGCAAAGGAGCCGCTGTCCTATGAGATCCTCTCAGAGCCCCTGAAAATCTCCGGAATGTTTGATGAGGAGCAGCAGCTCACTATTGGTAAGAATACCTGGGGCTGCGGCGTGCTGTATATCAGTGCAGATCAGGCATTTCTGCTGCCCCATAAGCAGACGGTTACAACGGATGATTTTCAGACAGATGGGAGGGGGAATGCCGCCCTCCAGATCCATTTTTCTGTTAAGCAGGAGCATCTGAAAACAGGACTGAACGAGGGAAATATTATCATAAGAAGCGCCAAGGCCGAGCTGCGCTACCCGGTTTCCGTGTTTGTGGAGGAGAAGGCGCATTTTTCCTCTGCCGGCCGGCGCCAGGAGAAAAAGACCATCTCCAAGCTGCTGGAGGGCTATATTTCATACCGCACAGCCTGCATGGATGAAGCGGCGGATGAAAAGCAGGAGCTTTTAAAGCTGGTGGAGCTGACAAGGAAGGCGGTGGAGGCGAACCCGGAGGACTGGGAGAAAAAGCTTCTGCTGATTTATTTCTATCTGCTTTCTGACAGGGCTGACGAGGCTGACCGGTATCTGGACGAGGTTCGGGATGAGGTCATGAAAAACAGAATCTCCAACACCCGGGCCTACTGCTTTTTTCTGTATCTGCGGGCTCTGTTTAACAACAGCGATGAGCAGATGGACACAGCAGCAAAGCTGATTACAAAATATTATACAGAAAACGGACAGGATCCAGCGCTGATGATGCTGCTGCTAAAGACAGACTCCGCATACAGGGAGAACCAGAGCCTGTCCGTGCTGCGGCTGAAGGAGCTGTACATGGAGGGATGCAACAGTCCCCTTTTGTACCTGGATGCCTGTGAGAATTACAGGAAGTGTCCGGACCTTTTGCGGGTACTGAATGACTTTGAGCTTCAAACCATGTTTTTTGGGGCAAAAAGAGGAATCCTTTCAGAGGAGCTGGCGGTGACTGCGGCAAAGGTCAGCAGCTATGAAAGCCGCTATAAACCCTTTACCCTAAGACTATTGTCCAATATTTACCAGAAGTATCCTAAAAAAGAGATATTGGAAAGCATCTGCAGTTATCTGATCCGCTGTTCCTGCAGATCGGAGGAGTTTTTCGGCTGGTATGAGCAGGGGGTGAAGGGAGAACTGACGATTGTGGGCTTAAATGAAGCGTATTTAAGCGCCCTGCCTAAGGACTGGAGCAAGCCCCTGCCCCAGGCCCTTCTTTTGTATTTTGCATACAGTCAGGACCTTCGGGATGACGTGAAGGAGGTTCTCTACGAGAATATTCTTCTTTTCTATGACAATGAATCGCAGATTTATAAGGAATATGCGGAGCAGATGGAGGAGTATGCTCTGACGCAGCTTTTGGCAGGGCGTATCAGCCGCAAGCTGGTTCCGCTTTACCGCCATCTTGTTCTGCAGGAGATGATCGACGAGCGTTTGGCCGCCGTTCTTCCGGATCTGCTGATGGCCTATGAGATCACCTGCAGAAATCCGGAAATGGCAAAGGTCATCATCCGCTGCCCGGAATTAAATTATGAGGACAGCTACAGGCTGGAAAACGGCGTCTGCTGCGCGCCCATCTATACAGATGACAGCCTTGTGATGTTTATCGACATATATGGAAACCGATACATTGACGTTCCCTATGAGAAGGAGCTTTTATTTGTGCAGCCCCAGCTTCTGGAGAGGTGCGAGGAGGTTTATCCGGATCACCTGATCTTTATGGTAAAAAAATGTATGGCATTGCTCGGAAAGCCCATAAGGGATTCTAAGGATCTGGAGCTGATGAACCGGGTGCTGTCAAGCGCCGAGGTATCCCCCTTTTTTAAGAGCAGGCTGATTTCCAGAATGCTGGACTATTATCTGAGCAAAAATCAACAGGCGCCGGATGCGTTTCTCAGGAATCTGGACATCCCCTCCCTGTCATACCATGACAGGAGAAAGGCTTTGGAATGTATGGTTCATGGCGGATATCTGTCGGAGGTCTATGATTATATCAGCCAGAACAGTGTCAACGGTTTGAAATACGACAGCCTTGTAAAGCTGGCAGAGTTTCGCGTCAGGGTGCTTAGGGGAGAGTATGAGCAATATCTTTTGGATCTCTGCATGTATCTGTTTGGAAAGGATGCCTGCAGCTCCCAGCTTATGGCATATCTTTGCCGCTATTATAATGGCACGGATGAGCAGATGCGAAAACTTCTGTTTTCCAGTATGGAGCAGAACATCCCGCTCAGCGATCTTCCTGAAAGGCTTCTGGGACAGATGCTTTTTTCAGGAGATCTGGAGGAGCTTAAGCAGGTGTATGGGGCCTATAAGTCATCGCCGGATGTGAAGGACACGGTTCAGAGGGCATACATTGTTACCTGCTGTTATCAGTATTTTGTCAATGACCGGCTGATCGATGAAAGTGTTTTTATAACCATATCCCGGATTCTGTTTGCCCCAGATACAAGAGAGCTGCTGCGGGCAGAGTATGAGGAAAATGATATTGTAAATATTGCGCTGCTGTATTATCTGACGAAGAATGAGAATGTACTTCCTGACCAGAACCAGATATGCGAGCAGCTTCTGGGCAGACTGTGCGAGAAGGGGCTGCTCTTCGGCTTTTATTCGCTGCTGTGGAGCAAGGTAGCCTTTCCGGCGGAATTGAACGGTAAATTCCTGCTGGAGTACCGCAGCCATCATGCGGGCAGGGTATTTTTAACCATGAAGCGCACCGGCATGGATGAAGCGCTGACTGTGCAGATGCAGAAGATGTATGACGGCATCTTCGTGACTCAGGTGGTGCTTTTTGCAGATGAGACGCTGGAGTATTCCATCTCTGAGGAGCATGATGGTCAGCTCAGCGTTGCGGTGGAGCGGGAGCTGATGGCCAATGACATGGCCTTTGTCCGAAAGGGCAGTGCCTTTGAGTCCATCAATGAGTTTGGGAGACTCTTTGCCTCCGGCCAGGAAAAGCTTCTGGAGGATGCGCTGGTGCGCTATGAGACGAAAGAGCATATTACTGCGGAATTGTTTAAGCCGCTGTAGATACAGGTAATGGAACAGAGAAAGGAGAATACCGCATAAACGGTATGGTACCCGGAATGAAAGGATTGATCATTGGCTTTGATCTGTGTGACAGCTATACGCAGATTGCCGTTTATGATGAGGAAGCGGCGGATGCGGTGGGGGTGGAGTTTGCCCAGGGGGTTGATGAAATCCCCACCACCATCTGCAAAAGCCGGAGAAAGGAAGAGTGGAAGATCGGGGAGGCCGCCTGCGAGATGGCTTTGTTAGGGGCGGGAATTGTTGTGGACAAGCTCCTGCGGCTGGTGAAAAAGGGCGGGCACGCAACGCTGGAAAACCGTACCTACCAGGCCAGGGAGCTTTTGGAGATTTATATCCGGGAGGCATTGAACGAGGTAATGGAACGGTTCCACAGACCTGTTGAACGCCTGATTTTTACAGTGGACGAGCTGGACCGGGTGCTGCTGGACGGGTTGATGGAAAGCGTGCAAAATCTTGGCTATTCTAGGGGACAGGTGGAGATCATCAGTCATTCCGAGAGCTTTTTGTACTATCTTCTTCGCCAGAGCACCGATAATTTTGCCAATATTTCCGCAGTTTTTGATTTGTCAAAGGAAGGACTCTGGTATTATGAGTGCGATATCCTGCGGGGAGTGAATCCCCAGATTGCCCGTGCCGCGGGGGCACGCCTGGAGGAGGGCTTCAGCCTGGATATTCTGGAAAGCGAGGCGGGGAGGAAGCTTGCCGACAATATCTTTCAGGCCTGTGTGGACAGACAGTTTAACAGAAAAATTGTGTCCTCCGTGTATCTTACCGGAAGGGGGATGAAGGAGGTGCAGGACTGGGGCGTGAAATCCCTGGGGCGGATCTGCAGCCGCAGGAAGGTTTATCTGGAAAGCCAGCTTTTTGCCAAGGGCGCGGTATGGATGGGCGTTGCTGAGACAGATCCCGGGCTGGTGAAGTATCCCTATACAATGATCGGTGAGGGGAGAATTTTAGCGGATGTGGGTATGTCCATGCAGGTGGCGGGCATCAACAAGTCTCTGCTCCTATTGGAGGCGGGGGACCGGTGGTATACTGCCAGGGGAAGTGTAGAGTTTATCCTGGACGACTGCGACAGTATTGATCTTTTGGTTACCCAGGCGGGTAGCAGGCGCCCGGCAGTGAAGAAGATCTCCATCGGGGAGCTGCCAAACAGGCCCAATAAAACCACAAGAGTCCGTCTGGAGACGGAGTTTACTTCGGAGGCGGACCTGCGGGTCACCATTACGGATCTTGGCTTCGGGGAGCTTTTTCCCTCCGACGGTCTGGTGCTGGTGCGGGAAATGTCCCTATAACAGGCGAAAGTGAGGAAGTGGGAAAGTGAGTGCATATATACTTTGCTCCAGCCCGTTGGCGGAGCATCCATATAAAATACAGGAGACAGGTCTTTTAATATACAGTGCAGAGGAGCTGTCCTACTATATCTACAATAATTTTTACCTGATTGACGAGAGCTTTGTGAATGAGGAATTATTCTCCTTTCTGGAGGCGGAGCTGGAGCTGGCTGAAAGTGCCGGACACCTGCGCAGACTCCGGGGGGAGCGGGCAGGGCTGGGGACTTTGCTTTTGGCTATTCTCCGGGAATTTCATTACTACTCAGAGGCAGAGCTGAAGGAGTTTCAGCTAAAGTACGATGCCTACCGCCGTCAGGGAGCTTCCAGCAGAAAGGCACAGAAGGCAGATTTTCTGCTGGAACACGGACATTATCTCTCCGCCATCCAGATTTACAGACAGTTTGACCATGTGCGCAAGGATACCTCCCTGCCGAAGGATTTCTACATGAAGATCAAGCAGCATATGGCCGTATGCTATATTCACCTGGGACTATTACAGGAAGCCATGGAGGCCTATCTGGCAGCCTATCAGGAGCTTCCCTCCGCGGAGCTTTTAAAGCAGATTTACCAGTTTTCCTGTATGTCTGACATCCAGCTTCCATCGGAGCTTTACAGAGCCATCAAGCCGGAGCTGGAGAGCGCATGGAGAGGGGAATACGAGGAAATCAGCGCCCAGGGGGGACTGCTGGCCACCACTGGCCCCACCGCCGCCATGTTCACCAAGGATTCGGTACGCCGCAGGGAGGCCCTGAAAAAGCATATCGAGAACATCAAGCGGGATTACCGGCGGGCGATATCCTGAAGGCTGAACTGACGAAGCCATCCCTCTTTTCTAAGGACGAAAAATTTCCGTCTCCGCTTCGGAGCAGAAGAGAAAGTTTGAAAATGTGCTTGACAAATCTCGGGAATAATTTTATGATAGGACATCATAGAAAAAGGCAGCGAAGAAGAGGAGTACATGCGTTACCCCATCAGAGAGGGCGGTTCACCGGCTGAAAGGCCGCCTGGGAAGGGACGAATGGAAGGTAGCTTCTGAGCCGGATTTCTGAAGCATAGGTGGGTAGGAGATCCCGGGTCATTTCCGTTAAAGATGAAGGAGGATGAAAGGCAAAAGCCTTTCGTTGAATAAGGTGGTACCGCGTATATTACGCCCTTAGTGTCCGTATGGACGCTGAGGGCTTTTCTAATGTAAAGAAGGAGGAAAGAGATGAGCAAGCAGTTGGAAAAAACCTACAATCCGGCGGAAATCGAAGGCCGGCTGTACCAGAAGTGGCTGGACAGGAAATATTTTCATGCAGAGGTAAACAGGGATAAAAAGCCCTTCACCATTGTGATGCCCCCGCCAAACGTTACAGGACAGCTTCACATGGGCCATGCCCTGGACAATACCATGCAGGATATCCTGATCCGCTATAAGAGGATGCAGGGCTACGAGGCCCTGTGGCAGCCCGGCACGGATCATGCGGCCATCGCCACGGAGGTGAAGGTCATCGAGAAATTAAAATCTGAGGGGATTGATAAAAAGGACCTGGGAAGAGAAAAATTTCTGGAGCGCGCCTGGGAGTGGAAAAACGAGTACGGCTCCCGGATCATCAACCAGCTAAAGAAGCTGGGCTCCTCCGCGGATTGGGACAGGGAGCGCTTTACCATGGATGAAGGCTGCTCCAAGGCTGTACAGGATGTATTTATCAGACTGTACGAAAAGGGCTGGATTTACAAAGGCTCCCGGATTGGAAACTGGTGCCCGGTATGTAAGACCTCCATTTCTGACGCAGAGGTGCAGTATGAGGAGCAGGACGGGTTTTTCTGGCATATCAAGTATCCCATTGTAGGTGAGGAGGGCCGCTTTGTGGAGATTGCCACCACCAGGCCGGAAACCATGCTGGGGGATACGGCGGTGGCCGTAAACCCGGAGGATGAGCGGTATCAGGATCTCATCGGAAAAACCTTGCTTTTGCCCATTGTAAACAGACAGATTCCTGTGATTGCAGACGCTTATGTTGACAAGGAGTTTGGTACTGGCTGTGTAAAGATCACCCCCGCCCACGACCCGAACGATTTTGAGGTGGGAAAGCGCCATAATCTGGAGGAAATCAACATCCTCAATGACGACGCCACCATCAACGAAAATGGCGGTAAATATGCGGGAATGGATCGCTATGAGGCGAGAAAGGCCATTGTGGCTGCGCTTTCAGAGCTGGGGCTTTTGGTAAAGGTGGAGCCCCACAAGCACAATGTTGGAACCCACGACAGATGCCACACCACCATCGAGCCCATGGTAAAGACCCAGTGGTTTGTGAGGATGGACGAGATGATCAAGCCCGCTGTTGAGGCGGTAAAGTCCGGAGAGATCAAGCTGTTGCCGGAGCGCATGGAGCGAACCTATTTTAACTGGACGGACAATATCCGGGATTGGTGTATCTCCAGGCAGCTCTGGTGGGGTCACCGGATTCCCGCCTATTACTGCCAGGACTGCGGCGAGATGGTTGTCTCTGCTGAGAAGCCCTCTGCATGTCCCAAGTGCGGCTCCGCCCGCATGGAGCAGGACCCGGATACCCTGGATACCTGGTTTTCCTCCGCCCTGTGGCCCTTCTCAACCCTTGGGTGGCCTGATAAAACGGAGGAGATGGACTACTTCTATCCCACAGACGTGCTTGTGACGGGCTATGACATCATCTTTTTCTGGGTTATCCGCATGATTTTCTCCGGCTATGAGCAGACGGGGAAGGCGCCCTTCCACACGGTGCTGTTCCACGGCCTGGTGCGGGACTCCCAGGGGCGGAAGATGAGCAAGTCCTTAAACAACGGCATTGACCCCCTGGAGGTAATTGAAAAATACGGCGCGGACGCCCTGCGCATGACCCTGATGACCGGAAACGCGCCCGGCAATGACATGCGCTTCTACTGGGAGCGGGTGGAGGCCAGCAGAAATTTTGCAAACAAGGTATGGAATGCGTCCCGGTTCATCATCATGAACATGGAAAAGGCGGATATCGCAGACGTAAAGCGCGCCCATCTGACCATGGCGGACAAATGGATTCTTTCCAAGTGCAATACCCTGGCAAAGGATGTCACGGATCTCATGGACAGATATGAGATGGGAATCGCCCTGTCAAAGATTTACGACTTTGTGTGGGAGGAGTTCTGCGACTGGTATATCGAGATGGTAAAGCCCCGTCTGTACAGCGATACCGATACCACCAAGGCGGCAGCGATTTGGACATTAAAAACCGTTCTGATTCAGGCCTTGAAGATGCTTCATCCCTTTATCCCCTTTGTCACAGAGGAGATCTTCTGCAATTTCCAGGATGAGGAGGAATCCATTATGGTTTCTTCATGGCCGGTTTACAGAGATGACTGGGCATTTGCGGATGAGGAGACAAGCGTGGAGACCATCAAGGAGGCTGTTCGTTCTATCCGCGCAGTCCGCACAAGCATGAATGTGGCTCCCAGCCGCAGGGCCAGCGTGTATGTGGTTTCCGAGGATGAGCGCGTAAGGGAGATTTTTGCCCGCAATCAGGTATTCTTCTCCACCCTGTCCCACGCAAATGAGGTGCGCATCCAAAGTGACAAGGCAGGTATTGACGACAGCGCGGTGTCCGCAGTTATTCCAAAGGCGGTCATCTACATCCCCTTTGCGGAGCTGGTGGACATTGATAAGGAAATTGAGAGACTAAAGGGGGAGAAAGACAGGCTTAAAAAGGAGCTGGCCCGCTCCAATGCCATGCTTTCCAATGAAAAATTTATCTCCAAGGCGCCTGCCGCAAAGGTTGCGGAAGAGAAGGAAAAGCTTGCTAATTACGAGAATATGATGAAGCAGGTGGAGGAGCGCCTGACCGCATTACAGAAATAGAGATCATTATATAGCCGGGCCTTCGGTCCGACAGCTATTGGCCCATAAACAAAATCCCTTGCGCACTTTCCAAATATATGCTATATTGAAGAAATGATTTAAGAAGACTGAGTTTTTCAGATCAGGAAGGAGTAACATGATAAAAATCAGCAATGGAAAAAGAACAGCTGCCCTTTTTTTGGCAGCGGTTTTAGCAGGAGGATGTGTGACGGGCTGTGCAGGCAGCTCTGTCTCAGATACCCAGAGCACAACAGCCAGCGGAGGCTCCTCCAGTAATCCCAGCTCACCGGCATCCTCCGGAAATGACAGCACCTATGTCAATCCATATACACTCAGCAGCCTCAATGTTTTTGAGATTGATTTTGACAAGTATGTGGACGTCAGCAAGTGGAAGGATACGGTAGTGACAGCGGAGGATGCCACGGAACCGGAGTATCAGACCCAGTACGCTTTGGCATACGCGCTTCAGACGGCCGGTATCTCAGCCGCCGAGATCACAGACAGAGGCATTCAGGGCGGCGACACGGTCACCATGGATTTTGTCGGCTATGTGGACGGAGAGGAGCTGGAAAACGGCAGCGGGACAGACCAGACACTGGCCATTGGTTCCGGACGGTTTATCTCCGGCTTTGAGGAAGGTCTGCTGGGCGCAAAGACCGGCGACGAGCTGACGCTGGAGCTGACCTTCCCCGACCCCTATCCCAACAACACGGAGCTTAGCGGCAAGCCGGTAACCTTTGAGGTGACCGTTAAGAAGATCGAAGGCTATGCGGAGGTGTCTGACGAGGACATCAGCGAGGCTACTGACGGAGAATTTGAAACCTATGAGGCTTTTGCGGAGGATTTTACCACCAGCCGGGCAAAGGACTACCAGGAGATGGTGATCTGGCAGAAGGTGATGGAGAATGTGGAGGAGAAGGCTGTCTGCGAGGAGCTTCGGGATGACTTTATCAACACCTATCTGTATACCTACGGCGCCATGTCAGAGGCTTATAATATGAGTATTGAAACAATCCTGTTTTATTCCTATGGTTATCAGATGACCGTGGATGAGTTCAAGGAAGCCCTAGAGCCCACTGCCGAGGATTACGCTCTTCAGACCTGCACCGTTCTGGCCATCGCAGATATGGATGGCATAGAGGTGGACGAGCAGGAGCTGGAGGACGCCTACCAGGAGCAGCTAAAGAATTTCGACAGTGAGGAAGAGATGATAGAAAGCGGCAATTCCAGGGAGGAGATTCAGTTCAGCCTGCTCTTAGACCTGGTGGAGCAGCACCTCTACGACACCATCCAGGTACAATGATGAAAACGCATCCAAATCCGGAGAAATCTTCCGGTTTGGATGCGTTTTTAAATGAAATATCAGATAAGGAAGAGAAATTTAGTTGAAAAAGGCTTCCGTATCTATTTTCTGATAACCTCCAAAGCTGCTGGGATAAGCAAATATTTCCTCGGCCAATTCCTGTCCCAGGAAGGCGTTGGTGATCTCATTGGTTTTTTCCGTCATATCAATATCAGAAAATGCCTCCGGATAAACGGTTTTTGCGATAAACCATGTGTTGATCAGCGCAATTTCATAGTTGGTGTAGTAGGCGTTATATGCCATCTGAAGATATACCTCACCGTCACGCCAGGCTTTGCAGCTGTCGAAGAGGGTGGGATCCTCCTCATAGAGGGGGATAATGTTTTTTACAGCGGCGGCGTCCATGATGATGATGTCCATCTCATCTCCCAACGCCACAAACTTTTCCGCTTCAATAGGCTGGACGCCGTCCACAGCAAGATCCTTGACCACGTTGTCAACATTTGCGATGGTAAAGGAAATGTAATTCTGAGCCGTCATCAAATGGTTGGTGGTGCCCCAGCTGCCCAGACCGCAGATGTATACCTTTGGCTTCTCCTCCTGGGCAATGCGGGCGGTGCGCTCTTGGATTTTTGCCCGCTCAGCCTCAATGAAGGAAATGAGCGTTTCAGCTTTTTTTTCTGTTCCAAAGATTGTGCCCAGCAT
>CALWLH010000018.1 GCA_944381475.1 uncultured Lachnospiraceae bacterium | reverse complement strand
ATGACGAGAAGGGAAAGCCTGCCCGACTGGATGCGGTGGTTTTGTCCACCCAGCATGACGATGTGGTGAGCCAGGAGCAGATCCATGCCGACATTAAGAAGTATGTGTTCGATGAGATTCTGCCTCCCCAGATGGTGGATGAGAACACCAAGTTCTATATCAATCCCACGGGCAGGTTTGTCATCGGCGGTCCCCACGGGGACAGCGGCCTTACGGGCCGGAAGCTTATTGTGGACACCTACGGGGGCTATGCCCGTCACGGCGGCGGCGCCTTTTCCGGCAAGGATCCCACAAAGGTGGACCGCTCTGCGGCCTATGCAGCCCGCTATGTGGCGAAGAACATCGTTGCGGCAGGGCTGGCGGAGCAGTGCGAGATTCAGCTGTCCTACGCCATCGGGGTGGCAAGTCCCACTTCCATCATGGTGGATACGGCGGGAACCGGAAAGCTTTCCGACGAGCGTCTGGTGGAGATCATCCGGGAGAACTTCGATCTGCGTCCCGCAGGCATCATCAAGATGTTAGACCTGCGCCGTCCCATCTATAAGCAGACCGCCGCCTACGGGCATTTTGGAAGGAGCGATCTGGATCTGCCCTGGGAGAAGCTGGACAGGGTGGATGTGTTGAAGCGGTATTTATAATTTTATCAAAGGATTTCCGGGGCTGCAGCAATGCGGCCCTTTTTGTGGTATGATGGGCATGCCGTCACCCGACTTGCATGAGCGGCCGCTTGTCCTTCATCGGCGAATAATTTATGATTTTTATAATCTCACGAAAAATTTTCCATAAAAAGGGAACTGGATAGGCAGGAAAGGGAGAGGAGAAGATGGCATGGAGGAACAAAGGATCATCAATTTGTTGTTTGAACGGGCAGAGCCGGTGCTTGCGGAGTTAGACCGGAAATATGGAAGATTGGTGTATAAGATCATGAGCAATATCCTGGATAACGAGGAGGATATCAGGGAGTGTATGAATGACACCTGGCTGGCGGTGTGGAACAGCATTCCGCCCCAAAGGCCGGACTCCCTGCTTCAGTTTGTATGTCGTATCGCGAAAAACAAAGCCCTTCACAGCTACAGGGATGGCCACAGGAAAAAGAGAGAAGGACTCACCGTGTCCTTGGAGGAGCTGTCGGACTATCTGCCGGGGACATCCCTTGAAGAGGAATATACTATGGGAGAAGCTATCCGGATTCTGAACCTTTTTCTCGGGGAGCAGACCCAGGAAAACCGGAATATTTTTGTGCTGCGTTATTGGGTGGGGGTAAAACCGGAGGATATTTCGGTAAGGACGGGACTTAGCCGAAATGCTGTGTCCATACGACTTTCCCGTATGCGAAAGGGGCTGAAGGCGCGTTTGAGAAAGGAGGGACTGGAATGATGCTGGAAAAGAGAGAGAACCAGCTGTTAAGGGTGCTGGAGGGTATTGATGACGCATATCTGAAATCTGCCATGGAGCTTTTGAGCACGGATTCTCCGGAGAAAAAAAATCATGGCATTGCGGGAGCAGTCTTTGCTGCCGCTGCAGAGGTGTTTGTGCTGGTCATGGGGGTGTTTAATGTAGCCAATCGCCGAGGCGATAATCTGGATCCGGTGCAGACGCTTCCCGGTGAGCAGGAAACGGAAGGATTGGGCATCGTATCCTCGGATAATGACCTGCAATTACGGGAGAGTCTTGCAGGGGGTACCCTGGCGGATGAAGAAGGGGATGGCGCAGAGGAAGAATCCCAGAGGGAGGACGGGCAGGATACTCTTGAGGGCGATGCTAATCTGGAGGAGAGAATCTGTTTGGTGCTGGAAATGCTGTACCCGGAGCGCTCGGAGATGTATTTTGAGGCTTTGGCCCAACGAAATGCGCGCTATTATCAAGGCCAGCAGACGATGGAGGAATATAAAGAGGAACAGATGGCGCAGTTTGTGGAGGAGCAAAGGAAGAATAGGCAGACGGTCAGGGAATATATTGCGGAATGTATCAGCGCCGGGGAAGAGCAGTGCCAGGTTGTGGAGCGTCTTGAACAGTGGGCGGCGGCCTATCCGGAGCTGACGGATGAGCAGGAGCAGATCTTTAACGAACGGTATAAGCTTTACGAGGAATATTACAATACATCTGCAGCTCCTGTCAGGGATGTGTACCCAAATCAGTTTATATTTATTGCTTTGTATTATGATTTGCTCGGGCGTCAGGAAGAGGAATTGTGTGTTATTTTTGAAACTTCTGTGGAGGGGGCAGAAAAGCTGGTTGATACTGATTGGAGAGAAATAGAAACGGATGAGCCGAGCCTTCAGGGAAATCCCTATTGTTATGGATATGTCAGCGCCAGAGCACTGCTGGAGCTGGTAGAAGCCGGAAAAGCGCCGCAGATCTTTTTCCTGCGGGAGGATATAGCATATCCTCAAATCAATATCGTGAATAACCGGGAAAGCGTTGCAACCGCAGTTCAGTATGAAAAACATCACGGACAGTTTCGTATCAGGAGGGATGGGGATAAGGAAAGCTTCTCTCTCTGTGCTTATTATGATATTTAGGAGGCTAGTTATGAGAAGTATATTGGCTTGGTTTATGGCAGGAGTGATCAGCATTAGCTCTATTGATTTCAATATGGCGGTGATCAATAGGGATGAAGCGGTTGTGTGTTTGCTGATGTAACAAACAAGGGAGTACCATATGCGGCGGCGTGGTATTGATAAAAATACCTGCATTTGGTGCAAAATTTATGCTGAAACTATTTTATAAAGTTAAGTGCATAAGCCTATAATCAAAAATTGATATTTGGGGATGCATGCATAATTTTTCCCTGCTGGAAGATAATAACTTTGAAACTACAAGCAAATAAAATCGGAGGAACTATATATGAAGGCAACGGGAATAACCAGAAAGCTGGACAGCTTGGGACGCATTGTCATCCCTAAGGAGATCAGAAGAGCAAACCATTTGGGAGAGGGGGCGTCTCTTGAAATTTACACAGACCAGGAGGGGGAGATCATCCTTAAAAAATATTCTCCCATGGTGGAGATGGGAGATTTCGCAAAGCAGTATGCAGACGCTCTGTCCCAGAGCATCGGGCATACGGTGTGTATAGCGGACCGGGATCAGATCATCGCTGCTTCCGGCAGTATGAAGAAGGATTTTTTGGGAAAACCAGTGAGCCGGCAGCTGGACGGGCTCATTGGGCGAAGGGAGTCTGTGGGGCCGAATGCGGGAAAGAAGTTTATCCCCATTCTCTCCGAGGACAGCGCCTACGAGGCTCAGACGGTCTACCCCATTATCGCGGAGGGGGACGCTATCGGAGCTGTGGCAATCCTGAGCCGTGACAGCAGGGTGCATTTTACGGACACAGAGTTTAAGGCTGCCAGCGTGGCGGCGTCCTTTATCGGCAGACAGATGGAAAGCTGAAATTTGCAAAAATTAAGGGCCAAAAGCCATAAATATGGACAAAAAGACAGGAATTACCAGGAAATGCCTTGACAAAACATGCAGAACCCTTTATAAAATACTATGGGCTGTTTATCAGATAGAAATGACTCTGGCAGCTAATATTATTTATAGGGAGAACCCCGCACCAGCAGGGAAATCCCGGTGAATTGGAGGATTTTATATGTTAAAGAAGGCAGAATTCACAGCAGCCGTTATGGAGAAAAGTGGTGTAGAGATCACAAAGGCAGACGCACAGAAGCTGGTGGACGCAGTTGTCGGTGTTGTTGTTGACGAGCTGAAAGCTGGAAACAAGGTTACATTAAATGGTCTGGGAATCCTTGAGGTTGTTGACAAGCCCGCACGTACTGTCCGCAATCCCAGAACAGGCGAGCAGGTTTCTGTGGCAGCATCCAAGGCAGCAAAGTTTAAGGCTGCAAAGGCGCTGAAGGACACATTAAACGCTTAATGAGGCTGGACAAATTTTTGAAGGTTTCCAGACTGATCAAGCGCAGGACCGTGGCCAACGAGGCCTGTGATGCGGGACGTGTCATGGTAAATGGAAATGTGGCAAAGGCGGGAACGAATGTAAAGCCTGGCGACATCATTGAGATCGGGTTTGGAACAAAAAGCGTGAAGGTCGAGGTTCTTGACGTACAGGAAACTGTGAAGAAGGAACAGGCCGAGGAGCTGTACAGATATGTACAGTGACCACAGCCGGGGAATATATTTCCCAAGGAAACAGGCTGTAAGCTCTCCGGAGGCATATCCGGCTGAGGATAGTGACAGGACAGAATCCATGAAGGTTCTGTCCTTCTTTGTGCGATAAGCCCGGAGGCCGACCTCCGTGCTTGCACGGGAGGACATCCGACGGGCAACGGTCATCGAGCGGCAATGCCGCGAGATGAGCGAGGTATTGCGGTGAGCGGGTAGGGGGAGGAATCTTCCCCTATTCGATCTCTTTAAAAAGCCTTAAAGCCCAGGCATAATTTAAAAGCAGACCTCATAGAATCTCATATGGCATGGAACGGATGTCAAAACAGATGAGGGGAGGGCTTATCAGTGGAGGAAAAGCGAGGAACACCGGCGGCAGCATGGCCCGGCTCACGGGAGGGTGGAGAGAAAAAGAGGGGAAGCCACAAGCTGTCCCTTCTGATGCGCAGGAGCTGCAGCCTGACGGGGGTGACGGATGTTGTGTCCTTTGATGAGCAGGAGGTAGTTCTGGAAACTGAGCAGGGAACAATGATTCTGACAGGCGAGGAGCTCCATGTGACAGGGCTTTCCCTGGAGACGGGAGAAGTATCGCTGGAGGGGAGGATAGACGCGCTCCGCTATATGGATGGTTCGATGAAGAAATCCGGGGAAAGCCTATGGAAAAAACTCTGGAGATAAGTGAAAATCTGCTGTGGGAGCTGGATTTTCTGATGAGAGCAGTGTTTTTGGGGCTGTTTCTGCGGGCAGGGTACGATTTGCTCATTGTGTTTCGGCGGCTCGTAAAGCATGGCAGCTTTTGGACTGGCTTCGAGGATTTTGCCTACTGTACGGCAGGCGCTCTCATCACTTTTACCCTCTTCTATAATGTAAATCAGGGGGCTCCCAGGGGCTTTGCCATGGCGGGAATCGTATTGGGACTTGCACTGTATCATTTTGGTCCGAGCAGGCTGGTGTGTCTTGTGCTGGAAAAGGTTATACGCTTTGTAACCTGGCCTGTGAGAAAAACAGCAGGATTGTTTAAAAAAAGAGTCAAAAAATGTTGAAATGTACACCAAAAATGTGTATGATAGAGAAGTATTCCCCCTTCAAAGGGGAAAAATATTTTGGATTTTTTCAGAGGGGTTTGTAATGGCGTCAAGAAGGGAACGGCAGGCTTACAGAAAGTCAAATATCTGCGGTGTGGTTATCGTGGCTGTCATATGTATGGGGATC
>CALWLH010000017.1 GCA_944381475.1 uncultured Lachnospiraceae bacterium | reverse complement strand
TTTTCGTACTGAACAAGGAGCAGAAGAATTTCCGTATATTCGGACCGGACGAGACCATGTCCAACCGCCTTTATAAGGTATTTGAGGTGGAGAAGAGGGATTGGAATGGCGAGTATCACGAGGCGGACGAGGATCTGGCACAGGATGGCCGGATTATGGACGCATATCTGTCTGAGCATATGTGTGAGGGCTGGCTGGAGGGATATCTCCTTACAGGGCGTCATGGATTCTTCGCAAGCTACGAGGCATTTATCCGTGTTGTGGACTCCATGTGCGCACAGCATGCAAAGTGGCTGAAGGTCTGCAATGAGCTGCCCTGGAGACAGAAAATCGCGTCCCTGAACCTGATTCTGACCTCCAATGTATGGCAGCAGGATCACAACGGCTTTACACACCAGGATCCGGGCTTTTTGGATCACATTGCCAATAAGAAAGCGGATGTTGTCCGTATGTATCTGCCGCCGGATGCGAACTGCCTGCTGTCCTGCTTTGACCACTGCATTAAGAGCAAGAACTATGTGAATGTGATTGTCGCGTCCAAGCATCCTTCTTCCCAGTGGCTCACCATGGATCAGGCTGTAAAGCATTGTACACAGGGTATCGGTATCTGGGACTGGGCAAGCAACGACCAGGGTCAGGAGCCGGATGTGGTTATGGCCTGCTGCGGCGACACCCCCACACTGGAGGCACTGGCAGCCGTCACCATTCTCCGGGACAATCTTCCAGAGGTGAAGATCCGTTTCATTAACGTTGTTGACCTGATGAAGCTGGAGCCCCATGCAAAGCATCCCCATGGTCTGACAGATGTGGACTACGATGCGCTGTTCACCAAGGATAAGCCCATCATCTTTGCGTTCCACGGCTATCCCACACTGGTTCACGAGCTGACCTATGAGCGCCATAATAGAAATCTCCATGTACATGGCTATCAGGAGGAGGGTACCATCACCACACCTTTCGATATGCGTGTGCAGAATGAGATTGACCGTTTCCATTTGGTGGCGGATGTAATCAACAATCTGCCTCAGCTGGGCAACAGAGGCGCATATCTTCTTCAGCAGATGAGGGATATCCTGGTGGAGCATGACCAGTATATTGCGGAGTATGGACAGGATCTGCCCATTGTCCGGAACTGGAAATGGCATACACCGGATGAGCAGTAAGTATATCAGTTGTACATAGAATAATCTGTGGCAGGTCTGAAAAAACAGACCTGCCATATTGCGCGATACGCCCGGAGGGCGACCTCCGTGCTTGCACGGGCGGGCATCCGACGGGCAACGGTCATCGAGCGGCAATGCCGCGAGATGACCGAGGTATCGCGGTGATCGGATAGGGGAAGGAATCTTCCCCTATCCGATCGGCATAAAAATTTCTTTAGTAGATAAAATAAACTGGCGGAGGGAAAAGCACATGTGGCATTTTGCGGAGCATTTTAAAACCATCACGCATCACCGCAGGCTGGTGCGCCGGCATTGCTTTGCTGTAGGATTGTACTGGCAGGGGCTGACCCATGACCTGTCAAAATATTCTCCGACGGAGTTTCTGGCAGGAGCGCGGTATTATCAGGGAAACAGGAGCCCTAACGACGCGGAGCGCGAGGACAGGGGGTATTCCGCTGCATGGCTGCACCACAAGGGCAGAAACAAGCACCATCTGGATTACTGGATCGACTACAGTCGGGACAAGGGTACGCCCATGGTCGCGGTAGAGATGCCGGTGAAATATGTGGTGGAAATGTTCTGCGACCGTCTGGCTGCCAGCAAAACCTACAATAAGGAACAATATACGGATGCGGACCCCTATAATTACTATATGAAGTCAAAATCCCATTATCTGCTTCATCCCAAAACCGCAAGGCTTCTGGAAAAAATGCTGATTATGCTGAAAAATGAGGGGGAGAAGAGGACCTTCTGCTATATCCGAAGGAATATACTGGGGAAATCCCGAAAGGGTAAAAAATCCTGGAATGAGTTAAGAAAGCTGTAGGCGCGGAGCTTACAGCTTTTTGATAAATTTGCAAAACCTTCCAGAATGTGATATCATCATGGTGTGAATCATAACGGGATTGCGGAGAAAAAGTTTGGAAGTAAACTTGCAAATCTACCATGGCGACGCGGCCAGCGCGTCAGGAAGAGGTAAGCATGGAAAAGAGAAAAATCAGCGCTGGTGCACTGGGTTATATGAGCCGTGTATCAGGAAAGAAGAAATGGTATGTGTTTTTTTTGATCATTATTCATGCATATCTGGGGGCGTCAAGTGTTGTCACAGCCATGCTGCTGCGGGAACTCATCGACAGCGCAGTGGAAGGCAGTGAACAGGGACTGTTCAGAGCCGGCATTGCGCTTTTGGTCTTTGTGCTTGCCACCCTTCTTATTCAGGCTTTAGCCCGCTTCCTCGAGGAGCTGTGCAGATCGTCATTGGAAAACGCATTGAAGGGACAGCTCTTTTGTGCGCTTCTGCGCAAGGACTATGCCTCTGTCACCGGCCTGCATTCCGGTGAATGGCTGAACCGTCTTACCTCGGACACGGTGATTGTGGCAGATGGTATCACCCAGATTGTTCCGGGAATGGCGGGTATGATCATTCGCCTGATTGCCGCCCTTGCCATGCTCGTGATTCTGGAGCCTTGGTTTGGATATATCCTTTTTCCTGGAGGAGCTGTTCTGATTGCTTTTACATATGGGTTCAGAAAAAAGCTGAAGGGTCTTCACAGGCTGGTTCAGGAGGCGGACGGAAAGCTCCGGGTTTTTCTATCCGAGAGAATCGGCAGTCTGCTGATTGTCCATACATTTTTAAAGGAGGAGCAGGTTTTCTCCGGTGCCCGGGAGTATATGGATCGGCATCAGGCAGCCCGTATGAGGAAAAACCATTTTTCTAATTTCTGCAATTTTGGCTTTGGAGTGCTGATGAACGGAGCCTATGCGGCAGGCGCCTTATACTGCGCTTATGGGCTGCTGCAGCAAACCATATCCTACGGTACCATGACTGCCATGCTCCAGCTGGTGAGCCAGGTACAGTCTCCCATGGCCAACATCAGCGGATTTATTCCGAGATACTATGGTGTTATTGCCAGCTGCGAGCGTCTGATGGAAGCAGAAGGGTTTCGGGAGGATTGTCCGGAAGGACCCCTTTCAAAGGATCTGGTGCTGGATTTTTATGAGAGAACCTTTGCTGGTTTACAGCTTCAAAATGCGTACTTTACCTATCAGCCTCTGGCTGGAGAGAGGGGGCAGATGCCGGTGGTGCTGGAGGATCTGAATATTCAGATCCATAAGGGGGATTATGTGGCCATAGCCGGGCCCTCCGGCTGCGGAAAAAGCACGGTGCTAAAGCTTTTCATGTGCATGTACCCGCTGGATTCAGGACAGCGGTATCTGCTTTGCGCAGATGGACAGGAAAAAGAATTGACGTCCCGCTTTCGGGGACTGTTTGCCTATGTGCCCCAGGGAAACCAGCTGCTTTCCGGAAGTCTGAGGGAAATCATAGCCTTTGGGGACTGGCAGCGTATGAAGGACGATGAAGCTGTCTGGGATGCGCTGCGCATTTCCTGTGCAGAGGATTTTGTGCGGGAGCTGGACCAGGGATTGGATACGGTGCTTGGCGAGCATGGCATGGGACTTTCTGAGGGGCAGATGCAGCGCATAGCCATTGCCCGGGCAGTTTTTTCGGAAAGTCCGGTGCTGATGCTGGATGAGGCCACCAGCTCACTGGATGAAGGGACAGAGCAGCAGCTTCTTAAAAATCTTCGGAGCATGACGGACCGGACAGTCCTGATCGTAACCCACAGAATGGCGGTGCTGTCCATCTGCGACCAGTGTATCCGCATGGAGCCGGAAGGAGTACGGGTGGAAAGATGTGTAAAAACAGGATAGGGGGCAATCCGGATATATGCCCGGACCGATGAGAAACCCGAAATGAATAAAATACAGTGGTCAGTCCATTTTATTATCAGGAAATACAGATTGACAGGGCGGTGGAGAAGGAGGAGCATGTGAAACAAGTTAGAAAATCCATCAGGCGTTATGCCTTAGAAATCCTAGGATGCGTGTGCATTGCCGCAGGGGTGTATAATTTTGCCATGACAGCGGAATTTCCTCTTACAGGCTTCACAGGCTTGGCGTTACTGCTGTACAGACTGGTGCATCTGCCGGTGGGCTGGGGCACGATTATTCTGAATATTCCTGTGGCAATATGGAGCTACAGGCTCCTTGGAAAACGGTTTTTTGTAAGCTCTCTTCGCTGCATGCTCCTTTCATCCCTGATGATGGACTATATTGCTCCGCTTTTTCCTGTATATCAGGGGGAACGGCTTCTGGCAGCTGTGTGTATGGGCGTACTCACAGGCTTTGGCTTCGGCTTGATCTATATGCAGAATTCCTCCACAGGCGGTATGGATTTTATCATCATGGGAATTAAAAGAAAGCGTCCCTATTTGTCTGTGGGCCGCATTACCTTTACCTGTGATATGTCTATCATTTTGCTGGGGGGAATCTTTTACAGGGATGTTGACGGCGTCATCTACGGGCTCATGGGGGCCTTTATACTGTCGACGGTGGTGGACAAGCTCATGTACGGAACCAATGCCGGCAAGATGGTGCTGGTGGTGACGGAGGACGGCAGAAAAATCTGCAGGGTCATCGATGAGGCATGTGCCAGAGGGAGCACCATTTTAAAGGCTGCGGGAGGATATGGAGGCGATGAAAAGGAAGTGGTCATGTGCGCCTGCAGCAAAAAAGAAATGTATCTGGTGGAGGAGGAAATCAAAAAAGCCGATCCAGCTTCTTTTATGATCATACTGGAATCCAACGAGGTTCATGGTGAAGGCTTTCATATGCTGAGTGTGGGCGCGCCTCAAAAACCAGACGAAAGTAAATAAAGCACATTGAAACCCATGGAAAAAGATGTTAGAATGAAAGCGCAGCGCAGGCTGCGCTGTTTTATTGGCGAATGCGGCTGGGCAGGTCCGCTTTAGCGGGCGTGCCGCTACCCGATATCAGGGGTCGAAATACCTTTTGACCCCAACATCATAAATATAAAAGGAATGACCATGCCTGAGAATAAGAACATGAATCCTGTCGGAGTATTTGATTCCGGTCTGGGGGGCTTAAGTGTGCTGCGAAAATGCATGAAAGTTATGCCCTATGAAAATTTTATATATTACGGCGATTCCCTCCATGCTCCCTATGGGACAAAAACGCTGCGCCAGGTAAGGGAGCGTTCCTTTGCTGTGGCGGAGGAGCTGCTGAGGATGGGGGTGAAGGGAATTGTTGTTGCCTGCAATACGGCCACCTCCGCTGCAGTGCGTCTTATGCGGGAGCGGTATCCGCAGCTTCCTCTGGTGGGTATCGAGCCTGCCATCAAACCGGCAGCCCTTCGTCATCCCGGAAGTATGGTGCTGGTGATGGCAACCCCCAGAACCCTGGCAGAGGAGAAGTTTAAGGCGCTGAAAAGCCAGTATGAGCGGCTGGCACAGATTGAAGATGTGTCCTGCGGAGGCTTGATGGAATACATTGAGCGCGGCATTCTGTCCGGCCCGGAGCTGGAGAGCTATCTTGCGGACAAGCTTTTCTCATTCCCGCTGGAGCGGGTGGGCGCCATTGTCCTGGGCTGCACCCACTATCCCTTTATTCAGGATACTCTTCAGAGACTGGTGGGAGAACGGGTGGAGATTATTGACGGCAGTGAGGGAACCGCCAGGGAGATAAAAAGGCGGCTTGAAGGGGCAGGACTTTTGAGCGAGGGGAAGGCCTATGGACAGCTCATCCTGTATAATTCCGCTGCAAAGGGGGCGGTTCTTGCAAGGCATACCGGACAGGAGCTGGTGGTGGATCAGGAACCCCAGGATCCATATTTAATGCTTTCGGTAAAGCTTTTGACGCTGCCGTTGTAAATGGAGAAGCGCTTTTTGGAGGTTCACATGAAAAAAGGATGGAAGGTTTTTTCGGCTCTGCTGTATACCCTTTTGCTGTCAGGCTGCGGGTTGATTCCGACAGAGGATGAGGGGAGAAGTGTTGCTCTTGTGGAGGACACGCCCCTTCCTGCTTATCAGGTAGAGGAGGTAACCTACAGAAATCTGCAGAGCTATCAAATCCTTAGCGCCACCTATGGATATGTGGGAAGTCAGGACTACTATTTTAATGTATCCGGCGTTCTCAGTACTGTATATGTAAAGGAGGGGGATACGGTGCGCCCCGGTCAGCCCCTGGCGTGCCTGGAGTCCTATGAAGAGGCGGAGGAGGATGTGGAGGAATATACCGCCAGGCTTTGGGAGCTTTCCCGGAAGCAGGAGGAGCTGCAGGCACAGATGGGCTTTTTGAAGAGGGAGGCGGAGATCCGTTACCGTTACGGGGAGATTTCTGAGACGGAATACCAGAGCCGGCTTGCAGAGATTGATGAGGAATTTTCCGGTCAGCTGCAGGAGCTGGAGGATGAGATTTATATTGATGAGCTGTATCTGGAACAGGCCAGAGCCAGTATGGAGGAAGGACTGATCCTGGCGGATCGGGAAGGAATCGTATCTGAAGTTTTGGAACCAGTGAATATTTCTGGACAACAGCTGGAGGTCTTTATGCAGACCTATGGCTCGGGGGCTTTGGAGCAGGCGGAGCTGATGCAGCGGCGGCTCAATTCGGTTAACCCGGATACGGCCGTTGTTACTCTTTCGGAGGCGGAGGGCTGCGCCTTTGTATGTACGACGGAATATACCGATCACTTCCAGGTGGGACAGGACCTTGTCCTTACCATCGGGGAAAACAGGGAGATCCCTGTGATTGTGAATGAAATTCAGGATCACACCATGATCCTGCAGCCAGTAGAAACGGATTATTTTCTGGATATCGGCGTTTCAGCAAGATATACGCTGGTGCTTGGAGGTCAGGAGGATGTGCTGTCCCTGGCCTCCAGCGCCATCCATGAGGGAACGGACGGGTATTATGTATATTTTGTGGATGAGGATGGCCGCCGTATCGTGCGGATGGTTGAAATCGGGATGGTCGGCAATATCTATACGGAGATTACCAGAGGTCTTGAGGAAGGGGATCTGGTGGTCAGGAGGTAAACGTAGAATGCGCAGAAGAACATGGATGATTTTCTTGACAGGGATTTGCCTGTTTTTTTCCGGCTGCGGTGCAGGGAAGGATATGGAGGAGACGGAGGAGCTTCTGGCTCCGGTGGGCGCGGTGACCGAGACGGTTCAGGTTTTGAGGAAGGATCTGATGGATGCGGATTATGAAAACGGGTATGTGACGCCCTTTACCTACGAGCTGTCTTTTGAGATCGATGGAACCGTATCCTACTGCCAGGTGCGTCCCGGGGATGCGGTGGAGCAGTATCAGGAGCTGGCCACTCTGGATGATGAGGAGTTAAGTGAAGGTCTTTTGGCTCTGGAGGAGGAATATGAGCGCGCAGAGCGCCGCTTTCAGCTGCAGAATCAGCAGTGGGAGCAGGAGATGGCAGACCTTCAGGAGCGGATTTCGGGCTTGGCTTCAGATACGGAGGAATATGAGCTTTTACAGCTGGAGCTGGAGGAGCAGATATTTTATCATGCTCAGGTACTAGAAGAACAGGAGCAGGCTCTTGCGGAACTGGATGCCCAGTATGAGGAGATGAACCAGGACACCACAAAAAATCACCTGCTTTCCCCCTGCAGCGGAATTGTAGTCCGTGTGGACGTTCAGCCTGGCCAGGAGATTTTTGCCGATACCTGCGTGATGGTTGTGGCGGACTTTAATAACGCGTACATATCCTGCGATACCTTTCACTATCAGTCCCAGATTGACCAGCTGGCGAGTCTCTCCGGGTATCTGGGAGATCAGGTTTTTGATGTGGAATACATTCCCTATACCGATGAGGAGCTGCGGGAGGCAGCGCAGATGGGGGATGTCAGCAGCCTGAATGGCAGATATAGGCTGGATTTGGAAAAAACCGGCGCCCGTATTGGGGATTCGGCGGTGGTGGAGATGGTGAACAGGGTTGCTGAGGATGTTCTTTGCGTCAGCAAAAGAGCCATCTACACCGATACCAGCGGGAGCTATGTGTACAGGCTTGAGGAGGGGATCCGCCGCAGGGTGGATGTGGAAATTGGTCTTGACAATGGTATGGAGGTTGAGATCCTTGCAGGAGATCTTCAGGAAGGAGATGAGGTGTATGTGCCGGAATAAATGGATGCTGATGACGGCTGTCAGTCTCTTTCTCACCAGCTGCTCCTCTGGGGGAGGAGCAGCCGGAAATCAAGGGGCGGAGGAACTCTATCTGGATGCCCTGGATCAGAGGGAGGATGCGCAGGCTTTGGATGAAATGACCCAGACCACAACGGTGGAGCACACGGATCTTGTCCATTCAGAAACTCTGGAGGCGGCAAAGTATCTTCCCTACGGCCGTGATATCACCTATGACAATCCCTGCGCCATCGTCACCTTTGCAGAGTGTCTGGTGGAGGAGGACGGGGTGGTTCACGCAGGGGACGAGCTGCTGATCTTAAACCAGTCCCTGGATGAAATTCAGGCGGAGGCGGATGAGCGGACCTATGCCAGGGAACTGACGGCCTATGAAGCGGAATGTGAAGCCTATGAGGAGCAGCTTTCGGGTATGGAGGAGACCTCCGCCGGGTATGCCCTTTTATATATGGAATATGAGGACTTTCAGGACGCCAGAGGACAGGAGCTTTTGGAATTGGAGGAAAAGCTGAGGGCCTATGAAGAAATCCGTGAGAATCCCCAGATTATACTGACGTCCCCCATTGACGGATACGTGGATCGCATCATCGACCGGATGGCGGGAGAGCAGGTGCAAGGCACGGATGTGCTGGTGCGGCTTCTGGACGCCAGTGTCTGGTATTACAGCTTAAGCAATCTTTTTCAGGCGCTGCCGGTGGGAAAGGAAATGACTCTTTATGGCCGGCTGACGGATGGGCGTTCCCTGGAGTGCCAGGGAACCCTCATCAGCATGGATAACTATGTGGTGGATATTCATTATATAGAGGTAGACGGGGAGGATGTGACGGACCGATTCGACCCCTTGCTTCTTCCGGAAGAGTCCCTTCGCGTTGAAGTGAACAGCATAGAGCTTTTTCAGGTTCTCTCGGTTCCCGCAGACTATGTGTATTCTGAAGGGACAAACTACAGCCTGCACTATGTATATCGCCTGGTGGACGGACAACGGGTGAAAACCTATGTAATTTTGGGCTCGGGAAATATAGACGGCAGATACTGGATTATTTCCGGCCTGGAAGAGGGAGATGAAATTGCACTTTGACGGCGGAGGAGAGAAAACATGTTTCGGTTTCTGATACAAAAGCTACTTCATAAAAAATGGATGGTGGTGAGTCTCCTGATCGGCAATATCCTGCTGATTGCCATTGCGGTGAGCCATCCCATGTATAAGCGGGCAGCTCTGAACCGAATGCTGACGGATGAGTTTGAGACCTACATTGCGCAGACGGGGGAATATCCGGGAATATTAAGCTTCTCCATGACCAGGCAGGCCGGAGGGGATGAAGGCTTTGATTCTGTGAATGATTTATATTTAAAAGGGGAAAGCCTTCTGGAGCTGCCTCTGCTTGCAAATCTGCGGATCATGCAGCAGACCCCCACCAGTGCGGTCAATATTTCAGAACGGCCGGATCTGGTTACATGGGGAAGCGAGATGCAGGTGCGGCTTTCCTGTATGTCAGATCTTCCAGCGCATGCTGCCATGGTTTCCGGCGATATCTATAATGCGGAGGAGGATGAGGTCATACAGGCGGTGGTGGGAGAGCAGGCATTTGTGGAGATGAATCTCCTTGTGGGGGATATTCTGGAATTTCCAAGGGTATATGGGGAAGATCAGACGCCTCTGCGAGTCCAGATCGCGGGGGTATTTACCTACTCTGACAATACGGATCCTTACTGGGTGAATGCTCCGGACAGCTATGAGGATGCTCTTTTTATTGACGAGGGTGTTTTTGAAGAGCTCTTTTTCGGGGAGCGCAATACCCATGCGGTGGTTCTTGCTAACTGGCATACCATTCTGGATGAGAGCCAGCTCCGGGCGGAGAATGTGGACGCATTTATAGAACGGTCCAATGAGATGACGCGCTCCATCACCCGGGCTGGGGGAAGGATTACAGGCAGTGCATATCTGGATATTCTGGAGGAGTATCAGACAAACTGTCTCCGTGCACAGACCACGCTTTTTATTTTGCAGGTGCCTATTATAGTGCTTTTATGCGCTTTTCTGTTTATGATCTCCGGACAGATGCTGTCCATGGAGCAGAATGAAATTTCCATCTTAAAAAGCCGGGGGGCGGGACGGGGACAGATCCTTCTGCTTTACCTGGGTCAGTCCCTGATCCTGGTTTTTGTGAGCTTTGTAGCAGCGCTGCCTTTGGGAATGTTTTTGTGCCAGGTTCTGGGCTCCTCCAGCGCCTTTTTGGAGTTTGTCCGCAGAAGATCCCTGGAGGTGTTTATCGACGGGGAGGTTCTTTTGTATGCCGCTGGGGCCATGGCTCTGTCGGTGCTGGTGACTGTAATCCCCGCGTTCAGGTACAGCCGTATCTCCATCGTCAACCTAAAGCAGGAAAAAAGCCGGAAGAAAAAGGCCCTGTGGAAGAAATTGTATTTGGATGTAGTGATCTTTTCCATATCCCTGTACGGCCTGTATTCCTTTAACCGACAGAGGGAGAGCATGGTTCTGGAGGTGCTTAGCGGAGCAACCTTAGATCCGCTGCTATATTTTTCTTCCTCCCTGTTCATCCTGGGGGCGGGGCTTCTGGCTTTACGGCTTTGGCCCTGGCTGATTCGCCTGATCTTCCGGATTGGAAGGAAATTCTGGAAACCGGAGGAGTACACCTCCTTTTTGCAGATTATCCGCACCGGAGACCGTCAGGTGTTTATCATGGAGTTTCTGATCTTGACGGTGGCTCTCGGCATCTTTAATGCCACCATAGCCAGAACCATCCTCTCCAATGAGGAGGCGAATCTGCTCTATCAGCTGGGGGCGGATGTGGTGATGCAGGAAAAATGGAGGGACAATTCCAGTCAGGTGGCCATGGGACTGGCGGATAAGCTGGTCTATGAAGAGCCGGATTCCAACCGCTTTCTGGAAATCGACGGAGTGGAGGCCATGGCAAAGGTTATCAATGTGGAAGCCACATGGAATGCCAGCTCAAATACCGCCTCCAACTCTGTAAAGCTCATGGGGGTCACTGCCGATGCGTTTGGCCGGGTGGCGAAGGATATGGGAGAGGGAACCTACTCCCTGGTGCAGTTCTTAAATGTTTTGGGCTCCAATGCCAGGGCCGTGATCGTCTCATCCAACTTTAAGACCCGTGAGGGCTTTGCTCTGGGGGACAGCATCACCTTTACATATAACGGCACCAGTATGACCGGCACCATCTATGGCTTTTTCGATTATTTTCCCTCCAGCGTCCTTACTGAGACGGTGATTTTGCAGGATGGCACGGCGGATACTCAGGAAAATTACATCATCGTGGCTAATTCCTCCTATATCAACAACTGCTGCGGCGTCACGCCCTACGAGCTGTGGTTTGCCATGGAGGACGGCTCGCCGGACCCTTTGGCGGATTATATTGAGCAGCGTCAGGTGGAGGTGGTGAAGTTTGAAAATGTTGAACAGATGAGCTATGAGATCCGCACAGAACCCATTCTTCAGGGAACCAATGGAATCCTGACCATGAGCTTCATCGTCATTTTAATTTTATGTGCTGTGGGGTTTCTCATCTACTGGGTTCTGTCCATCAGGGAGAGGGAGCTGTTGTTTGGTGTTCTTCGCGCCATGGGTATGTCAAGAAGGGGGATTGTGCGGATGCTGTTTAACGAGCAGTTCTTTGGAAGCGTGCTCTTTATCGGCGTGGGAGCGGTGATCGGCGTCATCGCCTCCAGACTTTTCGTGCCTCTGATCCAGATCGCCTATACAGCCCAGAATCAGGTGCTTGGAGTCAAGCTGGTGACAGAGGCGGAGGATATGGTGCGGCTTTTTGCATATATCGGCATCATGTTCGTGATATGCATGGCGGTACTGATCAGACTGATCTTTCGCATGAAGATCACCAATGCCTTAAAGCTTGGGGAGGACTGATATGGGTAATATTATTGAGACAATAAATATATCCAGGCACTTTCGGGTGGCAGGCGGAAAGAATTTTATAGCCCTGTCCGATATCAGCATTCAGATTCCAGAAAGAAGCCTTACTATCCTAAAGGGTCGTTCAGGGTCAGGAAAAACCACTCTGATTAACATTTTAGGAGCCTTGGATGCTCCCACCTCCGGGAAGGTTCTCTTTGACGGAGAGGATCTGGCTATCATGGGGGAAAAGCAGCGGGAGGCTCTCCGGCGGGAACGGATTGGCTTTGTGTTTCAGTCCGTGTCCCTGATTCCGATTATGTCTGCCTATGAAAATGTAGAGTTTGCCCTGCGGCTTGCCGGCTTTCAGGGTAACCGCCAAAAGAGGGCGGAGCACTGTCTGAAGCTGGTGGGGCTGGGAGGGCGCATGAAGCACATGCCCCAGGAAATGAGCGGCGGCGAGCAGCAGCGGGTGGCCATTGCCAGGGCCATCGCCCATGAACCCCGGGTGATTTTTGCCGATGAGCCCACGGGGGAGCTGGACAGCGCCACCTCCATACAGGTGATGAAGCTTTTTTCTGAGCTGGTGGAGACGGAAAATATGACCATTGTCATGACCACCCATGACCAGAGCCTCATGGGCATGGGAGATAGACTCTATGAGCTGCAGGACGGAAGGCTTGTAAAGGGGGAGGAAGAACATGGCTGATGCGATGATCATTGCGGATAACCTGGTAAAAATCTATAAGACGAAGGAAATTGAGGTGCTGGCACTGCAGGGGCTGGATCTGACGGTTCAGTCCGGGGAGCTGATGGCTATTATAGGAAACAGCGGAAGCGGAAAATCTACCTTTTTGAATATGATCGGCGGGTTGGACAGGCCCAGCGCAGGAACGCTCTTTGTGGATGGACAGGATTTGTTTAAGATGACGGACAGGGAGCTGGTAAAATATAAAAAGAATACAGTGGGCTTTGTGTGGCAGAATAATGCGAGAAACCTGCTGCCCTATCTGACCGCCCTTGAAAACGTGATGACTCCCATGCTATTTAGCTCTGTACAGAAAAAGAAGGAGCGGGCAGCAGAGCTCCTGGAGCTGGTGGGGATGGGACACCGAAAAAACAGCCGGCTTCATCAGCTCTCCGGCGGAGAACAACAGCGCATCGCCATCGCCATTGCCTTGGCAAATCACCCGAAGCTTCTGCTGGCAGATGAACCCACGGGTTCCGTTGACCGAAGGACCGGGGATTATATTCTGGATGTGTTCCGCTCTTTAAACAAGGAGCTGGGCATCACCATTGTGATTGTCACCCATGACACAGCTCTCACCAAAAAGGTGCAGCGGGTGGTGTCCATCCGGGATGGAAAGATCAGCAGCGAGCGCATCCTGAAGGAGGAGTATCAGAACCCTGCTGATGTGACCTTTGACTGGCTCACGGAGGAAACCCAGGACGAGTTTGCTGTGGTGGACAAAGCGGGTCGCATCCAGCTTCCCCAGGAGCAGCTGGAGCAGCTTCAGCTTGCGGGAAACAAGGTGCGCATACGCTATGAAAACGGGCGGATTCTGATAGAGGCGCCGGAGCAGACTTAAGATTTTTTTAAGAGAAAAGATGTTGTCACGCCCTACCCCATGTGCTATACTTTTCCCGGCGCAATATAGGGAATTAAACCTGACCCCAGAAAAGTCAGCCCGGGCTGTGAAGCAGCCGAGGCATGGAGGGAAGGTTATATATAACCTGTGAAGCCGTTCTTTAGAATGTAGTAAATCAGGATGAACCGGATATATAAACCGGAGCGGAAGTCAGCGCAGGCTGTGAAACAGCCGAGCCATGGAGCGTAGGTTATATATATCCGGTTCAGCCGTAAAAAACAAAGAAAACCTATAGGAAGGAAAAAATTATGAAAGAAAAGAAATCCAGCCCGCTTCAGATGGTTCTTCGGGTGCTGCAGGGAATACTCATAGGCGTGGGAGCCGTTCTCCCGGGCATTTCAGGAGGCGTGCTCTGCGTAGTTTTCGGTATTTATAAGCCTGTGATGGAGCTTTTAAGCGACCCTTTTCGCCGGTTTAAGACCCATGTCCCGAAGCTGATGCCGGTGATCATCGGAGGAGCGATCGGCTTTCTGGGAGTGGCAAGGATCCTGGCCTTTTTCCTGGAGAAGTACCCGGATCCCTCCGTTTGCCTTTTTATAGGACTGATCACAGGAATGCTTCCCTCCCTGTTTCGGGAGGCCAATGAGCAGGGACATCCAAAGGGCTGCTATGTTTCCATGGGTATTGCCTTTGCCCTGATCTTGGGACTGCTGATCTGCCTGAATCTGTTTTCTGTGGTGATTACCCCCAATTTTGGCTGGTATATTTTCTGCGGCTTCTGTCTGGCGCTGAGCGTTATTGCTCCTGGAATGAGCTTTTCCACTCTGCTGATGCCGCTGGGCCTTTACACACCCTTTGTGGACGGCCTGGGAAGCCTGAATTTTGGCATCCTGATTCCCGCAGGTATTGGCGCAATTGTCACGGTGATTTGTCTTGCCAAGGCTGTAGATGCCCTTTTTGACCGATTTTATCCCTATGCCTTTCATGCTATCATTGGCATTGTCATTGCTGCAACCATCATGATTATTCCTGTTCAGAGCTTTACCGTATCTGTATCGGCGGCGGCAGTAAACATCATTTGTCTGGCAGCTGGAGTGATTGCAGCATTGGCTCTTGACCGGTTTAATTCCAGCATCCCCAAGGAAGAATAGGAAAGCCGTAATACTTTAGAATTTTAAAATGAGAGCTTGACTTTTTGAGACGGATTATGTTAAAATTTTCTGTTGACAATAAGAGTTTTGAATATTGCCGTTTGGATTGTTTTCATAGAAAGGCAGGTAAGGACAATGACAAAGATTGATATTTTTTCCGGCTTCCTGGGTGCAGGAAAGACCACCCTTATCAAGAAGCTGATTAAGGAAGCGCTGTCAGGAGAGAAGGTGGTGCTGATCGAAAACGAATTTGGTGAGATCGGCATTGACGGCGGTTTTTTGAAGGATGCAGGTATCGAGATCACGGAGATGAATTCCGGCTGTATCTGCTGCTCGCTGGTGGGTGATTTCGGCGAGGCATTGAAGAAGGTGCTGGATCAGTATGCGCCGGACAGGATTCTGATCGAGCCCTCCGGCGTGGGAAAGCTCTCAGATGTAATCAAGGCTGTAGCGAAGGTTGCAGAGAATCGCGGGGATGTGACCATGGGCGCCTTTGTTACCGTTGTAGATGCGCTGAAGTGCAGGATGTACATGAAGAATTTTGGAGAATTCTTCAATAACCAGATTGAGTATGCTTCCACCATCATCCTTTCCAGAACCCAGAAAACCGATGAGGACAAGCTTGCTGAGGTGGTGGACATGATTCAGGAGCATAATGACAAGGCCAGAATCATCACCACACCCTGGGAGGAGCTGACTGGCATCCAGATTCTGGCTGCCATGGAGCAGGTAAAGAGCCTGGCAGAGGAGCTTTTGGAGGAGGAAGGCGTATGCCCTGTATGCGGACACCATCACCATCATGATGAAGAGCATGAGCATCATCACCATGACGGGGCGTGCGGCTGCCATCATCACCATGAGGAAGAGCATGAGCATCACCATGACGGGGAATGCGGCTGCGGACATCATCACCATCACCATGCGGATGAGGTGTTTACAAGCTGGGGCGTGGAGACTCCCAGGAAATTTGAGAAGGAGAAGCTTCAGCAGATTCTGGATTCCCTTTCCGACAGTGAGGCGTATGGGATGATTCTCCGCGCAAAGGGCATGGTTCCCTGCACAGACGGAACCTGGCTGTATTTCGATATGACCCCTGGTGAAAGTGAGGTCAGAAGCGGCGCTCCTGAGTATACAGGAAGACTTTGCGTCATCGGCTCCGGCATTAAAGAGGATGCTTTGGCGGCATTGTTTGAGGTATAGATTTAGGGGCTGATCAGGGCGGCTGTCCGGGAATCCGGACAGCTGTTTTTGGAAGAAAAGAAGGAGGAAGCGTTATGCCTATGCAGCAGCAGGAGGATCCCAGAGTTCCGGTTTACCTGATCAATGGTTTTCTGGAGAGCGGAAAAACCTCCTTTATTGATTTTACATTAAAACAGGAATATTTCCAGAATGGGGAGAAAACCCTGCTCATCATGTGTGAGGAGGGGGAGGTAGAGCTGGACGAGGCGATGCTGAAGCGCATCAACACCGTTCAGGTGTTTTTTGATAACCCGGAGGAGCTGAATGCCGAGAACCTTCGGGCTTTGGAGATGAAACACAGACCGGACCGGGTGCTGATCGAGTATAACGGCATGTGGAAGATGGAGGACATCTATAACCTGCAGCTTCCCAGCGGATGGCTGATTTTTCAGGTAATCACCACCATCGATGCCCAGACCTTTGCCATGTACACCGCAAACCTAAATATGAAATCCATGGTGGTGGCCATGGTGGGGGATGCGGATATGGTCATCTTTAACCGCTGTGATGCGGATACTCCTGTGACAAAGTTTCGCCGCAGCATTAAGGCGGTAAATGGGCGGGCGCAGGTGATTTTTGAGGATAAGAATGGGGACATGATGGATGCGGCGGACGAGCTGCCCTACGACTTGAATGCAGACGTCATCCGCATCGAGGATTATGACTATGGAATTTTCTATGTAGACGCCCAGGATCATCCGGAAAATTACGAGGGAAAAACGGTGCGTTTTAAAGCCATGGTTCTCAAATCCTCGGAGCTGATTTCCGGCATTTTTGTGCCGGGACGCCATGCCATGACCTGCTGCGCCGATGATTTGCAGTTTATCGGCTATGTGTGCCACAGCAAGTATGCCAGAAAACTGAAAAATGGGGATTGGGTGGAGGTGAC
>CALWLH010000016.1 GCA_944381475.1 uncultured Lachnospiraceae bacterium | reverse complement strand
CCCAGTCGGGCAGAAGCGCCATGCACATGCCCAGAGCAAACAATATGCCGCCGATGGTACTCATCACCAGAGTTACAAAGTCCTTCTTTTTCATCCTTACCCCTTTCCGACGCGCTTGCTGCGTCATGGCGGTAGATTTGGAAGCTTGCGTCCAAACTTACCTTCAGATTGTTTTGTTTTCTGATGACTGTACTTTACGGTTTTTGTGTTTTTGAAATGATAAGGATTTGTTTACGAAATATTAAAAATCCAGGTCAGGCCAATACCAGCATCCCAATCTGATATACCCCAAAGGTGACCACCCAGGCCACCCCCAGCTGAAACAGGGCTGACAGCAGCATAAAGGACCAGCTGCCGGACTCCTTTTTTACAGTGCCAAGGGCCGCCGCGCAGGGGATATAAAGAAGGCAGAACACCATCAGGCAGAAAGCGTTTAAGGGGCCAAAGCCGATTCCCTGAAGGGCTGCCTGAAATGCGGCCATCCCCTCCGGAGAGCTGGCGTTGACGATGCCGAAGAGCACCGCGCAGCTGGATACCACCACCTCCTTGGCGGAGATACCGGCAATCAGCGCCACCGCGATCTGCCAGAAGCCAAGACCCACCGGGGCAAAGAAGGGGGTCAGGACCCTTCCGATGACCGCCCCAAAGCTGTTTGCCATGTCGCTGGAGTATCCGCCGGGGCCAAAATTCAGCAGGGCCCAGATGATCAATGTGGCCAGAAAAATAGTGGTTCCCGCCTTTCCCAGATAATCCTTTACCTTCTCCCAGACATAGATCGCCACCGTGTGGGCGTCCGGCAGCTTATATCCCGGCAGCTCGATGATCAGATAGTTCACACTCTTTTTCCGGTCAATCAGGTGAATCACCGCCGACAGGATAATGGCCGCCAGGATACCGATCAGGTACATGGAATAGGCCACGATCATGGCGTTGTCGCCGAAGAACATCTCCGCAAACAGGATGTAGATGGTGAGCCTTGCGTTGCAGCTCATAAAGGGGGTCACCAGCATCACCTTCAAGCGGTCCCTCTTGTTTTCCAAAGCCCGGGAGGCCATGATGGCGGGGACGGTGCAGCCAAAGCCCAGCAGCATGGGGATAAAGGCTTTGCCGGAAAGCCCGAGCCTGCTCATGATCCCCTCCATGACATAGGCCACCCTGGCCATGTAACCGCTGTCCTCCAGCAGCGCCAGGCAGAGGAAAAGAATCAGGATGTTTGGCAGAAAGGTGACGATGGTTCCCACGCCGCCGATGATGCCGTCCACCACCAGAGAGGTTACCATATCCCCCGCATGGATGGCTGAAAGGGCCGCCTCCGCACTCCCTGAAATCCAGTCGATACCCAGCTCAAAAAAGCCCTTGATCCAGTCTCCGATGGTAAAGGTGAGAAAGAAGGTCACCGCCATGATTCCCAAAAATACAGGAATCCCCCAGACCCTGCTGGTGAGGATTTTATCCGCCCGCTCCGTCAGCACATCCTGGCGCTCCTTGTGGATCATCACCTCGTCGATGATTTCCCCAATAAAATCATATTTCTGATTGATGATATCCGACTCATAGCTGCGGTTCAATACCTGGGGCAGCTCCACCGGATATTTTTCCGTGATTTCCTTATCCCGCTCCAGAAGCTTGATGGCATGCCAGCGGTAATTGGTCAGTCCGGGATAACGCTTTTTCAGCTCCGGAATGATCAGGTCAATCTTGTCCTCCATCTCATCGGAGTAAACCATGGCAAATTCATGGTGATGGTCGTGCTGATGAGCGGACTTTTCCTTATGCTGATGAATCAGGCAGTCCGGGGCAGTACAGTCCTTGTGGTGTACGGCAGCATGGAGCAGAATGTCCAGTCCCCGGCGCTGCCTTGCAGACACGGGAATCACGGGAATGCCCAGCATTTCCGGCAGCCGGTGCAGGTCGATCTCCATGCCCCGCTTTTCCACAATATCCATCATGTTCAGAGCCAGCACCACCGGCTTTCCCAGCTCCAGGAGCTGCAGCGTCAGGTAGAGACTGCGCTCCAGGGCGGAGGCGTCCGCCACATTGATGATCACATCCACCTCATCGCTCAATATAAACTGGCGGGAAACCCGCTCCTCCATAGTGTAGGAGGTAAGACTGTATGTACCCGGCAGATCCACCAGATGGATGGTCATACCGTGGTCCTTGATGGCCCCCTCCACCTTCTCCACCGTCACCCCGGGCCAGTTGGCGACCTTTAGGTTGGCCCCGGTATAGGCGTTAAAGAGCGTGGTCTTTCCGCAGTTTGGATTCCCTATAAATCCAATAGTCATTTCATGCTCACTCATTCATCCCACCAGCCTTCACCTTTATACTCCTGGTGATATTGTATCCCAGGGCAAAGCGGGTTCCCCGCAGCTTGATAATCAGTATTCCCTTTCCCTTGCGGTTGACGATGGAAATAGGGGTCTGCTTGGTCATCCCCAAGGCCTCCAGCCGCCGTTCCAGGGCAAAGGGCAGGTTGATGTTCTCCACAATATATGTCTGCCCGATACGGGCATCCTTCAACAGCATCAGATCACCTCCAGCCAAATGGATTTCAAGACTCAGAAGAGGGATTCCCCGCCTCCGATTCAGGTTTGGTAAATTTCATTTTTTGCACTAGGATTGTACCATCTCGCCTATCGGCTCGATGTGATACTCGGCAAATGTCATCTCGAGCAAGCTCGGATGCCGCTTGCCTCGTTATTTTACCACATTCGCTGGACGCCTTCAAGAAAGATGAAGCTATTTTATAAGATTCCTTTAAAGCCCTTCCAATGAACCAATTTTTATCCTATAATGGGGGCGGCATTAATTCAGGGATGCCAAGTGCGCCCGCCAGATTTTCAAGGAGAATTACATGGAAACCTTCCTTCCTTTACTGCTTATACCCTTTGTTGTCACTCTGTTTTTTACAGCCATTGATCTGTTCTGCCGGCATTCCGGTTCCTTGAACCGGACGGTCATATTTAAAACCGGGCCCTCATCCATGTCTGTGCAGAAGCGCTGTCTGATTCTGTTTGGGGCCGCCCTGGGGCAATTGTCGTTCTTTTTCGCCTCCTCCGGCCTCCTTCGCCGTTATTTTGCAGATGCAGAGGGCTCCCTTCCCCCTGCGGTGCTGGTTACCATCTGTCTTTGCAGCTCCGGCTGTCTATGGTCCCTCCTGGTATGGGGAAAAAAACGCCTGTACAGGTTTTTAAGAGGCTGCACCCTCCTGGCTCTGACGCTTTTTGTACTGGAGCTCCTCATCTTTAACGGGAAAAGCCTTACAAAGGACTTTTGCGCATACACCTTAACCCAGGACAGCATCCAAATCGAGACGGCTGAAAATGCCCATTGGAATTCCCAGGGGGCGCTTGTGCTCACCGGCGACGCCACCCTGATTCTTACGGAGCTTCCAGATTTTACCAGGGTGATCAGCATCGAGGCTGTGCAGGAAAAAGACGACCCCGCCTTCCGCATACAGCTAAAGCTGAGGGATGATAATTTCGCGGGCTTTTACCAGACGGTCTCAGACAAGCTCGCTGGCGGACACGGCTACCCCTGTGAGCTGAGCCTGGCTCCCTACGGCCAGATTCGTTCCCTCCAGCTTGTGATTTCTGATATCCAGGACGCCGTAACCCTTCAGGCCATCCATGCCGCCAGCAGCGTCCCCTTCCGCTTCTCCACACTTCGCTATATGGCTCTGTTTCTGGTATTTTTTATTATACTGGCCATAAAAGCAACAAATTTTTCTAAAGTAAGCTACCACCGCCAAAACCCAAAGCATATGCTGGCGGTCTATATCATGGTACTGCTCTGCACCGCCTCCCCGGTGCTCTTTGGCATGCCCTCCCTGACCCTCATGGATTACCCGGAGGGAAATGAGATAAGCAGCTCCGACCCCTATACCCAGACCCTGGACGCCTTCTTAAACGGCCGGGTGTGGATCGACATTCCCGTGGACGAGAAGCTGGAGGAGCTGGAAAATGTCTATGACGCCGACGAGCGCAGAAAGGCGGGGGTGGCTTTTGCCTGGGACAGGGCCTACTACGAGGGAAAATACTACTCCTATTTCGGGGTGACCCCTGTGCTTTTATTCTATCTTCCGGTCTATCTTCTCACAGGCGCACTGCCCACACTGGCCCTTGCCTGCGGCTTTTTCGGAATGCTCTCCATTTTATTTATTTGCCTGGCCATACTGGCGGCAGTGCGCCTCTTTGTCCCAAGGGCAAACCTCCTGCTGCTGCTTTTACTTCTTCCAGCCGCCGCCTGCATCGGCGGCGCCTACTACTGCTTTCAGTATCCCAATATATACGACGTGGCAGTGGCCTCGGGTCAATGCTTGTTGTTTTTGTCTATCTGGGCGGGGCTCCGCGTCTCCTTTACCGGCAGCAGAGGGCTTAAGCTTTTTATGCTGGTTCTTTGCGGCCTCTCCCTGGGGCTATGCGCCGGATGCCGTCCCAGCATGGCCATCTGCGGGCTCCTCCTTCTGCCCCTGTTTTTATACATTTTATTTGACAAAAAGGAAGCCTTCCGCTTCAGGCTTACCCAAGCCGCCGCTTTTTTGCTGCCCGTACTCCTATCCGCCGCAGGACTTATGTACTACAACCATCTGCGCTTTGGCTCTCCCCTGGACTTTGGGGCTGGCTATCAGCTGACTGTCAGCGATATCCAGGCAAATCACCTGCGGCTTTCCGCCCTCTTTCCTGCCATATACCACTACTTTCTCCAGCCCCTGGGGACCTCCAGTGTCTTTCCCTTTTTTGAGATCCAAAGCTTTTCCATGGGAAATTACGGCATGTACGCCTATACGGCCATCATGTTCGGCGCATGTTGTCTTCCCATCATTTTGCTGGGATTACTTCTTACACCCTCAGCCCTGAACGATCGGCGCCTGACGTCCCGCCCCTCATCCCTTCGCCGCAAAGGCTTTATCATAACCTGCTTTTTGCTCTCCCTGCTCATCGCCTGGGCGGATTTTTGCCTGGCGGGCGTCAACATCAGATACCTCCTTGATTTCATGCCCCTGCTGATTCTGGGAAGCGCCTGCACCATTATGATCAGTGTAGACAGGGCGCAGTCAAACAGATACTTCATCGCCATTGGAGCGCTTATACTCACTGTCCTGATCCTATTTCTCATCCTCCTTACGGATACCAGCCTGACACTGACCACGGTCCATCCCAATCTATATGACCTTATAGAGGATCTTCTTATTTTCTGGCAATAAGTATGCCGCCGGGGTTTTTTCATCTCCCCGGCGGCATCCGTCTTTTAAAGCACTTCGTAAAATATCCCATTTCAGCGATTCGGGGCGGAGCAGCTTCCTCCTATTCTGAAAGCGCGCCCTGCATTGCGGCATAGCCGCTCTCACCCGTCCTCACGCGGACAACATCATTGAGGGAGTAGATAAATATCTTTCCATCCCCCACATGGCCCGTATAGAGCACTCTTCTGGCAGTGTTTACCACCTCTTCCACAGGGACCTTTGCCACAACAACCTCCATGCGCACCTTCGCCCGAAGCTGTACGGAGACAGGCACGCCCCTGTAATATTCGTTGTAGCCCTTTTGTACGCCGCATCCGGTAACGCTGGACACTGTCATCCCCATGATGCCGATATCGTTCAGGGCGGTCTTTAACGCCTCCAGCTTTTCCCTTCTGCAGATGATTTCGATCTTTGTCAGCGGCTGGGCATTTTTCCCTGACAGATCATAGACATATGGTTCCTTCACGGCAGTCTCCACATCCTCCGCACCGGACTTTTCCTGAACATACAAATCCGTCCAGTCCGTGGTCTCAAGGTTCAGCTGAAAATCGCTGTAGCTGCTCATCAGACCAAAGGCGCTTAGATCCGCGCCCTCCACCTCCTGCTCGATGGAAATGCGAAGGCTTCCCATCTTCTTTAAGATCAGCGACGCCACGCCCACCATCAGCCCGTTAATCAGGACAATAATAAAAATTGCCGCCAGATTTCCGGGAAGGGCTTTTAGTCCGGCCTGAGAATTGAATATGCCGGCGCCCAAAAGTCCCACAATCGTGCCAATGCCAAATATGGAAACCACACCGGCAGGATCATCCACCTTTGCTCCTCTTTCCAGGGTCTCAATCCCGATGACTGTGAAAAAGCCTGCCGCAGCGCCAATCAGGCACATGCAGCCCAGGGACACGCTGGAGCAGCCGGGAAGAGCGGCTACAAAACCCGCCGCCATGGCGCTGGCCGTCATGGTGATATCGGGCTTTTTATAGCGGACGCAGGTAAACAAAAGTCCCACAAAACCGGATATTGCGCCGCCGATCACCATATTTTCCGCCGCCTGCTCCAGCTCCTGCTCTCCCGTTCCCACCAAAAGGCCGTTAGAGCCCGCCATTCCGAGAAGACCCACGCACAGGAGCATCACTCCCGCCATGGCAAAGGGAATATTGTGGCCGGGAAATGCATAGGATGCGCCTCCGGCAGTACCCTTTCCCGCTCTCACGCCCAAAATCCTGGACGCAAAATAAGCCGCCGCCGCGCCGGACAAAAACGCGGCGCCAAAGAAGCCAAAATCCTGGTAGGCGCCCGCCCCGTCCAGCAGAATGCAGACCCGCACGGACAGGGGGTAGGAGACCAGCGACATCAAAGCGCAGATTACAATATACCCTTCGGTCCTTATTCTTCCCACAACGCCCCCTGCCATAATGCAGCACACCATGGCTGCAAGCATAGCCTCCAGCATTTCTCCGCTGCTTCCGGACAGCCCGGATACCAAATCCCCCACCAAAAGGAAACAGGGGATTGCCACCGCCACCGCCATGATGGCCTGCATCATGATGCTTCCCGCATTTTTGGATTTGGAGCAGCCTGCCTCCATCATGGACAGGCCCGCTATCGCCAGCAGCGCCACTATTCCGCCAAAAAACAAGGAAAAGCCCACCATACTAAAACCTCCTCATCTGAATGAATGTCCCGCAGTTATTCCGCGGCGGGCACATTTCCCTCAGCCATTACTGTCTTGATTATATCAATCATTTCTCTGTTCTGATCCATCCTGCCGATGGTAATCCTGGAATATTTAAAATTGCCGCGGATGATCAGTCCCTTTTTCTCCAGCTCCTGGGCAAGGATTGCCGTATCAAGATGCGAATCCGCATAGACAAAATTTGTCTTTGAGGGCCATACCTTCCAGCCCAGAGCGGTAAGCTCCTTTGTGACGTATTCCCTCCCCTCGGCAATCCTCTCACATGTGGATTCTATAAATTCCTTATCATCCAGCGCAGCCATCACAGCGGCAAGGGATGTACGTCCCACCACGAACACGCTGGTAGCCTTCTGCATAATGCTATGAAGCTCCTTATTCATAAAGGTATATCCCACACGCTCCCCTGCAAGTCCGTAAATCTTGGAAAAGGTTTTAATGACAATCAGGTTCAGACCCTCTTTAATTTCGGAAACCATACTCTCCACAGCCGGATCGCTGGCGAATTCAATGTAGGCCTCGTCAATCACTGTGATTACATGCTCCGGCATACTGTGAATAAAGCTTCTAAGCTTATCAGAATCCACAGCGGTACCCGTAGGATTGTTGGGATTGCATATATATACCATTTTCGTCTTGTCGGTGATTTTCGCGGCCATGGCGTCCAGGTCAAAGACCTGATCCTCGGTGACAGGAAGGCTTATCACCTTTCCTCCATTTCTCTTGACTGCGCTGTTTAAGGCTCCAAATGTGGGCTCACAGGTGACATACTCATCACCCTCGCAGATAAATACCTCCCCCAAAAGGGATAATATACCGCTGGCGCCGGCGGAAATAATCACATTGTCGCCGGAATCGTCAAAGCCGTACATCACACCCAGCTTTTTGCGAAGTCCCATGCAGAACGGATCGGGATAGATATTTGCCGAATCCGCCGCCTCCTTGATGGCTGCAACGGCCTTGGGGGATGAACCATACTGGTTCTCATTGGAAGCAAGCTTCAGCACATGATCCAGATGGTATTTTTCCTTCACGCTCTCCGAGGTCTTGCCGGGAACATACGGCGGAATATTTTGTATACCAGGTTTTGTAAGTGCATCAATTTTATTCATTACATGTCCCTCCCAGTGAAATGATTCGGATATCCGCCCCCGGGGCATAGCCCAGGAGCGGAGGTGAATTGATTATTCCGTAAGATCAGCAAATCTGTAGTTTGATTCGCCCTTGTCATTATAGGTGACTCCCGTGATGGCGGGATTTCTAAGACCCACATAGTGCATGGTGGATACGGGAATGATGTAGAAGTTCTCGTCTACCAGAATGCTCTCCGCCTCATGCAGGTAGGTGTTGCGCTCCTCCTGGGTTGCTGCATTGTTGGAGTTCGCGATGGCTTCATCATAAGCCTCGTCTGACACGCCGTTGAAATTGAGGGCGGAATCCGATGTGAAGAGCGCCAGGTAATTGATGGGATCCGTAAAATCCGCAGTCCAGTTGTAGCGCAGAAGCTCAAAGGTGCCCTCCCTCTTGGTCGTGTTGTACACCTCGGTCTCCTGAGCCTCAAGCTGAATATCAATGTTTAATACCGACTTTAACTGTGCCTGAATCGCCTGTGCAAGGATGGCGTCCTTGTCGTTGGAAGGATAGGTGTAGGTCAGTGTGGGGAAGCCCTCTCCCTCAGGATATCCTGCTTCCGCCAAAAGCTCCTTGGCCCGCTCAGCATTCTCGCTGAAGTGGGAAACCTCATCGTAGAAATAGCCGCCGCCCTTGTTGGAGGTCATATATTTGGGAACCCATGCGTAGGTTGGCTCATAATTTGTACCCATGGATGCGCAGATGGAGGAACGATCCAATGCCAGCGCAATGGCCTCCCTCACCAGCTCATTGTCCAATGGCTCCACATTTACATTGGGCATAACCGCCGTGGTGGTAATCATGCTCCAGATATACAGCTCGTCGGAATCCGCATACTGGGTTTCAATGTAATCCGGAAGACCGGACGCCACATCCACCTCGCCGGAGGTGTAGGCAGCGATCACGGACTGGGTGTCGGTGATGGTCTGGTTGATGATCTTGTCAATCTTTACGTTATCCGCATCAAAATAATAGGGGTTCTTCTCAACGGTATAATACTGATCCTGTACAAACTCTGTCAGCATGTAGGGACCGTTGCACAGACAGGTCTCCGGATCCTTATACCAGTCCGTGCCGCTTACTGCAACGCCCGTCTTGGAAGGATAGTAAACCGGCAATGCCAAAAGCTTTGTAAAGTATGCGCAGGGCTTTGCCAGATGGAATACCAGCGTGTAGTCATCCTCAGCGATTGCCTGGACAGCATCCATAGAACCGGTTCCCTCATAGGCCTCCTGCGCGCCCTCGATCACGAAAAGCTGGTCGGCATACACGGAACCACTGGTTTCTGAATCCAAGGCTCTGTGGATGGTATTTAAGAAATCAGCCGCCGTCACGGCAGAGCCGTCGGACCACTTTGCCTCCTCCCTGAGATGGAAGGTATAGGTCAGCTGGTCATCGCTTATCTCATAGCTCTCTGCCGCCTCATAGAGTACATTTCCGTTCTCATCATAGGAAATAAGGGGCAAGGAGCAAAGTCTTGCAAAGCCGTTCCAGCTTTGAAGGGCAAAGCCGGCCGGGTCAAGGCTTCCGTCAAGCTCGCCGTCCGCAGTGACAATCACCTTCTCGGCGCTGCCGCTGCCTGCTCCGCCGGACGATGTATCCGTATTTCCCTGTGTCGAGGAAGATGAACTTCCACAGCCTGCCATGGAGGTCAACATGACTGTTGAGAGACCGATGGCAAAAAGCTTCTTTGATAGTTCTTTGATTTTTCTCATAATCCTGCCTCCTTTATTTTAGCAAAAGCTATATCCATACATGGAATGCCCCTATGCAGGGCGCTCCGCGTATTATACATACTTAAAGCATGCCACCTTATGCCCGTCCTGGTTTGCCATGATCGGGGGTGTAATCCTGCACTCCGGTCTGCATTCCGCACATCTTGTGCAAAAAGGACAGCCCTCCGGAGCGTGGATGGGGCTGGGCACCTCCCCCTCAAGCTTGATTCTCTTTGATTCCCTGGCCTTTTTGGGGTCAGCGATGGGCGCGGCGCTGAGAAGCGCCCTGGTATAGGGGTGAAGGGGATTGGAATAGACCTCGTCCGCATCGCCAAACTCCACAAGATGTCCCAAATACATCACGCCGATCTTATGGCTGATATGCTTCACCATTGTAAGATCATGGGCTATAAACAGATATGTAAGCTTTCTCTCATCCTGGAGCTTTTCCAAAAGATTGATGATCTGAGCCTGAATGGACACGTCCAATGCCGATATGGGCTCGTCGCAGATGATAAAATCCGGGTCAAGGGCCAGGGTTCTGGCTATGCCGATACGCTGTCTCTGCCCGCCGGAAAACTCGTGGGGATACCTGGAAATATGGTCCGGCTTTAGTCCCACAAGCTCTAAAAGCTCCTGAACCTTGGCCTCCCTTCCCGCCTTGTCATACATCCTGTATATCTCCATGGGCTCCCCGATGATCTCCCCCACCGTATACCTGGGGTTCAGGCTGGCGTAGGGATCCTGGAAAATCATCTGCATCTTATTGCGATACTGGCGAAGCTTTGCGTTAGAAAGATGGGTGATATCCGCCCCCTTATAAATCACCTCGCCGGCGGTGGGCTCGTAAATCCGTATGATGCTTCTTGCCAGGGTGCTTTTTCCGCAGCCGCTCTCGCCAACCAGCCCAACGGTCTCCCCGGGATAAATCTCCAGGGATACGTCATCCACAGCCTTCACATAATCCGAGGGCTTTAGAATATGCCTGTTGGCCATAAAATATTTTTTCAGGTGTCTGACCTTGATTACCGGTTCCTGTTCTCTCATACTCATCCCTCCTGCGCCTTGACGATCTCATCCGCCCTGTCCTTGCAGAAATGCCAGCAGGATGCGCAGTGATCCGCTCCAAAGCAAACCTCTGCCGGCTGATAATCCCTGCAGATATTCATGGCCTCCCTGCAGCGGGGCATGAACGCGCAGCCGGAATGAAGCTTTAACAAATCCGGAGGCGTTCCGGGAATTGACAGCAAACTCTGTCTTCCCGTTCCCGCATGTGTCCCCACACTATCTAAAAGGCCCTTTGTATAGGGGTGCTTTGTCTCATAAAATATTTCATCCAGGCTTCCTGTCTCCACAATCTTGCCGGCATACATGATATTCACCCGCTCACACATCATGGAAACCACACCCAGGTCATGGGTGATCATAATCACAGCCATGTTCTTTTCCTTTGCCAGCTCCTTTAACAGGTCTATGATCTGTGCCTGAACCGTCACATCCAAAGCCGTGGTGGGTTCATCGGCAATAATGAGCCTTGGCCGGCATGCAAGGGCGATGGCGATGACGATCCTCTGCCTCATGCCCCCTGAAAACTCGAAGGGATACTGGTCAAAGCGATCCTCCGGGCTGGGGATTCCCACCTGCTTCATCAGCTCAATGGCTCTGGTCTTCGCCTCCTGCTTTGAGCATTTGTCGTGCTTGATTATGCCCTCGGTAATCTGGGTTCCTATCTTAAGCACTGGATTGAGATAGGTCATGGGATCCTGGAAAATCATGCCGATCTTTACGCCCCTTATCTCCTCCATGGCCTTCTCGTAGGCCTTCATGTCCCCGTGAAACTCCTCCGCCAGGGGGCTGATGTCCCGCCCGTCAAAGAGCATCTGGCCGGATACCACCGAACCGTTTTTTGCCAAAAGTCCCATGAGGGCAAGCATTCCCACGCTCTTTCCAGAGCCGGATTCTCCCACTATACCAAGCATCTGTCCCGTATCAATCTGATAGCTCACATCCCTTACGGCATGTACCACGCCGTTTCTCGTCTTAAAATCCACAGACAGATTTTTTATCTCCAACAGTGCCATAGATTTCCCTCCCTTAATGTCTCCTGGTAGGATCAAGCGCCTCACTCAGACCCTCGCTGATAAAATTCAGGGCAAATATAATAATGCAGATGATGGAAACCGGACAGAACATCTGGTGCGGGTAGACCGTCATATACATTCTTGCATCCTGCGCCAGTGTTCCGAGGCTGGCCTGGGGCGCCGAGATTCCCATTCCGATAAAGCTTAAGAATGCTTCCTGGAATATAGCCTGAGGTATGGCCATGGTGGCTTGAACAAGCAGGGGGCTCAGGGCATTTGTCAGCATATGCCTTAAAAGAATGCGTCTTGCGGATGCGCCCTCCGTGTAGGCGGCAAGGACGAACTCCCGCTCCTTTAGGGCGATCACCTGGGTTCTCATCATTCGGGAGGTTCCAATCCAGCCCGAAATACACATCCCAAGCATGATGCTTCCCACATTTGAGCCAAAAATCAGCATCAGCAGGATTACATATAGAAGCGAGGGGATGGCATAGATCACATCAACGATACGCATCATGATCATATCCGTCTTTCCGCCCACATATCCGGCGATACCGCCGTAGATGACGCCCACAACCATGTTGATAAAGGTGGTGAGAAATCCCACCAAAAGGGAGATCCTTACACCATACAGCGATCTTGTGAAAAGATCTCTTCCCAGGGCATCCGTTCCAAACCAGTGCTTCAGGCTCATCTTTGCGTTGATCTCCGTCCCCATCCCGTCATAGGGGTACGGGGAGAGGACTGGGCCGATCACTGCCGCAAGCACGATCACCGCCAAAACGATCAGCCCGATCAGGGCCCTTTTATTCACCTTAAACCGGTCCCACACATCCCGCCAGAACCCTCTGGGGGCTACGGCGATGAACTCCGCATTCTGTAAAGAGGGATCAATGGGTTTAAAATAATCTGCCTTTGCTAACATCCTTCTCCTCCTCAGCTCTTTCCAAGTTTGATTCGCGGATCCACCATGGCACAGATAATATCACTTAACAGATTTGCCAAAATAATGATGGCGCCCACAAAGATGGTAAGTCCCATAATCACAGTGTAATCCCTGTTATTGACTGAATTGACAAATTCCTTCCCGATGCCGGGTATTGTAAAAATGCTCTCCACCACAAAGCTTCCTGTAATCTGGAAAGCCAGCATGGGTCCGCTCACCGTAATCAGGGGGAGCAGCGCATTTTTCAGCACGTGTAAAAACATAACCCGCTTTTTGCTGATGCCCTTTGCCCTGGCCATGGTCACATAATCCTGGTTCATGGCGTCGTCATAGCTTGAATGCACCAGCCTTGAAACCTCCGCTATAGGGTAAACCGCGAGGGCCGTCACCGGGAGTATGTAGCTTGCAAAGGAGCCGTCAAAGATGACGGGCAGTACCTTTAGCTCCGACCCGAAAACCAGCATCAGCACGATGGCAAGCACAAATCCCGGAATACTGATAAACACCGTGGAGCCTGCCAAAAGCCATCCCCTCACAGCCTCCGACTTTGTGACGGACATCCACACGCCGATGACCGTGCCCACCACAAGGGCTATGCCAAAGGAAATCAGCCCCAGCTTCAGAGTGACAGGAAAGCCGTCTTTAATCAGGTCGTTTACGCTCACATTGCTCTTTTTATAGGAGATGCCCAGGCTTCCCTGAAGGAGTTCCCTTAAATATAGTACATACTGCTCCTCCACAGGCTTATCTAAGCCGTAATGCTCCTCCAGGGAGGCCAGTATTGCGGGGGAGATATTATCCGTCTCAAAGGGGCTTCCCGGCATCAGCCTCGTCAGGAAAAATGTGACCGTGACAAGGAAAAACAGCGTTACAATTCCCATTGCAAGTCTCTTAATGATGTATTTGACCATTTCACACCTCCGGATAAAAAAAGACAGCAGGACACCTTTGCAGCGCCCTTGCTGTCATGTTCTCAAATATATTCAGCTTGCCTTTGCGATCTGTGCCTTGCCCGCATCCAGCCTGTCAAGGTCCCTTATGCCCTTAAAGTAGATCAAGGCTACTACTATCAGCGACAGCCCGTCGGACACGCTGGTGCTTACTAACACGCCGTTTAATCCGAAGAACTGCGGGAGTATCAGCAGCGCGGGGATCAGAAACAGACCGTTTCTGCTGATGGAAATGAATATCGCCCTCCTGGGTTTTCCGATGGCGGAATAGTACATGGAGGAGAGGGTCTGAAAGCCGATGCCAAAGATAAACAGCTTTCCCATGCGCATGGCCCTTGTACCATATGCCATAAGCTCAGGGTCATCGCCGCCGAATATCTGAAACAGTGCGGCGGGGATCAGCATCATGGCCAGCCACAGAAGGACTGATACCCCCGTGGCGATGGCTTGGCCGGTAAGGGTCGCCTTCTTGGTGCGCTTATACTGCTCCATTCCGAAATTGTAGCTGATGATGGTGGATATGGCATTGTTCATACCCATGATAAACATGGTGGCAAGACTCTCCACGGAATGAATGACCGAGACTGCCGAGATGGCCATGTCCCCGGCTCCCTCGCCCAGCTCCAGGTTTGCATATCTCATCAGGGAGTGATTTACCAGGGTGTTGTTGCAAAAGCTCAAACCCTGAAATACGGCGGGGGCAAATCCCAGCGAAATCACCTTTAATATCAGTTTTATATCAAAGGACTTAAAGCCCTTCCACCTCAAAACGCCCTTACGGCGTACCTGGTAAAATACGCTCAGGCCGCAGCTGATTATCTGGCTGATAACCGTTGCCGCCGCAGCGCCCTCGACGCCCCAGCAAAAGCCCATGATAAACACCGCGTCCATGCCTACGTTTATCACCGCTCCCGTCATCGTGACGATCATCGCATATTTCGTATTGCCCTCCGCCCTGATGCAGGCTGCAATGGCAAGATTTGGTATGGAAAACAGCTGTCCTATGGCAATGATGCGCAGATAGCTCACAGCCATATCGTAGAGAGCCGAGGACTCATCAGCACCGCATAACCTTATCAGGGGCTCTGCCAAAAAGAAAAAAGAGGAAGATATGAGTACCGCCGCAAACAGTGAAAATATCACAATGTTTGTAAAGGCTTTATCCGCCTTCTCCTTTTCCTGCCTTCCCAGGGAGAGAGAAACCAGCGCCCCGCCTCCAATACTCATCAGCACGGTAAAAGCTGCGGTGATGTTGTTTAGGGGGGACATCACTCCCACTGCCCCAAGAGCCGTCCGCCCAACCACTCTTCCCACAAATATCTTGTCCACGATATTATAGAGGGAATTCACCACATTTCCGCATATGGCCGGAATGGACATGATTAAAATCAGCGGAAGGAGCTTGGCAGTTCCCATGTTTTTGACACGCTCTTCTGCATTCATCATCACTCCCCCTCTCTCTGTCTGACTTTAGGCACAATTATACGTGTGTAACATCTTCTTGTCAATACCACTCCTGCAAAAAAGGTGAAATTTGTAAAAATCCACCCTTTTTTTGCTGTTTTTATAGAAAAATTTGTCTATTTTTGTCATTTGTGCCAGTGCATCTTTTCTATTGACTTTTACTCATGTATAATTTATACTGTTTTTCAATACACACAGCCACAAGGAGGTAGAGATATGAAAGTAAACGTGCTTCTTGGAAAACCCACAAGCGGCGATATCACCCGGGAGGATATGCTAAACCAGTGGGCGCTTCTAAAGACCATCCCAGATGTAGAATATGAAGTAAAGGAGGTTCAGGGCTTTCCCACTCCCGAGGAATTCAATTCCATCATCGATAAGGACTGTGACGCGGTCCTTGGCTGCTGGATCACAAAAAAGCTGATTAACGAGCATTTCTTTGAAACCCATCCGAACTGTAAATACATTGCCGGCGGAGCCCACGGATACGAGCAGCTGGATTGGGCGATGACCAGAAGCTATGGGGTAACCATCACCAATACCGCCTACGGAGAAAGCACCATCGCCGAGTTTGCTTTCGCGCTATTGATGGATATATGCCACAAGGTTTCCCTACACAGTGATTATATTAAGAATACGGACTGGCTTAATCCCAACCATCCTAAATATATGTACGCACTGACCAGGCAGCTTGAGCTAAGCGGAATGACCCTGGGCATCTTTGGCCTTGGCAAAATCGGCTACCATGCCGCTCTCATTGGACGGGGGTACGGTATGAAGGTCATTGCCTACAGCCGCCACAAAAAAGAGGGGGCTGAATACGACTTTATTGAGCAGGTTTCCTTTGATGAGCTGCTTGCCAGGTCCGATGTAATCTCCCTGCACGCTCCGCTAAATCCCTCAACAGAGAATATTATTAATAAAAAAGCCTTTTCAAAAATGAAGGATGGTGTTATTCTAATAAATACGGCAAGGGGTAAACTGGTTGAGGAGGAGGCCTTGATTGAGGCCCTAAAGAGCGGCAAGGTGTACGCCGCAGGCCTTGACACCATGGTGGAGGAACCGCCCACGAAGCCCAACGAGCTTCTAAAGCTTGACAACACCACCATAACCGGCCACATTGCCTGGCTGCCCAAATCCTCCCGGCTGCGTCAGGCTTCCCTTGCGGTGGAAAATTACAAAAAATATTTAGAGGGTCATCCTGTGAGCGTGATTAACGGAATGACCTGATACGGAAAGAACCAGGAGAAAAGAGGTAAATATGGCAAACACAGCAAAAGGCGAGGAGACAAAAAAAAGGATTATTGCCAGCGCCCGCTTTCTGTTCTACGAACAGGGATATTCAGAAACCGGCCTGCGCCAGATATCAGAAAAGGCGGGAACCAATGTGGGGCTGATGAATTACTACTTTGAAAATAAGGCCGGTATTGCCATGCTTATCTATTCAGACATCCGTTCCACCTTTGACGACTTACTGGCAAAATACGAGCCCAACCTGAAGAGGGAGGAATTTTTCATCCTTTCCAGTGCCATCGAGCTTTATCTGGCGCTGGAATGCAAGCCCTTCGGGAATTTTTACTGCACCCTCTCAGCCGAGCCCGTCTTTCACAAAAACATCGGGAAGATCATCTTAAACATCGTTGAAAGAAACAAGGATGTGTACCCTGACAAAAATCTTGCCAAAATGCACTGCATGGGCATCATGGCCATAAAGCCGGCTCTGATTAACCACTCACGGGAAAAGGACTTTGACATCCCCCACAGAACGGTAATCGAATACTACATGAAAATGCAGCTGCAGATGCTTGGACTTGACCAGGACAGCTCCGATGCATATCTGGGAATTATGGAAAAATATTACTATAACCTGGCGCCGGGATTTACTCCCATTATGACTCCATTGTTTAAAATATAAGGAAAAGCCGAAGGCTTCGGCTTTTTCTATTCCTTCAGCGCCTCCTTAATGAGCCTTGCGGTATCGGATAAATCCCCGGACTGCTCCTTTTGCGTCCCCTGGTTCTCTTCCTCCTGCTGATCCCAGCGCAGGATCATCCGTTCCTCATTCTCAGCCTCCGGCTCCTCTTCAGCCTTCATGGCCTCCGCCTGGGTCTGAAGCTGTTCCAGCTCCTGCCGGGCTTTTACAAGAAGCCGCTCCACATTGTTTTTTGCCAGCTCCTCATCCTCCAAGAGCGTCCTAAAGAGGATAAATTTTGCCCTCTTATAGTCCCGCATGCCAAAGTAGTGTCTGGCCATATAGATTACGCGTCCCAGCAAAAAGACACAGACCAAATTCATTCCGATCTGAAAGGGAATAAGCATACTTCCCGTGGGAAGCCTTCTGAAATACCCCAACCCCCAGCGCACCGCAAGGGCTCCAAGAAGCACCAGTGTCCAGGCGATATTTTCATACCTGTAATCCCTCTTTTGCTTTATGAGGGCCGCATAATCCTTCTCATGCCTCTCCTTTTGAAGCAGAAGGTGCTGCACTCTCAGTTTGCATTCGGAAAGCGCATGCTTGAGGCTCCGCTCCTCTTCGCTCTCTGCATTTTGTTTAAAATCCATTTGACTGCCTCCATAATTGGTTTTCATGCTTCGTCTCAAAAGTTTACCACATCTTAAAACAAAATACAACTTTGGCAAATCCTTTCGGAAACAATAGCATTTGCATTCTTGACAGGTTCACCTTCTCATGCTATTATAGATGGGCTGATGTCAGCAATCATTGGACGCGTTTCCGTAGCTCAGCAGGATAGAGCGACCGCCTCCTAAGAATATGTTAATCACGGGCCAAATGATTTTTTGAAATCTGAAGTCCGGTTCGAATGGAGTCGCGATTTCGGCGTTTTTCTAACGCCGGGGAAGAGGAACATTTTTAAGAAAATTGCTTTCAAGGGGCAAAAATCCATTAGCAAAATGACCGTTTTTCTAATGGATTTTCCCTCTGAAATATAGATCGTCACCTTGGACGAAACGCGGAAAACTGCGTAAAATCAAGGAAATTTCATAGATGTCTCTGTAGCTCAGCAGGATAGAGCGTCCGCCTCCTAAGCGGAAGGCCGCTGGTTCGAATCCAGTCAGGGACGCCAGCGCATTATCGCGGAAGATTTTTCACGAAATCTTCCGCGTTTCTTCTAATAAAAAAGAGGCTTCGTTGATGAAGTGCTAAAGAAACAGGGTTTTTATCTAATGAGGAAAATCGCCCTGAAACGGTGATTCCGCTAAAAATGGCGCGTGTTTCCGTGTTCACCGGTGTATCTGGGTGTAAATCTGTGATAAATCGCCCCTATTGCTGCAGAAATATGAAAAACGATACTTGGATCTGCTATGACAGAAGAAAAGACTGGAGAGCAGATTTCTAATGGCGTTAGAAAATTAGGTGGCGAGATTTTAGATTTCTAAAATCAACCGCCCAAATTAGAGAAAGCAGCAAATCAAAATGAAACAAAATTCAGTAGTGTTCCTGAAAAAAACAAGATCCCCCGTAAATGAGAGATCTTGTTTTGCTAAAATCACTTTTTCAGTTTCAGGCCATCTTTGAAAGCTTCGCCCACCCGTTCTGTTACTTTGTAATAGCCGTGCGTGTACGGGTCAAAAGCAATGGCGTTTACCAAAGACATATCAATTTTACCGTTCACCATTACACGTTCATCCGCTGTGACATTGACAACCTTTCCGATCACGCCGCAGCCATATTCGCCGCTCTGGTATTCCACAAATTCGCATTCCAAACACAACGGGAATTCGTTGATGACAGGGGCGTCAACCGTTTCCGCTTTGTTGGCGGTAAGACCGCTGCGTGCGAACTTGTCAGACACCCTGTTTCCGGATTCAACACCGAAGTAGTCCGCTTCAACCAAGTGAGCAGCATCTGCAATGCTTACGGTGAAAGCGCCGCGTGCTTTGATGTTTTTTACGGTTTTATGGGTTTCGGTCAGATTGAGGGCCACCACATTTCTTTCCTGCATGGTTCCCCAGGCGGCGTTCATGACATTGACGCTGCCATCTTCATTATAAGTTGCGACCATCAGAACCGGCATCGGGAAGATACCCTCGGTTATATTAAGTTTTGTTCTCATAACAACTACCTCTTTTCGTTGATTGAATTGACAGGATCACTCATCCCGAATATAATTATATCGAGTATTGATAAGAATTCAAGTACTGGTATTTTAGAAATGTACTATCTAAAAAGAAAGTTTAATATGATAAAAAACTATATTGAGAACGCAAACTTTGAAGATACCGGATTCAGCTACACGCTCTCTCTCATATCTGGCAAACACAAAATGGTTATTCTGTATTGTCTTATGGAGTTCGAGGTCGTGCGATTCAATGAGCTGAAACGGTATTTGAAAAATATCTCTGACAAGACGCTCAGCACGAACCTGAAAGAATTGGAAGCAGATCATCTGATCGTAAGGAAAGAATACCCGCAGATCCCGCCTAAAGTAGAATACAGTCTCAGCGACAGGGGAAAATCCCTGATGGCTGTCTTAGACCAACTTTGCGTTTGGGGAGAAAAAAATAGATTGGACAAGCGGTAGACAAATTAATATTTGCTGTTCTCCTGAAAACAGAATATCGATACCTTACATAGCCCCGTGGTGACGAAAATCACTGCGGGGCTTTTGTCGTCTCCGGACTTCCCCGGCGGCGGATCAAAACTATGGAGGATATCGTGATGAGAAAAAAAGCGAGACGCAAAACCATTCTGATCGATGGGATCAGATACTATGATGACAAGCCGGATACCTGCCGCAAGTGCTTCTTCTGGAAGAATCGCAAGGTCGGCTGTGTCCTTGGAACACAGAACTGCTACTACCTGGCTGAGGCCGTAAAGACCGAGCAGGAAAAGAAATGTGAGGGCTGCTGTTACGCCAAAGGCCATCCCTGTGTCAGTGCTGTCTGCTATAAGGAGCTGGATGCATGGCTCAGAGCAAACCGGGCTAACCGCGCAAAGGAAGAAGGTGCGGCAAATGAGTAAGAAGGATGAGGTCTTCCGCAGATATGAGAAGCTGGCGAGGGCTGCAAAGAAAGAAAAGCCCGGGAGCGCATCGGATCATAAGCCCGGAAGCTGCGCTCACTGCCTCTACTATCGCCCGGATTTCAAGTATCGCCGGTGCCAGTTCACCAGCTGTCCCTACGGTAAGGATAAGGATGTGTTTCGCAAGAAGCCTCTCAAGCGCGATAAATTCTCCTGAAAGCAGGTGGTGACTATGAGTGTTTGATTATTTCTACGGAGCCCAGGCAGAACAGTTTGCCTTCTACCGGGTTCCAAAGGTGCTTTTTACGAATGACCGGTTCAAATATCTGTCTGCTGAGGCGAAAACTTTGTACGGCATCTTACTAGACCGCGTTCCACTCTCTGCGAAAAACGGATGGATCGATGAACAGGGCCGCGTGTATATTATCTGCACGATTGAAGAAATCATGGCGGATATGAACTGCGGAAACAAAAAAGCGATCCAGCTGCTTGCGGATCTGGAGGAAAAGGTCGGTCTCATTGAGAGGAAGCGTCAGGGTCTGGGAAAACCAAACCTGATCTATGTGAAGAACTTCATCTCGGTGGATAGCCCTGTGGAAAGACATTTCTTGAAATGTCAAAATGACACTTCTGGAAGTGTCGAAATCACATCTCTTGAAGTGTCAAAAGGACACGGAAATAAGACTGATAGTATTAATACTGAGTATAGTGATACCGATTCCTTCTATTCCGACAGAAGTGTCGGGAAAGGAAGCGAAGCGATGCGGATCCGAGCTCAGTATGAGGAGTATTTCAGAGAATCTATCGAACTGGATTATCTTTTCCGGGATAGGACACTTGACCAGGATGCGCTTCATGCCATGGTCGATCTCATGGTTGATGTATGCTGCTCCACAAGAAAAAACATTCGTATCAATCGGGAAGATATGCCGATTGAAGTCGTAAAAAGTCGATTCATGAAGCTGGATGCAGAGCATATCAAATATGCGCTGATGACACTGGCAAACAACACAACCCGCGTTAAGGACATGAAGCAGTACATGCTGGCAGTCCTCTACAACGCACCAACTACCATCAGTTCTTACTATCAGAACTGGGTACAGCACGACATGGCCAATGGCTTGATCTAGGAGGTGATCATTATGTCGAGAGCCACAATCATGGCTGTTGTTAATCAGAAAGGTGGAACAGGAAAAACTACCACCTGCGAAAATCTGGGCATTGGCCTTGCCAATGAGGGAAAAAGAGTGCTGCTCGTGGACACGGATCCGCAGGCGTCCCTTACCATTGCCCTTGGACATCCCAGGCCGGATGATCTTCCGGTCACACTGACCGACTTGATGGCGAAGGTCATGCAGGATCAACCCATCGCACCTAAGGAGGGTATCCTGTCACATGAAGAAGGCGTGGATCTTGTTCCTGCAAATATCACGCTGTCAGGTATGGAGGTGTCGCTGGTCAACGCCATGAGCCGCGAAACTGTTTTAAGGCAGGTTTTAGATGCTTTGAAATTTCAGTACGACTATATTCTACTGGACTGTATGCCCTCCCTGGGCATGCTGACCGTCAATGCGCTTGCCGCATCGGATCAGGTTCTCATTCCTGTCCAGGCAAACTATCTGTCGGCAAAGGGCCTGGAGCAGCTGCTTCAGACGGTGAACAAGGTCAAACGTCAGATCAATCCCAAGCTTCGGATCGAAGGAATTCTGCTGACCATGGTGGACCTTCGTACCAACTTTGCAAAGGAGATCAGCACGCTGATCCGCGATACCTACGGCAGCAAGCTGAAGGTCTACGACGCAGACATCCCTCGCTCCGTCCGTGCTGCGGAAATCAGCGCGGAGGGCGTGAGTATTTTCAAACACGATCCGGGCGGCAAGGTCGCTGAAGCCTACCGGGGTCTGACAAAGGAGGTGCTTCAGAATGCCGAAAAGAGGCGGAAACATCAGCTTGACCAGCTACGATGATATCTTTGAAACGGATGAGAGCCGTGCAGAGAGTCAGCTGGAACGAGTGCAGAATATCAGCATCAGCGAGCTGGTGCCCTTTAAGGATCATCCCTTCAAGGTGGTCGATGATGAGGCTATGCTTCGAACGACGGAGAGCATTGCACAGTACGGTGTGTTGACGCCTCTGATTGCTAGGCCGCTGGAAGGAGGCAGATATGAGATCATCTCCGGACATCGCCGTGCCCATGCCGCTGAGATGGCAGGACTTACGGAAGTTCCGGTTCTGGTAAGGCAGATGGATGATGATGCAGCCACGGTGCTCATGGTCGATTCCAATCTTCAGAGAGAAAACATACTGCCCAGCGAGAGGGCTTATGCGTACAAAATGAAGAAAGATGCAATGGAAAGAACTTTAGGGCGTCCGAAAAAAGAGGGACAAGTTGTCTCTAATTATGCAGGCAAGAAGACTTCTGAAGTAATTGCCGAAGGAACTGGCGAAAGCTACAAGCAAGTAGAGCGCTACATTCGTCTTACCAACCTTGTTCCCGAACTTCTGGAAATGGTCGATCAGAAGCAGATTTCCTTCAATCCGGCGGTTGAGCTTTCCTACCTTGCTCCGGAGGAACAGGAGATTTTCATGCAGGCTATGGATGAAGTGCAGGCTTCCCCTTCTCTTTCCCAGGCTCAGCGCCTGAAGAAGCTGGCGCAGGAAGGCGATTTCACCATGGATGCCGCCAGAGAGATCATGAATGAAGTGAAGAAAGGTGATCTTGAACGGGTCACCTTCCGAAATGAACAGCTGAGGAAGTATTTCCCCAGGTCCTACACCACACAGCAGATGCAGGACACCATTATCAAGC
>CALWLH010000015.1 GCA_944381475.1 uncultured Lachnospiraceae bacterium | reverse complement strand
TGGGCGCAGTATTTTTCATTATGCTGGCAACAAAGGTACAGAAATTTGGTGCAGTTATCATTTGGGGCGTGATTGTTGGCTTGCTCTATTTGGTGCTTGGCATGGCGTTAACACTTCCGTTTTTTGTTGCTGCCTCTATCATTGCACAGTTCATACTTTCAAAAAGTGGGTATAAGAGCATGAAAGCAGCCATCGGCTCCTATGTTTTGATTTCCATCTTTTCAATCGGGGGATATTCACAGCTTTTCCTGTTCACAGCTCAGTATTTGGAAGAAGCTGCCCGCCGTGGGTTATCTGACGCTTTTGTAAGTGGGCTGGAAAGCTATTCTACGATAGGGTTTCTGTTGATTATGATTGTAGCTACTGCTATTTGCGCCCTGCTTGGCTGTATGTTTGCAAAGGCGGTACTAAAGAAACATCTTTCCAAAGCTGGGGTTCTTTCTTCAGAGCGGCCAGAGCCTGTTCAAAATCCGGTTTGGATGTCTTCGTGCCATAGAGGAAGGCACAGGCCGCCTTATATTCATCCGTCCACCAGGTATCTTTCTTCCAGCCCCTTCCGCCAGAATAAGAGCGAAAGGCGGGAGGCGGATCTGGCTCGATGGGATCGTCCGCCTGAGAATCTGATTCCGGAGCTTCTGGCATTTCCAGATCGGGAGCATCGGCCTGAGCCGGTTCCTCCACATCCTGCCGGTCAGCATGAAGGCCCTGGGCCTGCTGTATGACTGCATTCTTGATGGGCTTAAATTCTTTATTCTGTGAGAGAGGCACCCGCTGTGGGAGTGTTTCTGTATAGACCTGGAGTGCTTCTTCTTTCTGTTCGTACCACAGATTGTAAAGAGCAGCAATCTTTTCATCAGCAGCCAGCTCATCCACGATAGCATCCACCAACGCTTTCACATCCGCCTTCAGATAGCCATAGACCTTTTTTCCTTTGGTTTTAGAAAGCCGGTCAGCTAAACGCAACAGCATTTCTTCCACCTTGGGATTATCATAGGTTCCGACCTGGATGCGGGAGACAATCTCTGCGATCAGCTCCTTGCTGTGCAGGCGCAGCTCATCTCTTTGAACCGTCTGCTTTTCATAAATGCAGAGCAGATCCTGCTCAAAGATATCTTTGGCCAGGGAAGACCGCATCTTTGCCACACCCTGTTTGGTAAGGAAACCTTCATTCTCGACGGTAGAGTACGCCAGCAGATGGATATGGGGATGATGGCTCTCATTGTGGAAGGCGGCATACCATTTCAGATGATCCATGGGAATCTTCAGGCTGTCGGCCAGAGCCTGCGTCTGCGTGCGGAGCATATCCCGCCACCGGACGCCAGTATTGAAACCGAGACGCTCCGCATCTTCCCGGCGCAGAGAAATAATAAGCGTCCACACATTTCCCTGATGAGCATTCAGTTCCTGAGATACTTCATTCAGCTTTACCTGGACACCATCATCCGTGAACAGCCCATGGCTACCGAATCGCTCCGCACCAGGGCGGGTGCCGATGTAGTCGGCATAGGTTTTCTGGTTCAGGATTTCATGGGCATTATCCTCAATGGCACGGGTGATAAATTCGGAGGCGGCTCCCACGGTCTTTTCTCTCTGGTAGTCCTCATACTCCAACATCGCATGGCTATCCGGGAAATCCCGCAGAATCTTTTCGATGAACTTTTGTTGTTTCACGGTTGCTGGAGCCAGCTTGAAAGACTCATCAATCTTCTCCACACCTTCACGGGTGGCAATGTAGGTGGCGTACCCACCGATAGGTTTTTCCTGATCCGGTTTCAGGTATTTGAACTTTGTGACCAGACGGGCCATGGGAGTCCTCCTTCCATTTTAAAGTAAAGAAAAAGCAGGAGACCTCGTAAGAGATTTCCTGCTTGGTGGTTCGCTAATAGCCGATATTATGTTTTCTTTCTTGCATTTTGCAGTCGGAATCTATCAATCAATATATTTTATTATCGTTTTGTAATCCTCTGACAAACGTACGCTATTTTCGATATTATAATTCTCTTGAGTTTCTATATCCTCTAATCCCCTATAGAACTCACTTTCCATCCCGACATATATACCATCGGTATAATTAATCAGTGACGGAAATTGATCAGCGGTAATATCAATCATTATATCATTTACCATCAGACATACATGATTCGTTATACTCTCTGGATTATCGTCTCGATATACACCTATTTTCTGCTTGGAAGGAATATGAAATTTCTTTTGCAAATAGTAAGCTAAAAGATCGCATGCATCATCGCAACAGCCACTCGGAAAGTTGGACATTCTATCCCTTCTATCGAACTCACAATTTTTCTTTGCTCTTATTATTGCTGCACGAAAAGATGCTGCCACAGCATATAATTCATTTCTATCCAATATTTTCTTTAGCATAGTATCCCGCTCCTATATAGTTTCAAACATTTAATCGTCCTCGTCTTTCAACTTTTTCAGTTTTTCAAGCTGTTTTACAAATAGCTCTGTGCTTTGAACTATCTTTCGAGAATTTGCCCATAAAAATATATCCTGATTACAGTTTCCATTACTATTTATTGCATACCTTAACTTTGTTCCAGTATCGTCTAAGCAATCTATTGCCCGAACAAAGCTCCCCATTCCTTTTAAAAGACTTCTCTCCTTTCCAGAAGTTTTTTTAGGAAGATAAGAGAGCAGAGACGACCATAATTTTTCTAATCCATGTACTTCTTTAGGCTGCCCGTTTACACAAGTAATTGCATATTTGATCGATAGTTCCATACAATGTCTACACAAATAAATAGTAGGCAATGTGAGCGAATAGTTATAAAAAATTTTTTGAATTCCCATTCTAGGAGTTTCTAGCCTTGTTAATTCTTTTGCTAATATTTTTGCGCTCTCCAAGTAAGAACGAATAAACTCCTTCTGCGTTTCATCTGTTCGTACTTCTTGCACAAATGTACTGCTGAAAGTAACGGGATTAAAATCAGGAAGGCTCTTATCTTTGAATCCATCTAGCATTTGCGGTTTATATAATTCTTCTGTTTGGATCGGGGTAAAAATAATATCTTCAAATATCATAGTAAATCATATCCCTCACAATTTCATTCTATTTCATTATAAAATTCCTCATAATCCGGATATTTTTCCTGCATCTGTATGTAGCCCTTTATTTCTTCAATACCTATAATATTTTCAGGAGGAACTTTACCTTTTGTCATACCTGTAAACTCAAATTCATACGGATAACCATAAATATTTTTAACTATATAATATTTCACTATCTCGGCAATTAAATCGTTGCGGCATCCTTCATATATGTCACGCAGTCTACATTTAAATTTTATTACCGATGGTGTACCTTT
>CALWLH010000014.1 GCA_944381475.1 uncultured Lachnospiraceae bacterium | reverse complement strand
AATCCGGCATCACAATATCCCTCCTGCTTTTCGGTGTCTTTGGATCGGTGATGATATCCTCCCCGTCAATTCTCTGGTAGGATTTATTAATGTGTATTACCTTGCCCTCCACATCAATATCCGCTGCAGTAAGCGCAAGAAGTTCTCCACTTCTTAAACCACACCAGTAAAGCACCTGAAACGCATAATAGGATACGGATTTATCTTTTACCTGTTCAATGAATTTCAGATATTCCTCTTCCGTCCAGAATTCCATTTCATCCGCTTTTCCCTTTCCGATGGTTCCGGCTTTCTTCACGGGATTATCCGGCAGATTATAAAATCTTATGGCATGGTTAAACAGTGCCGAAAGCTCCGACTGAATGGTTTTCAGATAAGTGGGCTTAAACGGTTTTCCATCCGGTGTTTTAAGCTTCATAATCGCATTCTGCCATTTGATAATGTCAGCCGGACTGATTTCATTCATCTTCTTATCCTTGAAATAAGGTAAAATCCTGTTCCTAAATATGGTGTCCTTTGTCTTCCAGGTATTCAGTTTCAGCTTGGGCTTAAGGTCATCCTCATAAATCCTGTAAAAGGAACCGAAATCCATATCCAGACTGGTTGCCTGCTGGAGTCGGAACTTCTGCTCCCACTCCAGTGCCTCCTTACGGGTCTTAAATCCTCTTTTCAGCTTCCTTCTGTTCTTGCCTGTCCAATCATTGTAGTGAAAAGAAACATACCATGTTCCCCTCTCTTCATCCTTGTAAGCAGCCATTTGCTTCACTCTCCTTCCTTAAGCTGTCTGCAAACCATAGAACTTCTCGTCAAAATACTTACAGCTAACCTTACCCGTAATGGTTCTGTATCCCTTTTCCTGAAGCTCACTGTTTAACTCGCGGATAATCTTGTATCCGTGTGAACGTGATATGGACAGCATTTCTGCCACCTCGTCAACATTGTAAAAAATCTTCTTTTCCATAGGTGTCTCACCTCCTTCCCCCGGCTGTACCGGTATGTATCTCAAATTTGCCTTCTACAAACATGATAGCTCATTTCAAAATTCTCTTCTCGGCTTCGCAGGACGATCTTTTCATAAAAATTAGCCTTCGTAGGACTATTTTTTGCTCCACGGTCTTTTGCACTACTTCCATGATCAGATTATAAAGCAGCCACTGCCTCAATTTTAGGAACTATCTGTTCTCTTTCACCGGCAAAATGCAAACAATCAGTTCTCATGCCTCCTCTGTAAAGCTTACCTCCCAATCTAATGATTGAGAATGCACTCTCTGGCTCCTTTTGGGGACAAGATACGCTCCCTTACCATAATATCCGTTTCTATATCTGCTTTTTAGGTCTATGCAGTAGGAGTTACCACCCAACTTAGTGGTAGTTGATTTCTCACACACATAAAATGATAAATTATCCAAAAGATGATTAAAACCGAGAGATATTACGAGTTTTGTAATAAAAGTCGTAGTATTATTACGAATTTTTATAAAATGGGAAATTTTGAAAAGAAAAAGATTTGTAAGAAATAGAAATACCTTAAATACCTTTTGCAGTATTCCAGAATATGTCTGGTACTGCACAAACAGGTATCATATAGGTATCACGATAAAAGAAAAAGCCCCATAAATGGCTTGTTTACGCCATTTATGAAGCTCTGTTTACTATTCAAACTCAATCGTCGCCGGCGGCTTCCCGGTGCAGTCATAGAGTACCCGGTTGACCCCCTTTACCTCGTTTACGATACGGTTGGTCACCTTATTTAACACCTCCCAGGGGATCTGGGCGCTTTCCGCGGTCATAAAGTCCGAGGTGCAGACGGCCCGGAGAACCACCGCATAGTCGTAGGTTCTGAAATCCCCCATGACCCCCACGGAGCGCATGTTGGTGAGGGCTGCGAAATACTGTCCAAGCCCCTTGTCCACGCCCGCCTTTGCGATCTCCTCCCGGTAGATGCAGTCCGCATCCTGGACGATGCGCACTTTCTCGGCGGTCACCTCCCCGATGATGCGGATGCCAAGGCCCGGGCCCGGGAAGGGCTGGCGAAATACCAGGTTCTCAGGAATGCCAAGCTCTAAGCCCGCCTTTCTCACCTCATCCTTGAAGAGCATCCGCAGAGGCTCGATGATTTCCTTAAAGTTTACAACGTCCGGAAGGCCGCCCACATTGTGGTGGGACTTGATGACGGCGGACTTTCCCAGACCGGACTCGATCACATCCGGATAGATGGTTCCCTGTACAAGGAAATCCACCGCGCCGATCTTCCTGGCCTCCTCCTCAAAGACCCGGATGAATTCCTCGCCGATAATCTTGCGCTTTTCCTCCGGCTCCGTGACGCCCTTCAGCTTTGCGTAGTAACGCTCCTGGGCGTTTACCCGGATAAAGTTCAGCTCGTAGGGACCCTCGGGGCCGAACACTGCCTCCACCTCGTCCCCCTCATTCTTCCTGAGAAGGCCGTGATCCACAAAGACGCAGGTGAGCTGCTTGCCCACCGCCTTGCTGAGGAGCACTGCCGCCACAGAGGAATCCACGCCGCCGGAGAGGGCACAGAGCACCTTGCCGTCCCCGATTTTTTCACGAAGGGCCTTGATGGTGGTCTCCACAAAGGAATCCATCTTCCAGTCCCCATGGCAGCCGCAGACCTTCATCACAAAGTTTTTAAGCATCTGCATACCTTCCTTGGTATGCACCACCTCCGGGTGAAACTGGGTGGCGTAGAGCTTCCTTTCAGGATTAGACATGGCCGCAACGGGGCATACCGGGGTGTGGGCTGTGACCTTAAAGCCCTCCGGGGCCTTTGCGATATAGTCCGTGTGGCTCATCCAGCAGACGGTTTTTTCCGACACACCCTCAAAGAGCACATCTGACGTATCAACCTCCACATCCGTATGGCCATACTCGCTGACAGGGGCTGTCTTTACCTCGCCTCCCAGGGTGTATGCCATCAGCTGGGAGCCGTAGCAGATGCCAAGAATGGGCACTCCCATATCGAATATAGCCTTCTCGTAGTGGGGAGACGTCTCCTCATACACGCTGTTGGGGCCTCCAGTGAAGATGATCCCCATGGGCTCATAGGCCTTGATCTCCTCCAAAGTTTTGGTGTAGGGCCATACCTCGCAGTACACATTGCACTCTCTGACGCGTCTTGCGATCAGCTGATTATATTGTCCTCCAAAATCCAGTACCAGAACCTTTTCCATTGTACGCTGCAATTCCTTTCCTAAAATATGTTCAATCACAAATTATTCCTTCTAAGGTGATACAATAAGGTTAATGTCCTCAACGGGTGAAAAAGTGATATACAAATCCTCAAAAATACTTACCCTTCAGGGCAAAGCTTTTAGTGACAAGAGCCCTGTCATACAACAGGGCTCGTAATATATTCTGATGTTGGGGTCAAAAGGTATTTTGACCCCTGATATCACGGATTGCGACCTGCTGAAGCACTCTCGCAATCCTAAAACAGCTCAAATCCGCACATTTTTCTTCGAAAAATGGCTACTTTTCGCTGTTTTGCGGGTCCCAAAGTCATGCATGACCATGCGAGCATGGCATGCATGACCTTGGGACCCTGATATCATATTCCTTGTTTTTACTCCTCAACCAGTCCCAAAAAGCCGTCTGTGAGAGCCTTCAGCTTCTCCCCGGCGTCCTCAAAGGATGTGCCCTTGACGCCCATATAGAACTTGATCTTGGGCTCCGTGCCGGAGGGGCGAACGCAGCACCATGCGTTGTCGCTAAACTCGTAGTAGAGGACATTGGACTTGGGAAGTCCGGTGGGGGAGGTGGTTCCATCAGCCATATCCAGAACCGTATCCTTCTCGTAATCCCTGAACTTCAATACCTGATAGCCAGCCAGCTCCTTGACAGGATTGCTTCTAAGGCTCTCCATCATGGCCTTGATCTTCTCCGCGCCGTCCATACCCTTTAAGGTGATGGTGTGGAGACCTTCGCGGTAATACCCGTACTTCTCGTAGATCTTTAACATCTGATCCCAGAGGGTCAGCCCCTGCTTCTTGTAGTAGGCAGCAGCCTCGCAGAGGGCCATCACCGCCACAATGGCGTCCTTGTCCCGGGCGTGGGTTCCGATGAGCAGGCCGTAGCTCTCCTCAAAGCCAAACTGATAGCTGTAGGTGTTCTGCTGCTCAAAGAGCTTGATCTGCTCGCCGATGAACTTGAAGCCTGTGAGCACCTCGATAAGCTTCATATTGTACTCTGCGGCAATGGCCTTGCACATATCCGTGGTGACGATGGTCTCCACCACCGCGCCGTTGGCAGGCAGGGCGGCGTTGGCCTTCTTCTGGGACAGCTCATACTCGCAAACCAGGCAGCCGCTCATATTTCCGGTAAAGCTTACATACTCGCCGGTGGCGGAGTCCTTTGCATACACTCCCAGGCGGTCCGCATCCGGGTCCGTTGCCAGAACCAGATCCGCGTCCACCTTCTTTGCCAGGGCAAGAGCCAGGGCAAAGGCCTTGGGATCCTCCGGGTTCGGGTAGGAAACCGTGGGGAACTCTCCGTCGGGCTTTTCCTGTTCCGGAACAACATAGACGTTTTCAAAGCCGATCTCCTTTAACACCCTTCTTGCCGGGATGTTTCCGGTTCCGTGTAAGGGTGTGTAGACAATCTTCATGTCCTTGCCCATCTCCCGGCAGATGTCCGGATTGATAACCAGCTTCTTCAGCTCCTGGATGTACTTGTCATCCATGTCAAAGCCGATGACATTGTAAAGACCCAGGACGGATGCGCGCTCCTTGTCCATCGTCTTGCAGGTGCTGTAGTCGGTGATCTTATTCACCTCTGTGATGATCTCCTTGTCCTTGGGGGCGGTGATCTGCGCGCCGTCCTCCCAGTATACCTTGTAGCCGTTGTACTCCGGCGGGTTATGGCTGGCTGTCACAACGATACCGGCTATACAGCCCAGGGTCCGCAGGGCAAAGGACAGCTCCGGCGTGGGACGAAGGGAGGGAAAAATGTATGCCTTGATGCCGTTGGCGGCCAGGCACAGCGCCGCCTCATTGGCAAACTCTGTGGATCTTCTTCTGGAATCATATGCGATGGCAACCCCCTTGTCCTGGCCATTCTGAGAAATGATGAAGTTTGCCAGTCCCTGCGTTGCCTTTCTTACTGTGTAGATATTCATGCGGTTGGAGCCTGCGCCCAGAATTCCCCGAAGTCCGCCTGTGCCAAACTCCAGATCCTTGTAAAAACGCTCCTTGATCTCATTGTCGTCATCCTTGATCGCCAGAAGCTCCGCCTTTGTCGCCTCGTCAAAATAAGGATCTGTACACCATAAATTGTAGCTTTCAATGTAGCCCATGGGAAAACCTCCTGTTTTCTTTTACCAGTGCCGGCGTCTCGCCAACCTGTAAATATTATATCCGATAGCAGGGATTTTCTCAATACGTAATTTAAAAAATAAAGAATATTTTCCTTTGAAGCTTCTATAAAACGCCATCTAAAAAAATAAACCTTTTAACTCTGATATCTTAAGAATTCTTAAGTATTTTATTTCCCCATCCTGTGCTATACTGCTTTTTAGTTTTCCTGCCGAAACAGGCAGGAGGAAGGAGAGGAATTGATGAGAAACTTCTGGAAACGAACCAACCGGGGCCTGCTCCTGGGGGGCGTGCTGGTACTTGGAACCTCCATCTATGTGGCTATCGACTATGGGCGCTTTTCAAACGGCAGGGAGGATATGCAAAAGGTCCTGTCGGACTACGCCCAGGCGCTTGCCCAGGCCAGCGTAGCGCCGGACAGTCAGGCTCAGTACGGTTACGAGAAAACCTCCGCAGAGCAGGATGCCCTCTATAACACCCTGTCGGAGATAGTAAAGGAATACTGGACTGACAGCTTTGATTCGCAATATGATTATTACCCAAGGAAGGCCGACATGCTGGGAAGCGTCCGCTATCTGGCCTATGAGGACGACATGCCAGGATATATCACCAGCTATAACTGCAACATATCCCAGCTGGAGCTGAAAAAGAACGGTCCCGGCGCCGCCGCCTTTACCATGGCTACGGAAATCGTGATAGACAGCTATGGGTGCTGTTCCTTCCCCATGCTTGACACCCGGTGGGACATATATTACGAGGAGGGCGCTTTCTCAGGGGACATGACTGATGATATGATATTCGAAGATATGACCCCCTCAGACACAGAGATCAAGGATACTGAAGAGGGAGCTGACGATGAGTTAACCTACTATGAGGGCGGACTTCGCACCACCGGCGCCATAGCATACAGCGGGGAGCTTCTCTACGAGGATGGGCAGTGGAAAATCAGCTGGATCGACTCCCAATTGGACAGCCCAAATCCCTTCACCAGTGTACCCAGAGAAGGAGGCAGCCAATGAATGCAGCGATAGAGATCAGGGGACTGAACAAATATTTTGGTAAGCGCCAGGTTTTAAACAATGTGACTATGACCTTAAACGAGGGCGAGGTCTTTGGCTTCTTGGGCCCCAACGGAGCAGGAAAAACCACCACCATAAAGATGATCGTCGGCCTTCTTGCCATCGACTCCGGCACCATCACCGTATGCGGCCACGATGTGGAGAAGGATTTCGTGGGCGCTATGGAGTGCATGGGGGGAATCGTGGAAAACCCGGAGACATACAAGTACATGACGGGGCTTCAAAACCTCCGCCAGTACGCCAGGATGCGAAAGGGCATCACCCAGGAGCGCATCATGGAGGTGGTGGAGCTGGTGGGTCTCTCAAACCGTATAAATGAGAAGGTGTCCAAGTATTCCCTGGGTATGAAGCAGCGTCTCGGCCTGGCCCAGGCATTACTCCACCACCCCAAGGTCCTGATTCTTGACGAACCCACCAACGGCCTTGACCCGGCGGGTATCAAGAGTCTCAGGGACATACTAAAAAAGCTGGCCCACCAGGAAGGGGTCTGCGTCCTGGTTTCCAGCCACATGATGTCGGAGATGGAGCTGATGTGCGACCGGGTGGGCATCATTATGAAGGGCTCCATTGTGGATGTAAAGACCATCGACGAGCTGGTAGCCCAGTCCAGGGGTACAACCCTCACCTTCCACTACCATGTGGAAAAGGCTGCTGAGGCTTTCGAAGCCCTGAAGGAGCAGTTTACAGAGCTTACGGGACATGTGATGGACGATACCCACTTCGAGCTTACCTACAGCAGCGAGCTGGGGGATACCTACATCGGCCGGCTGAACCACTTTTTGTTCTCGGACAATTTCACCATCTACACCGTGCTGCCCGTGACCAACAGGCACTTAGAGGATGTGTTCCTTGAGATAACCGCCGAGGGAGGTGAGCAGATTGCTTAAGCTTATTTATAACGAATATCAGAAGATCTTTTGCAGAAAGGGAACCTATGTGATGCTTGCGCTCCTGCTGATTGGCACAGTGGGATTCCAGTTTCTGATAAACAGGCTTACATCCAACTACTATTACTGGTTGCCGGATCAGGCTTATGTGGAATCCGAGCTTGAATGGATGAAGGAGACCACAGATGCCTCCGACTCCATGGGCCAGATGCAGATCGCAATGTACGAGGCCATGCTGGAGCTGGAGGTCTACGATGTTGAGTATTGGAGTGATGATCAGAGCTGGCAGGGAGAGGCCCTGTCCAATGCCTTCTACGAATTTTACTATATTGTCCACGATGTGGACGAAATAGGCTACACCCAGTCAGAGAAGGAAACAGCCCAGAAGGCCTTTGACGCCATTATCGATTGCATTAAGACAGGGGATTACTCCGGCTACTGCCACATCATGGTTGACAACCTGGAGCCCTCCAGCTACAGCTACAAAAATTACAGCACCATCATCCAGTACGGGCTGGATAAGAATCCCGAGGACTGGCGCTTAGAGCTTGTGGACACCCTGGTAGATGCAGAGCAAACCCTGGATTTTTACAAGGATTGGAATGAGGAGGACTATCCCGACAGTTACTACACTGCCCTGGAAAAGTATGAGATCGCCAATTACCGCATGACAAACAATATCCGCTACTGCGTGATGAATGCTGATGCCTCCGACATCAATGCCATCATAGGCGGAGAGGCAGATTACACATACAACACCCCCTTCTGGGACAATGTGGACTCCGGCTCCTTAATGGTGACCCTGGTTTCAATCATGATCATCGTCATCGCTGGAGGCATTATCGCCAGCGAGTTCTCCCAGGGAACCATCAAGTTTTTGCTGCTAAACCCTGTAAAGCGGGGAAAGATCTACTTCAGCAAATACCTTACCCTGCTGACACTCACCGCATTTCTCACAGCAGTAACACTGGGGCTGACAATACTGTCTAATCTTATATTTGGCGCAGAGGGAAGCGACGCGGTATATCTCACCTTTGAAAACGGGCAGGTGGTTTCTAGGAGTGTGTTTGCCCTCACCCTAAGCCCCTACCTCTTTGCCCTGGTGGATGCCATTGTCACCATAACCCTGGCCTTTATGATCTCCTCATTTATGAGAAGCTCCGCTCTGTCCATCGGCCTCAGTGTGGGAGTTTTGCTGGCGGGCAGCACCATCACCGCCATCCTGGCAGGCTTCGGCTTTGACTGGGGACGTTACCTGCTCTTTGCAAATACAGGTCTAAACTCCATCATGCAGGGGCAGAGCCTGTTCCCCCACCACAGCCTGTCCTTCGCCGTGGGCAATATCATCGTCCATATGGTGGTATTTCTGCTTATCGGATATGACGGCTTTACAAGGAAAGAGGTATAACAGAAAAAGCGTTTACAAATCCGGCTTAAGAGCCCATGAAAAGACCCGGGAACAGCTTCCATGTTCCCGGGTTTTTTCTACCCCAGTACCTCCGCCAGGGCCTTCACCAGCGCTTCGTTTTCCTCGTCAGTTTTCACAGCAAGACGAATGTAGCTGCCCCCCTCAAAGCCCGTCTTGGTGGACAGATCCTTGATGAGGATGTTATAGCGGTTTAAGAGAATATCCGCCAGCCTTCTGGAGCTCATCCCATTTTCCACTCTGCACAGGATGTAATTCGCCTGGGAGGGATATACCTTCAGGCTCCGGATTTTCTTAAGCGCCTGTACATATCTGCGCCGCACATCCTTAAAGCGCTCCAGGGCCTCCTGGTAGTCCTCCTGGTACTTCTCGATGATCTGCATATAGTACTCTGCAAAGGAGTTGATATTCCAGATGGCCACATCCTTCTTCATAAAGGCGATCATATCCAGGTCTGCCGCGGCCAGAATCCCTAAGCGCAGCCCCGCCACGCCGAAGGACTTGGAGATGCTCTTTAACACCACCAGGGCCGGATGGGCGTCGATGATCTCCTGCTCCAAAAGGGAGGTTTTCTCCTCACAGTCTGCAAAATCCACAAAGGACTCGTCCACCACCAGCAGGCACCCCTTCCTTTCGGCCCAGTCCGCCAGCCGCAAAAGATCTCCCCGGTGGATGAAATGGCCGGAAGGGTTGTCCGGGTTAATCAGAATCAGGGCGGCGATGTCCTGTTCATCATAGAATTTCATCAGGGCCTCGGCCTGATAGTCAAAGTCCTCCCCCATGCCCGGGAAGGGAATAATGTCCTCCTCCCTCATCCGGTGGGGATATTCCTCAAAGGTGGGGTAGATCATGCCGATTTTTCCCTGCATCCGCGCCACATGCTCCATCAGGGACTTGATCAGCTCCGAGGTGCCGTTTCCAACCACCACATTTTCCGGGTGAAGCCCAAAATATTTTCCCGCCAGCAGGCTGTTGACCCCCATTCCGGAGGGATATTCCCTGATCAGCGTGTCAAAGTTTGCGCGCATCTCATCCATAAACCGCTCATTGGGGAAGAAGGGGTTTACAAGATAGCAGAAATCCAACAGCTTCGGATATCTCCAGTATCCTCCGAAGCGCTTCATATACTTGGTCAGCTTGTCGTCCCCTGTGGCAAAGATGGATTCCGCAATGTCCAGATCCTGGATATCATTGATCTCATACCAGCGCTCCTGGGTGAGCTCCAGAGCCTTGATCACAGGACGCTCCTGAAGGGCAATGACCTTCAGCACGGATTCATAAAACCTGGTGCGGCCGAAGGCCTTTGCGTATGCCTCCAGGAAGGGCACATAGGTGCCCGCGAGGAATTCTCTGCTGAACTTATAGATATTTGCCGTCTTATAATATTCCTGCATACTGCCGTAGCGGAAATTCACCGCACTGACAAAATGGCTGATATTGCCCTCGGAATCCAGGGAAACCACCGCTCCGTTCATCCAGATTTCCGGTTTTGCCACAAGCGCCAGATTGGGGAATGGGTGATCCAGAATCTTATCCAGAACCCCATCCTCCATCACGGAGTCGGATTCTAAGAGGAGGGTGTCCTCCTCCAAAAGGTAGTCCCTTGTCAGGGACAGGGAGTAGATATTGTTGGTGACCTCATAATCCCTGTTTGTCACAAAGAGGATTTCCGTCTTTAATCCCAAGGACTTTACAAACGCCGCAAGCCCCTCCGCCTGGTAGCCCACCACCAGAATAATCCGACTCATGTTCCGTCCGTCCAGTTGGGTGAGCATCCTCTGGATCATGGGGATTCCCCCCAGAGATACCATGCATTTCGCGTTTTTTGCGGTCAGCTCCCGAAGCCGCCGGCCCATTCCGGCGGCAAGTATAATTGTCTGCATACTTTAAAATCCGGCAGGAAGCTTCCCCCCTGCCGCTCCTTTCCAAACCTTTTGCCAGGGACAAGCTCAGTCCCTGTAACCGTTTCTGACCCAGGCCACCGCGTTGCGGTAATCCTCCATGGTATCGATCTCCTTTGTGCGGATCTTTTCCATCTTTAGAGGCAGTAGCGGCTCCAGCAGGTAATACACATGTCCCTGGGTGGTTCCTAGGCGGCTGGTCTTCACCTGCGCCAGTCCCGTCCACTCATACTCCCCCTTGTCACGGCTGAATTCTGTTACCACAAGCCCCTCCGGCGTCATCTCTGTGCTCATCAGCACCGGATTGTCTGTGGTGGGTGTGGTTCCTCCGATGCACTCCTCCTCGCTTTCAAGCACCCTCTTCAGATCCTCCGGGTGAACCAAAAGATCCCCGTCCAGGGCAACCACCATGTCCCGGCCATAGGCTGTTCCTTTTAAAAAGCTGGCGCCGGTTCCCGTAGTCTTGTACTCATGGTTAAACACAAAGGTTACATCCCTGCGGACGGCGTTCACCATCTCGATAACCTTCTCGTACTGGTAGCCGATCACCACCCGTACATCGTCATAGTCCTTCAGCAGCTCCAGCTGGCGCACCAGCAGGGGCTTTCCCGCCACATCCACCAGAGCCTTGGGGTATCCCATCCCCAGTCTTGTGCCCATACCGGCACAGCTGATCACAATTGTCTTAGAAGCTGACATAGCTTTTCCTCCGTATATACCGCGTGGGTCGCGTTATTCAGCAGGGCTGTGGCGATGGGCCTGACGCCTCCAAAGCCGATTCCCACATCCGCCAGTCCGATCATCTCCGCATCGTTATTGCCGTCCCCCACAGCCACGAAGGGGTGGGGAAAGCTTCTGATGGTCCTTCCCTTGTCGATGATCTCATCAATCCCCAGAAGCCACTCTCCGGTTTCATCGGTTCTTCCCTTGGAGCAGTAATAATGATCCTTTAAGCCGATGGACTCCATCAGGTCGCAGATCCACACATCCAGATTTCCCGTAACCACATAGCAGTTTTCCCGGTTTTCCTTGATAAATTCCACCAGCTCCTCATTTAAGGGAATCTGGGAGATGATGCTTCGCACCGTGGGAACAGGAATCTCCTTTAACAGATCCACCCGCTCCGAAAAGCTCTGCAAAAAGGGAATTTCTCCCCTCATGGCCCGCTCCGTCAGCTCCTTCATCTGCTGGCTCATCTGTACCTGTCCGGCAATCTCCGGCAGGATCTCTTTTTTTGTGATCGTGGAATCAAGATCAAACAGAAATAATTTTTTTTTCAAAGTTTATACCTCAGCTTTTGGACTCTAAGTCCATCCTTCTGTCTTTTTATTCTCCGCCTGTCCGCGGATTTTTGGGGTTTGTATTCTTACCTCTTACCGACGCACTGGCTGTGCCGTCACGGCAGATTTGCAGTCTACCTTCAAACCTCACCACACCATCTTACCATGAGATGTTTTTTTCTTCAACCCATCCTGTACGTGTCCTTTTTTTCATGCAAGCCATATAAAAAATGCACCCGTCCCCAATATTGCCCAGAAGGACGGGCACAGCTTGCTGCTTAACCGTAAATATACTCCGAGAGATCCTGGATATCAGAAGGATCCTTCACCTCTGAAATGAATGTAAACCGCAGATCCCGGAGCTTGACGCCGCTTCCCCCAAAGTACAGCCGCAGGATGCCGTAGCGGTTCATAAACAGGATATTCCGCGCCTTGGTCACCCATGCGCCTCCAGTGCCGTTCCAGCTAAGGGTCCCGCCGGGAATGCTCTGGAAGAAAATGGAGATTGGCGTCTGGGACAGCTCGCTGAGGTCTGACTTTCCTGTTAGCTCAAGCTTATACGCCCCCCTCTTTTGCACGTCAACCCCAAAGACATAGCTGGCGCCCTTCGAGCACTTCACATCCTCAAGGGACAATACCGTGCCATCCTGTATAGTATGGTATGTCACCTGGCTTAGATCAATGCTTTCTTCCTCCTCATCCTCATAGTTTTCCAGGATGACCTGAACCTCCTCGCCCATCATGCGCTTCATGGCATTGGTGTGCAGGAGGAAGCTGCAAATATTTGCAGCATTTCTCTGCAGCTCGCCCCGGGTAATGCTTCCCTCCTTCAGAGCCGCCAGGGTATTATCCCCTGTTGTATTCACCGCTGCGTCCGGGCAAACCGCATAGAAGTCGTTCTGAGCGCGAACCAGGGCAGCGAAATTGTTCTTTGTCACAGCGCCGCCTACGTCGCCGATGTTTGCCCACCAGTCCGTCATGACAATGCCCTTAAAGCCCCACTCTTCCCGGAGAATCTTTGTATTCAGGTCATAGCGGCTGTTGGTCCATCTTCCGTTCACCGGGCCGTAGGTGGTCATCACAGAATCCGCATTTCCCTCTTTTACCGCTATCTCAAAGCCCTTCAGGTACATTTCCCGAAGCGCCCTCTCGGAGACAATGGCATTGACCCCATGACGGTTCAGCTCCTGATTATTGGCGCAGAAATGCTTGCAGGTGCCGGTGACCCCTGCTGCGTGCAGTCCCCGCAGCTGCGCCGCAGCGGTAAGACCCGTCACCAGGGGATCCTCGCTGAAATATTCAAAATTGCGGCCGTTTAAGGGGAAACGGTGCAGATTCATTCCCGGTCCCAGAAGCACATCCACCTTATTTTTTGTCATCTCCAGGCCAAGATAATAATACAGCTCCTGGTTCAGCTCCTGGTTAAAGGTGCAGGCAAGAAGGGTGCCGTTTGGCAGGCTGAAAGCCCTGGTGCCGCAGTCCAGACGCATACCGGAAGGGCCGTCGGAGCAGCAGGCGCAGGGAATCCCAAGCTTCTTTAAATGCGGATTCACGCCTCCAAAGGCTGCTGCTGTTCCCGGCGTTACCTTCGGACTTCCCATGCCCTCTCCCCGGATGATGCAGGACAGATCCTCGTCTGAGAGCTGCCCGATAAATTTTTCCATGGAGGCCCGGCCGTGAAGCACATCGGAAAGGCTGATATGAAAATCTCCGATATATGGAAGCTCCTTTGGAAGGGCGGCCTCCCGGTGCTGTTCCTCGGTCTCCTTTGCCAGGGGAACCTGCTCCAGCTCCACAAAATAGCTGCCATTGTTAAACACCGGACGCATCCTGGAGAAGGGTTCTACCGGAGCCATGGCCTCTGAGAGCTGCTCCACCAGCTGCGTCCGTTCCAGTTCAAAGCCCCCGGCCGGAATCAGATCCCTGACATTTTTACCCACGTAAAACTGATAGGCGCCCTCCTCCAGCACATAGGCATGGGGATAGCCGGTGGCTCCCGAATCATCATAGGAGGCATAGCGGTAAGGATCGATGTGAAAAACCAGGTGCTGGGTCTGTTCCGGCTCTAACTCATCCGTTTTCTGATAGTCCACCAGCCTGAGGACCGGCTTTCCCAGCTCCCCCTGGGGCTCGCTGATATAGACCTGAACCACTTCCTTTCCGGGAACCTTTCCTATATTTGTAACCCGGACTCTGATTTTACCTGCCTGCAGATCCTTTTCCATATCGAAATAGCTGTCCGCATCCATTTCAATTTTGAAATCGGTGTAGGACAGGCCGAAACCAAAGGGATACAGCACGGACTGTTTGTGGAAGGTTTCAAAATATCTGTAGCCTACATAGATGTCCTCCACATAGAAATTTTTCTCTGTATTTCCAAAATATGGATCTGCGGGATAGTCGTGTATACTCTTTGCAATGGTGTCCGTCAGACGGCCGCTGGGGCATACCCGGCCCATCAGCACATCGGCAGTTCCAAGACCTCCCATCTCGCCTCCCTGCCAGGCGTAGAGAAGCCCGTCAGGTTTGACAAGCTCGATATCTCCCATGTCCAGAACAGCGCTGACATTCAAAACCACGATCATCCGGTCAAAGGCCATGCGAACCTTATTCAAGAGCTCCTTTTCCAGGGCTGTCAGGCGGTAGGAGCCCGGTTCATCCGCATAGTCCTGCTCCTCCCCGGCAGTTCTTCCAATGATGACCAGAGCCACATCGGATTCCTCTCTCGCCCGGCGCACCAGCTCCATATCGATATCCATCTCCTCCTGGGACCAGGGCTCCTGTCCAAAGCCCACCCCCTCCTGCAAGGGATGAGTCTCGTCAAATTTCTCATAGGCTGCCAGCAGCTCCTGATTTAAGGACAGCGGTTCTTCCTTTAAGGCGTCCAGGATTCCCCATACCTTTTTCACATTCACCATACCGCCGGAACCAGTTCCGGACTTGTAATAATGGTTCTGCATACGACCGAATACCGCCAGCCTTGTCCCCTCCAGCAGGGGCAGCACATGGTTTTCGTTTTTCAGGAGTACCACGCCCTCGGCCACCGCCTGTCTGGCGGATCGCTCATATTCCTTCCAATCCAGTCTAAGCTCCATACTCATTCTCCTTTATCTTCTCTTCAATCCGGTCATGCACCATCTGGGCAATCTCCGTTGTTTTCATGCTTCCATACTCCTCATAATAAATGGGCGGCAAAATATGCACCTGCACATCCACCGGCTTGATGGAATTGGTGTCCATCACCTTGTAGGTGTCCAGCAGCGCCACCGGTACTATGGGGCATCTGGATTTTGTGGCGCACTTAAAGCTGCCCGCCTTAAATTCCAAAAGCGCATTTTTGTTCCTGCTGCGGGTACCCTCCGCGAAAATCAGGAAATTCTGCCCCTCCTTCACCTTTTTGGCCACCTCCATGATCACCTGCATGGACTGGCGCACATCATCCCGGTCCATAAACAGCGAACCCATGCAGGCAAATATCTGCTTTAAAAACTGGATTCCCTCCAGCTCTTTTTTTGCGACAACAGAAAATGGCCGGTCACATATATCTATGATGGATAAAACATCAAACAGTCCCTGATGGTTGGGATAAAAAATGAACCCGTCCTCCCTGGGCAGGTTTTCAAGTCCTGTGACCTGAATCCGTATCCGGCCGCCCTTAATGGCCTTCCGGTCAATGTATTTTACCAGCTTCCAGCGCTGGTCCCTGGTATATCTGTCCGCATGTGCCGCATACCAGCACAGCTTGATCCAGCCGTAGGGCACGAACAGGATGTTGCTCAGCACCATCCACAATATCCTTTTCATAAAAGCAGTCCTTTCTATACCGAATTAAAAAATCCGCCTGCTCTGTATGCCCCTCACAGCATCCATTCAGGACATGACAGCAGCTTTTTCTCTGGTTGATTCTATCATAACTCCATAAAATAAACAAGTGGTGACTTAATTATATCCCCTAAATCCTTCCCCTCATTTACCCTAAAAATCCTGCCGCCGGATAGGCGGCATCAATTCAGGTATGCCAAATGCGCCCGCCAGACTTTCATGGTACGGTGATATGTCCGGCTGCCGGGCCCATGAAGGTTTCCTCTGAAAATCCCGCCGCATTTTTGAAAATATAAATTTTGTTTGCCTTGACAAGTATATTTTTTCATGCTAAAGTGTATGCGTATTTTGGGTTTTTGATTTTTCGTGTTTAGTTTCACAATTGCGCTGCTTTTATGATACTTACTATGATATATCATTGTCCAAAACGCAAAATGCCTGCGGGCAAATATACAGGAGGTATCATAATGACTGGTACAGTAAAGTGGTTTAACGCAACAAAGGGCTTTGGCTTCATCACTGGCGATGAGGACGGACAGGACATCTTCGTTCACTACAGCGGCATCGCTACCCAGGGCTATAAGACCTTGGAGGATGGCCAGAAGGTGACTTACGATGTGACAGAGGGCAGCAGAGGCCCCCAGGCTGTCAATGTCGTTCCCATTGTCTAGGTTGGTTTGCGTCCTATTGTTCAGCGAAAACAGGCTGTCCGGCAAAACCGGGCAGCCTGTTTTTGTTTGCAAATATATCAGATGCCTTTTCTTCATCCCGCCTTAAAGCGTTCCTTCTCAAGCCTTCATGGACAGCAGCTTTTCCTTCATTTCATTCTCCATCTTCTGCAGCTCTGCCTCCGCGGCGGCCCGCTTCTGGCGCCCCTCGTCCTGAATCTTCATCACCTCGTCCAGGGTGCTGATGAGGGACTGGTTTGTGGCCTTTAGGGTCTCGATATCCACGATACCCCGCTCGGATTCCCTTGCCGTCTCAATGGTTGCCATCTTTAACGCCTCCGCATTCTTCTTAAGCAAAGCATTGGTCATCTCCGTGGCTTCCCGGGTAGCCTCCGCAGCCTCCTGGGAATGGGCCACCCCAATGGCAATCACCATCTGGCTTCTCCAGAGAGGGATGGTATTTACCAGGGTGGACTGAATCTTTTCGCTCATCAGAGTATCGTTATTCTGCAGCAGACGAATCTGGGGTCCCATCTGAAGGGAGATCATCCGGGTGAGCTCCAGATCATGGATTTTCTTTTCAAAACGGTTTGCAAGGGATGTGAGATCATTCACCGCCTGGGCGTCCTCCTGAAGCCCTGTTTCCTTGGCTTTTTTCGTCAGCGCCGGAAGCTCCTCATTTTTTACCCGCTCCAGCTTCTTCTTTCCGGCAAGGATGTACATGGAAAGCTCCTTGAAATATGCCAGGTTCAGCTCGTACATCTTGTCCAGCATGGCCACATCCTTTAAAAGCTGAATCTGGTGATTCTCCAGCGCCTGGCTCACTGCCGTCACATTGGCCTCCGCCTTTGCGTACTGGGCGCGGATGCTGGTTACCTTGTTGGTGTTTTTCTTAAACCAGCCCATGATTCCCTTTTCCTCTTCCACATCAAAGCTTTTCAGCTCCGTAACCACATTTGCCAGCAGCTTTCCAACCTCGCCCAGATCCTTTGTTCGGACATTTTCCAGGGCGGTGGAGCTGAAATCAGCGATCTTTTTCTGAGCCCCTGCGCCGTACTGCAAAATTCCGTTGGAATTATTCAGGTCAATGGTCTGGGAAAACTGCTCCACCATCTGCTGCTCCTGGGGTGAAAGCTTCGCCTCCTCCGGGTCCATTGCCGGTACCGGCTCCTTAAAGGATGTCTCCTGCACGGCTGTGCTGTGATCTTCCTCCTCTGCTCCAAATGTCAATGTAGGCACCGGAATCTCCTGATCTTCAAACGCCATATTCTGCTCCTCCTAATATATGTTTTTTCCCTTAAAAAATGCCGTGCAGCATTCACAGCCCTTCGGGCTATGCTGCAGCTGTTTTGCTCCTCTTCTTTCCGCCGTGCAGCATTCACAGCCCTTCGGGCTGTTTCATGTAGGGCATTCGCCCTATATCTCCAGGCAGCATAGGCCTTCATGTGAAAGTACACTTTCCCCTGAAGGCCTATGCTGCCTGGAGCTGCACGGCTCATTTGAGAACAAAGTCCTTCTCTTTAAGTCCTTCCTGGGCCAGAAGGGTCCGGAGCACAGAAATGTCCGCGCTGACCTCCATGGCCACATCCTGATACAGACGATCCGAGAGATTTTCAAAAGCCATATTGATCATATCAATGGTATCCTCGATTTCCTTCTTGGCCTTTGTGATATTTTCCCCCTGCACCGGCTGTGCGTCAAACTCCTGATAGCTCTTTAAAAGCTTCAATGCTGTGGGCAGATAGTAGTCCATAAACTTGCGGATCTCGGAAAGCTTTTCCGGGTGCTCCTCCACAATGGTAAAAATCTGTCCCGCCACTGTCTCTAAGCGATCCAGCTTTGCAGAGATTTCCTCCCCGGGAATCTCATCGTTGGCCTCCCGGATCTCCTTGATATAAGCCCGCCCCTGGGTCAGCGTCTTTGCAAGCTCCTCCTTCGCCCTGGCTTCAATCTCAGATAAAATCTCCTCCTCCTGGGCCTTTTCCTGAGCACGCTCCTCAGCCCGGGCACGGTGCTTTTTCTTTAACTGCTCCAGCTCCCCATCCGCTGTCTGGACAGAGCTCTTTCCTTCCCTGCGCATCCGGCTTTGATAGCTCTCCTGAGCCTGGAGATACTGATGATAGGTCTCGTCCGTCAGCATCAGATACTTCCCCTGATTGTCGATATGACCCTGCTTTAAGATGCCCACCTCGATCATCTTGCGAAGATCCCTTAAAACGGTCTTTCTGGAATAGCCAAGACTGTTCATAAAATCCTCGATATTGACATACAGCTTATCCTGAATGATCTGGGTATAGCGCACAAAGCGCTTCAGCTGCCGGCGCTTTTTTGTGTTATAGCTTGTGAGCATACCGAAAACAACGGTCAGCACGAAGAACACTACCACCATTCCTGCACTCTCTGACTGCATCCCGGTAGAAAGAAATGCCAGCAAGAATGCCAGTGTGATTATTCCAAAGCCTCCGGCAAAAAGACCGCAAACCACCTGTCCGATGCCGTGGCTGAAATTCTTCCAGACAGAAACGGAGCCAATGCGGCTTTTAATCTCCTCCCGCTTTCTGGTCTGTTCCACAAGCTCCTGCTGCCTTCTTGCTCTTTGCTCCGCCTCTGCCCGAAGCTCCTCGGGACTTTTCACGCCTGCGGAGCGCCTAATATTTTCCACCTGCCCCGTGACTTCGCCCCGGATACTGGAAATCATGTCATTGATCCAGTCCGTGGATGCAGCCACACTGCTCCTGATCTGCTCCCCAATATCCCAGTCGTCATGCTCGTAAGGGTCATGATCCTCTTTTCTGTAATTTTTCCATCCGCTGTCCTGGTAAGATGGCATATACTCCTCCTCTTTTCCCGTCCCTACTGGGTAACGCGGGCTATAATCTCCGCCAATGCCTCATAGGAAAAGGACGCGTCAAACTGGCTGATGCCGTGAGCTGCCGCCAGCTCCGGCGTATAACTGCTCCAGGGATACACATGGGAGCCTGCATGGTTTTCGTCCCACTGGGTCACTACAAAGGAATACTCATAGTCCGCTGCAATCAGCTGTCCATCCTGAAATGTGATGCTCACATCCGCCACGCCTCCCAGCATATTGGCGGTTTCATGCTGCAGGGAAACCAGATTTCCCAGGGAATAGTACACCAGTGTCTCATGTCCATCCGCTCCGGTCAGCACCTCCATGGGCTGCACCACATGGGGGTGGGTGCCGATAATCAGATCCGCCCCCGCATCCGCCAGAAGAGCCGCCAGGCGCTTCTGTTCTGCGGAGGGTTCCAGCTGGTTTTCCTCCCCCCAGTGCATACATACCACCACATAGTCCGCCTCATCTCTGGCTCTCGCAATATCAGAAAGCATCACCTCATCCTGGATCTGATTGATATAAACCTGGGACGAGGAATGCCCGTTTAAACCGTAAGTATAATTCAGCAGGGCGATACGAACGCCTGAAACCTCCTTCACAGGTATCGTCCCCCGCTCCTCCTCCGAGAGATATGCGCCTGTTGTCAGCATATCCGGGAAATTGGTTCTGATGTAATCCAGCATGGAGGCAACACCCTCCGCCCCTTTGTCAAGTATATGGTTTGTAGCCAGGGTCATCACATCAAAGCCTGCACCTGCGAGAGCGTCCGCCGCCTCATGGGGCGCGTTAAAATTCGGATAACCGCTGATCCCCAGCTCAGAACCCCCAAGAACAACCTCCTGATTGATTATGGCTATATCCGCCCCGGAGGCAGCGGCAGATATATCAGAATAAATAGGTGAAAAATCATAGCTCCCATCCTCCAATTGGGAATAGGCTGAAATCCCCATATGCAGCAGATTGTCTCCGTAGGCAGTCAGATGAACGGTCACAGGCTCAGGCTCCGCTGAAGCATCAGCGGCAGCTTGTTCCTCTAAGTCATTGATCCCCTCTGCTCCATCGCCTTCCGTTACCGGTTCCGTGGAGGCGTCCTCCCCCGAGCGCTCCTCTTCTGACAGGGTACGCTCTGTCTGGGAGGGCGTCACTTCTCCAGTAGTGTCCGGAAGCGAAAAAATCACAATGCCTATCACAAGGACAAATATCAATATCCCTGTGGCTATAATGATGAAGGAAAGGATTTTCTTGTCTCTTTCAACATTCATCCCTCTATCCCTTTCTATATGTTTTGAAATACCGGCTTTATGACACACCCGGATTTATTATATCATCTCGCCCACCGGCTCGATGTGATACTCGGCAAATGTCACCTTGAGCAAGCTCGGGTGCCGCTTGCCTCGTTATTATATCATAACAACCTGGTTTTGAAAACAGCTTTCTTCTGACAATTCTCTTAAGACCGGTCTACAGAGCCCTCACAGCCTCCTGCTCGATGGCCAGCCCCCGCTCATAAATATCATAGAAGGCGTCAAAGCCCGCCACGTCCTCCGCTTCAGGAGTCAGCGTATATTTTTCCACGCTTCCGAAAACCTCTGTACGAAGGTATTCCGCCAGGCTTTTCCCCCGTCCCCGGAGCCTGTAACCTGCTAATAGAGCCATTCCCCAGGCGCCGCCCTCTCCGGCGGTTTCCATGACAGACACCGGAACATTTAAAGCCGCCGCCAGCAGGCTCTGGGCCACATCCTTGGTCTTAAAAAGTCCCCCATGGCCGGTGATGTTGTTCACCACCACCCTTTCCTGCTTGAGCAATAGATCCATGCCCTTTTTCAGCGCGCCCATGGAGGTCAGCAGCTGAACCCGCATAAAATTTGAAAGGGTCAGCTTTGAATCCGGTGTACGCACCAGCAGGGGACGTCCCTCAGCAAAACCTGTGATATGTTCCCCGGAAAGATAGTTGTAGGCCAGCAGCCCGCCTCCATCCTTCTCCCCGGCAAGGGCCTGGCGAAACAGCAGGGTGTATATCTGGGCGCGGTCCGGCTTTACCCCAAAGGTCTCCAGCACCTCCCCGAACAGGCTGATCCAGCTGTTGATCTCAGAGCTGCAGTTGTTGCAGTGTACCATGGCCACAGGAGCTCCATCGGGGGTGGTCACCACATCAATGGCATCGTAAACCCGGGAGAGCTGTTTTTCCATCACCACCATACCGAAAATGCTGGTGCCTGCGGACACATTTCCCGTACCTGCCCCCACCGCGTTGGTGGCGGTCATACCGGTGCCTGCATCCCCCTCCGGCGGGCAGAAGGGCGCCCCCGGCCGCAGGACGCCTGTGGGATCTAAAAGCTTTGCCCCCGTCCTTGTGAGATACCCCCCGTCATCCCCCGCTGTAAGCACAGCGGGAAGGATTTCAGACAGCTTCACCCCCGCCTTCTTCTCGTCTAAAAGCGCCTGGGTGCGGGCAAGCATTCCTTCATCAAACTGCCCCGTCTTTATATCAATGGGGAACATGCCGGAGGCCTCCCCTACGCCCATCACCTTTTTTCCCGTCAGCTGCCAGTGTACATAGCCCGCCAGGGTGGTCATATGGCCGATACGTTTTACATGCTCCTCCCCATGGAGCACTGCCTGATACAGATGGGCGATGCTCCAGCGCTGGGGAATGTGAAAGCCCAGCTCCTTTGTGAGAAGCTGCGAAGCCTCCCCGGTGATGGTGTTTCTCCAGGTTCTGAAAGGCACAAGAAGCCGGTCTGCGCTGTCAAACACCAGATAGCCATGCATCATGGCGCTGATGCCGATACAGCCGATTTTCTGAAGCTCCAGACCATACTGAGCCTTCACATTCGCCGCCAGCTCCCCATAGGCCCCCTGGAGTCCGGCCCACACATCCTCCAGATGGTAGGTCCAAATGCCCTCCTCCAGACGGTTTTCCCAGGTATACCCTCCAGTGGCAATAGGATTATTCCTCTCATCCACCAGCACTGCCTTGATCCTGGTGGAGCCAAGCTCGATTCCCAGACAGGTTTTACCCTGACGGATTTCCCCGGCGATTCTCATACTTTCTTCCATATCATGTTCCTCCCTGTAATATACCTCAGGCATTTTGCCGCGCCTTTTGGTTTTTTGTTTTTTCTGGTTTCGCAGTTCTTTTCTATGCCCATCATACTAAAAAATACCCTCTACGTAAAGAAAAATTTGTCTTACTTTTCCTCCCTATGCCTCCAGTATGGAGCGGTAAATATCCAAGGTTCCATAGCCCCAGTCCGGATTCGGGTAGGTAATGCCTTCCTGGCGCCCGGCTCCGGTAAAGAGAAATCCCGCCGCAATCTGGGTATTCATCACCAGAAGATTCCCTTTTATCACCGCCCACTCCAGAAGCTGGGCGCAGGCTCCCGCCACATGAGCCGCCGCCACAGAGGTACCGCTGCGCCTGGTATAGGCCACCTCCGTCACCGGCGGCAGAGGAAACCGGCCCAAAAATACGGAAGGCCCCGTGATATCCACCCCGGGGGCAGTGATATCCGGCTTCACGCCCCCGTTCCTGCTGTAGCCCCTGCCGGAAGGGGCATAAAGGCTGCCGTTCTGATAGCGGTAGGCAGCTACGGTGATGATCCGGCTCTGGTTCCCTGGCTCCGTGACAGTGACGTAAGGGTCCGGCTGCAGGAACACCACCTCTCCGGTCAAAAATCCCGTGATGGGAAGCCATATGTGAAAGCCGTCACTGTCATCGGTATTTTTGTATACCCGAAGGCGCCAGTTTCCCGCCGCAGGCTCCACAAGGCGCACCTTTGCCACCCAGGTGAGGCCGTTCTGGGAAAACAGCTGGTACTGCACTGTCACCACCGTCCCCACCAGCCGGAAGCGCAGCTCCCCGGAGGAGGAAAGGCTTGCCGGTATACGAGCGGTGGCTTCCCCGCCGGGAGTCAGGACGCTGACCTCGTATCCCCTGGGGGTATTGCCCCACAGCTCCATCTGCAGCCCCCGCACCCCCGGAGAAACCATAAACTCCACATCCCGGTAGGGATTTCCCACGGCCACCGTTCCGTAAAAATGATGGCCGGCGGTGGCCTCGTTTCCCGCCGGAGCCACAATAATCAGGGCATTGGAGGATGCCACCGCCGCCAGGTAATTTTCCAGCGCGGAGCCGCCGTTGTGATCTCCCAGGTTTGTTCCCATGCCAAGGAGGATCACCATGGGTCTTTCAAAGGTTCTGGCCCGGGCAATGAGATAGCGCACCCCCAGCATAATGTCGTTCTCCTGCACCGCCGGGAGGGAAGCGTCCACCTGATAGTAGTCCCGAAGGTACTGCTTTGCGTTTTTCAGCTTTACCACCACCAGCTCCGCAGCCGGCGCCGCCCCGGTAAATTCCTCCCCCATGCTTTTTCCCGCTGCGATGCCGGCAAGAAAGGTACCATGCCCCGCCGTTTTTTCATAGAGGCTCACTTCATCCGGATCCCCCTCCGGGCTCCCCAGCCCGTCATAGGTGGGAAGGGTTTCTCCTTGAACCAGCGCCCGCTGAAGCTCCTCCCGGCTAAATTCCCTGCCAAAGTCAAATTCCTCCGGCGGTTTCCCCGACTCCAGCGTCTGGTCCCATATAGACGCAATCCTGCATCTTCCTCCCTCGTCCAGAAAGAGGGGATTCTGGTACTCGATGCCCGTATCTACAATTCCCACCAGCACCCCCTGGCCCAAAAGCCCCAGATAGGGCTGACGCTGTAAAGGGAGAATACCGGCGGCCTCCATGTTTCCCGTATCCATAAACCCGTAAAGCTTCGGAATGGTTCTGTAGCCAAAGACCTGCACATCCCCTAAAATATCCCCGTTTCCCCTCATATATTCCACCCGGAACCGGTTATTGATGTACTGCTCGCACTCCGCATCCATGGGGGCGATAAACCATTCCACAATATAGTCCCGGTAATCCTGGGACATGATTTTTTCTCGGCAATTCTGGGGCATACATCCTCCAAAACAAATGCTTCTATATCTAATGTATCCTGAAAGCGCGAAAAGTTTCCCCCAAACCCTGCGACGGAAAAATCATGCCTAAAGAGGCCGGGATTTTCAATCGAGTAGAAAAAAAGAGCGGAAATATGTTCGGTTTTACCGTCATATTTCCGCAAATAATCAAAAAATATTTGAAAGCCCGAAAAGAGCATACACCACAGCTTCACGCTTCCTGCTCCCCCGATGCTGCCTGGCTAAAAATTTCCCCGAACCTGAATCAGGGGTCCGCCCTTATGCTCCAGATATTCCTTCGTGATGGTGACAGAGCCGATATTGGGGTCCTTTGGTATCTCATACATGATATCCAGCATATACTCCTCGATAATCGCCCGCAGGGCTCTGGCTCCGGTATCCTTCTTCATGGCCTGGCGGGCAATAAGCTCCAGCGCCTCATCTGTAAACTCCAGCTTCACCTCGTCCAGAGACAGAAGAGCCTGGTACTGCTTGATAATGGCGTTCTTTGGCTCCGTCAAAATCCGCACCAGCATCTCCTCGGTCATGCCGGAAAGGGTAAAGACGATGGGCAGACGCCCCAAAAACTCCGGAATCATGCCAAAGGCCCGCAGATCCTCTGTGGTCACCTTGCTTAAGATATCCGCATCGTTTTCAAACTCGTCCTTTAACTGCGCGCCAAAGCCCATGGAGGAGGTCTTTCTGAGACGTTCCTTGATCACATCCGGCAGATCCGGGAAGGCGCCGCCGCAGATAAAGAGGATGTTTCTGGTATCCATCTCCACCAAAGGCACCATGGCATTCTTGCTGGTGGCCCCCACAGGGACCTCCACCACGCTGCCCTCCAAAAGCTTTAACAGCCCCTGCTGCACCGACTCTCCGCTCACATCCCGGCTGTTGGTGTTGCGCTTCTTTGCCAGCTTGTCGATCTCATCGATAAACACAATACCCTTCTGGGCCTTTTCCACATCATCCCCCGCCGCTGCCAGGAGCTTGCTGAGTACGGATTCGATATCGTCGCCGATATAGCCCGCCTCCGTCAGGGAGGTGGCGTCCGCAATGGCCAGGGGCACATCCAGCATCTTTGCCAGGGTCTGTACAATATAGGTTTTGCCGCAGCCCGTGGGGCCGATCATCAGCATATTGGATTTCTGAATCTCCACATCCAGGGTATCCGCCGCCAGCACGCGCTTATAATGATTGTACACTGCCACGGCAATGGATTTTTTTGCCTTCTCCTGGCCGATCACATACTCGTCAAGCCTTGCCTTGATCTGATGGGGCGCGGGCAGGGTTTTTAAGGTCAGCTGGGGCTTTTCAGCCTTCCCCTCCTTCTTCTTATGATCCTCCGGCTTTTTTGCCGGATTGATCTTCATGGTACGGCCCCCGTTCATCATGGGACTCAGCTTTTCCAGCTCCTTTAACATGTCGTCAATACTGCCGCTGCTGGAAATAATCATGTTGGGGGGCAGCTGCATATTTCCCATGCTGCCCTTGCTCACCATATCAAGGGTCCTCTGCATACACTCCGGGCAAATGTTCATTCCCCCGGGAAGCTCTAAGAGCTTGCCCACGCGGCTCTGGGGCCTGCGGCAGACATAGCAGAATTTTTCACCTGTATCGGAATCCTCCTTTTCAGACTTACCCCCGTTATCAGGCTCCGCCGCCAAAAGCTCCGCTCCGGCAGACTCCTTCTCGTCTGTCTCCTCCGCCATGGTATGCTTTTCATCCAAATCTAATATCATGTCCCTCTCGGGACTTGTTTCCTGTATCTGTTTTCTCATAGTATACTCCCGAATAGAAAAATGTGGTATAACAACCCATTGGGCATTATACCACATTCCTTTCAATTAAAACAAGCTGTTAAAAACAATGTTTATAATGTTTATAGAATTTTTCTAAGCGCCATCCTTCATGCGCTTATTGAACCTCCTTCTTTAGAACCCCCAGAAGCACTGCTCCCACCACTGTGCCAACCACCAGGCTCACCAGATACATCACCGCATTGCCCACCACCGGGAATACAAAGATGCCGCCGTGGGGCGCCATAAGGGTGCAGTTAAACGCCATGGACAGGGCGCCTGCCACGCCGGAGCCGATGATACAGGCGGGAATAACCCGCAGGGGATCCGCTGCCGCATAAGGAATAGCGCCCTCCGTGATAAAGCCCAGACCCATGACAAAGTTTGTGGAGCCGTTCTTTCTCTCCTCCGCTGTAAATTTATTCTTAAACAGCAGCGTCGCAAGCGCAATCGCGCAGGGGGGAACCATGCCGCCGATCATTACAGCCGCCATGATGTTGTAATTGCCCGCAGCGATGGAGGCGATGCCAAATGCATAGGACGCCTTGTTGAAGGGGCCGCCCATGTCGATGGCCATCATGCCGGCCACGATGATGCCAAGGAGAATTCCGCTGACGCCGCTCATGCCGGACAGCCCATTGTTCAAGGCCGTATTTAACACACCGATCACCGGCTCAATGATATAGGTCATGACCAGTCCTGCAATCAGGATGCCAAACAAGGGATAAATGAGCACCGGTCTGATGCCGTCGAGGGCTTTTGGAAGCTTTTCGGTAATTTTCATAAGCCCCCTTACCGCATAGCCTGCGATAAAGCCTGCGGCCAGAGCTCCCAGAAAGCCTGAGGTTCCGTTTGCGGCAATGGCGCCGCCCACAAAGCCCACAGCAAGACCAGGTCTGTCGGCGATACTCATGGCGATAAAGCCGGCCAGAATAGGAAGCATAAAGCCAAACGCAATATCACCGATGCTCTTAAACATAGCCGCCGCCGGGGTAATGCTTCCAAAATTCCCCCGCTCCGCCTCCGTCAGGCTGTTGATATCCACGCCAAAGCCGTCGATCAGAAAGGCAATGGCGATGAGAATACCGCCGCCAACCACGAAGGGAAGCATATGGGACACGCCGTTCATCAGGTGTTTGTAGAGCTGGCGCCCTGCGCCCTCCTTCTCCTCCACAGCACCGGAGGACGCCGCGCCGCCTCCCTGATAGACAGGAGCCTCACCGGACAGGGCTCTGTCTATGAGCTCCCCTGCCTTGCTGATACCGTCCGCGACCTTCACCACCACCACGCGCTTTCCGTGGAACCGCTCCATGGGAACATTGGTGTCCGCTGCCACAATCACGCCGTCCGCCTTAGCGATCTCACTGTTTGTCAGCACATTTTTTGCGCCGCCGCTGCCCCGGGTCTCCACTTTGATCTGATACCCCATCTCCCTGGCCTTCCTCTCCAGAGCCTCTGCGGCCATGTAGGTGTGGGCGATACCGGTGGGACATGCGGTGACTGCCACGATCAGGGGGGCATCCTTTGAAGCCGCCCCATGCGCCTCCGGCTTCTCCTCATCCCGCTGTGCCTCCGCCGCGTCGATGAGACCCAGGAATTCCTCCACGCTCTTGGCCGCCTTCAGGGATGCGGTGAAGGCCTCGTCCATCAGCATCTGGGACAGCTTGCTTAAAATCTGCAGGTGGGCGTCCCCCTTGTTCTCCGGCGCTGCAATGAGAAAGATCAGATGTACCGGTTCATCGTCCATGGCCTCGTAGTCCACACCTGCCGGCAAAACCATGGCGGCAAGCCCCGGCTCCGACACGCCGGCGCATCTTCCGTGGGGAATGGCAATACCGTCCCCCACGCCTGTGGTGCCCTCCTCCTCTCTTGCAAATACCGCCTTCTTAAAGCTTTCCCTGTCCGTGATGTTGCCCTTCTGCACCATCAGGTCAACCATCTTCTCGATGACCTCTGTCTTTGAAGCCGCACGCTGATTTAAGCTGACGGAGCGCCCCAGCAAATCTGTAATCTTCATAGCTTTTGTCTCCCTTCTTCGTTTATTCGCTCTATGAGAACTCCTATCCCTGTGCTTTGGCGTTTGCCCTGCCCCAGGAAAGGAGCAGCTTACCTTACCTGCTTAGTCATGCCTTCCTGAAGCATCAGCAATGCTTCCACCTGTTCCTTTTCGGCCAATCCTTCAGAAAACGCACTGGCGCTTCCCGCACAGAGTCCAAATTCAAAGGCTGTTTTATAGCTGCCGGAACGCAGATAACCGTTAATAAAGCCTGCCACCATGGAATCGCCTGCCCCCACGGAATTTACAACCCTTCCCCTGTGGGCTTCGCTGGTATAAACCTCTCCGGTCTCTGTCAGGAGCACTGCGCCGTCCCCGGCCATGGACACCAGGATATTCCTGCCCCCCATTTCCTGAAGCCTTTCGGCCCCCCGGATTATATCCTCCCTGCCCTTCATCTCCACACCCAGAAGCTCCGCCAGCTCATGGTTATTGGGCTTTACCAGAAAGGGATGGAGGGGCAGGACATTTGCCAGGAGCTCCCTTGTGGCGTCCACCACGATCATCACGTCCCTTCCCGCCAGCATCTCCATAATCTCCTGATAAATGCTGTCAGAAACGGTGGCTGGAATGCTTCCGGCAAGCACCAGCACATCCCCCGCCTGGAGGTCTTCCAGCTTTTTAAGAAGCTCCCGGATCAGCTCCGGCGTAAGCTTGGGTCCCATACCGTTAATCTCTGTTTCCTTTTCCGAGCGCAGCTTCATATTGATACGGCTCATGCCCTCCGGAATGTGAATGAAATCCGTCGCACAGCCCTGCTCCCCCAGGCGCCTTTCTATCTCTGCGCCTGTAAAGCCCGCCACAAATCCCAGGGCTCTGCTCTCCATTCCCAGATGCCGCAGCACGATGGACACGTTGATACCCTTGCCGCCGGGGTACATATACTCCGCCGCAGTGCGGTTTACCCTGCCTATTTGAAAATCCTCCACTGTCACGATATAATCCAGCGCCGGGTTAAATGTAATGGTGTAAATCATAGCCCCTCCTTCAAAAATAAGTTCTTTATATAATTGACCGTTAATGATTGTTTTTGATTTATTATGATTACTTATAACACATCTTCATTTCATAGTCAATCATTTTCGGTCAAATTAGTTCTCAAAAATAATTATTCTATGTTGTGCATTTTTTACAAATTTTATGCCTCATCCGTACAGCTGTCAGGAAAATATCTAAAGCGTCCAAAAAAATGATCCTGAGAAAACAGTAGTTTTCCCAGGATACGGCCGTTTTTGAATGACTTACCTTCCTGCTCACAGCTTCTTGCAGATTTCCCCTCAGACTTCATCCCTGCTCACTCTCTTACAGAGGTCTCTCCGCCGGAAGGTTTTCTGTATGCTTCTAAAGGTATATAATTTTCTTATCCACAAGAGCATAGTGCACCTCCTCCCCATCCAGAAGCTTTGCCGTCCCGCTGGTAGCATCCGAAATTTTTGCTTTTATTTCATCGTATCGATCCAAAGGCACAGGCACCTTCAGGGTCACATTGTCAGAGTATTCCGTTTCATCAACGGTAAGCGCCTCCTGGTTCAGCAGATATTGAACCTTTCCAAGAGCAGTATAGTCCAGCACAATATCTAGCTTCCTGGCGGGAAGCTTTGTGATCACCACTGCCCCTTCCAAAGCTTTTCTGGCCGCTCCTGAATAGGCTCTCACCAGACCGCCGGTTCCCAAAAGCACGCCGCCAAAATACCGCACCACCACCAGCAGCACGCCGATAAGATCTGCTCCCGTCAGCACGTCCAGTATGGGCTTTCCCGCTGTTCCCGAGGGCTCCCCATCATCAGAAAACCTCTGCTGCTCCCCCCGTTCCCCCAGCACATAGGCATAGCACACATGCCTGGCGTCCCAGTACCTCTTTCTCACATCCTCCAGAAGCTGATTAATCTCCTCCTCGGATTCTACGCCGTACAGAAAGCTCAAAAAACGGGATTTCCTCTCCACCAGCTCCCCGGTTCCTGTTTTGTACACTGTGCGTATGCCCTGCTGCTTTTCACCCATCGCCCATCTTCTCCTTTTTTCTCTTCCCACAGACTAACAGATTTTTTTCTATTTCACAATACCCTATTTGTCATAGGGCAAAACCCGTCCCTGAAAATTAATGCTTGACAGAACCCCCTATTCGTACTATAGTATGGACAGTGTTCTCAGGGCGGGGTGAAATTCCCCACTGGCGGTAAAGCCCGCAACCACTCTTTGGAGTGCTGATTCGGTGAAAGTCCGAAGCCAACGGTTGCCAAGCGCATGCGATGACATTCTAACCTCATCGCGACAGTCCGGATGAAAGAGACATCGGTTTGTTTGCCGCGCCCTGTTCCGAATCCGGAGCAGGGCTTTTTGCGCGATAAGCCCGGAGGGCGACCGCTGTGCTTGCACGAGCGGGCATCCGACGGGCAACGGTCATCGAGCGGCAATGCCGCGAGATGAGCGAGGTATCGCGGTGATCGGGTAGGGGAAGGAATCTTCCCCTATCCGATCACGATAAGCCTGCTCCATCTCCCTCATCCAGGCGCTCTGAGGCATCAATTATGCGGCGAAACGCCAAGGAGGTCGCGTTATGAATAAGCGCACATATCATTTAGTGGTGGCAGCCATGCTGTCCGCAGTAGCATTTGTTCTAATGTTCCTCGAGGTATCCATCCCTGCTGTAATTCCAGGTTTTGTGAAGATGGATATCTCAGATCTGCCAGCCCTTTTGGGCGCCTTCTCCCTAGGACCGATATACGGCATCCTCATTTCCCTTTTAAAAAACGTGCTGAATGCCATCATCGAGGGCACCACCACCGGGTATGTGGGGGAGCTGTGCAACTTCCTGCTGGGAGCAGCCTTTTCCTTTTCCGCAGGGATTATATATCAGGTGAAGAAAAATAAGAGGACTGCCCTTTTGGGCGCAGCAGTGGGTTCTGTGGTGATGGGGCTGGTCTCCCTGCCGGTAAACTATTTCCTTACCTATCCCCTGTACATCAATCTGTATTTTGGCGGCAGCCAGGAGGCCTGCGTGGCCCTTTACCAGGCGATTCTCCCCTCCGTAGACAGCCTTCTGCAGTGTCTCCTCATCTTCAACATCCCCTTTACCATTGTAAAGGGTCTGCTGTGCTCCGCCATCTGCTTTATCATCTACAAGCCCCTGTCCCCCATCTTACATGGAAGCAGGGAATAAAGAGGCATACATTTACCCACAAAGGACCGCTGAAAAAAGCCAGCGGTCCTTTGTGTTTGCCCATTTCCTGTATAACCTGCGCTTCATTACTCCTGCGCCGTTTTCTCCGTTTTCTCATAAATCGCCTTCTGCAAAATTTCCACATTGGCTTCAAAATCCAGCTGCAGAACCTCCATGCCGGAACCGGTAATCAGATTGCTCCAGGTATGGTCTGCGGGAATACGGCACTCGCTGCTTTCATAGGTCAGAAACAGGGGCGCCTGCATCAACAGCCATGCAAGCTCCGAATCGGAGATATCCGTGGTGAGCTCCGGCAGCACCTGATTGCAAACAGACAGGAGCTTCCATGGATTTAAGGTCTTTGCCTTTGCGATCATGGCGTTCAAAACCTCTCTCTGACGGCCGGTTCTGGCAAAATCCGTTCCGATATAGCGAATCCGGGAGTAGCCAAGAGCCTGCTTTCCGGACAATGTCTGCATCCCTGTAGCCGTCAGATTGCCGTCCCCCTGCTCCGCCCCCAGCAGGTTATTGATCTCACTCAGGTACATATTGACATAGTATGCCTCATCCCCGTCCACATCAATATCCACCCCTCCCAGGGCGTCAATGATGCTGATAAAGGAGAAGAAATCCACCTTCACATAATGATCAATACCGATCTTAAAATTCTCCTCGATGGTCTGGATCAGCAGAGCGGCGCCTCCATACTGAAAGGCCGCGTTGATCCGGTTTTGTCCATAGCCGGGAATCTCCACATAGCTGTCCCGGAGAATGGAGGTCATCACCAGCTTTCCATATCTTCTGTTGATGGAGACAATGATCATGCAGTCCGAGCGGCTGGAGGCATCCGGGTTTCTGGCGTCGGTGCCCACCACCAGAATATTTTCCACCCAAGGGGAGGTCATCACGTCCTCTCCCCGGACGTAATCCGTCTCATAGGGCTGGTAGTCCGTACCAGAAACCATTCTGGTGAGCAGAAAATGGACGCCGAAAATCAGCAGGACAATAATGACCAGCAGCTTCAGCAGAATGTGCCTTCTGCGCTTTTTCTTTTTCCGGGTTCTTTTCGGAACAGGCTCCTGAATATGCTCCCGTTCATCCTGCTCCTCCCGCTCCTTTCTAAGCTTCCGTTTTTCTCTCTCTGACGGAAGGGGCTCATCCTCCGGATCCTGATACTCCTCGATGATTACCTCCACCTCAGGCTCCCCACCGGCAGAGCTGGCCGCAGACCTTTTCGTTTTCTTTTTGGACATCTCCTGCTCATTTGTCCCGCTCATACTCTTTTGGGAGGACGTCTGTACTTTTTTCTGTCCTCCGCTTTTAGAAGATTTTCCTCTCATCCGTTCCTTCTCTGCCTCCAGATCACTGCGAAGCTCCAGATTTCTTTTTATATTATCAAGAAGTTCCTTTTCATCATCCATAGGCTCCTTACCTTTCTCAACCTTTATTGCCTAATCCCAGATATTATCTTCAAAAATAAGGATGTAATACGAGGCGCCGCTGGCAAGCTCAATCTTTTCCTGCTTTTGTGCCTCCGCAAGAAGCGGATTTCCGTTATTGACAAGAGTATTGTATTCGGATTGATTTACTAGGAGAAAATATTCCTCCTGTCCCGGCTGATCCCGATACCAGCTTCTCTGGGTTTGGTAATAGCGGGGCGTCACGCCTTCCTCATCTATCTCCACAGTCCTGACCTTGATATCAGGGCCTGCGATCACCGTCAGGGCATTGGAACGCCAGAAACTGGCATATCCGTAAGACAGCTCCCGCTCTTTAAGACTGTCCGCCAGCTGATAAAGCTCATTGTCCTTATAGCTGTCAGCGGGCATAGCAGACACATTTGACAGATTTAAGAAGGAAAGAACAACAATAGGAACGGCAAGCAGCGCCGGGATTCGCAAAGCCGGCCGATGAAAAACCAGCCCCCATCGCAGCACCAGCAGGGTCAGAACGATTCCTGTGCCCACAATGGGACTCAGCCTCCAGTTGGCAGCGGAAAGCTTGCCAAACACATATCCCAGCATAATGATGGTGGTTACGCCCCAATGAATCCATATCCATATGCGGATATGTTTTCCGGAAAGATCCTGCGGATATCTGTAATAAAAACAGGTGGCAATAATGGGAAAAACAGCAATCAGGATGGCTCCCAGAATATGAAAAATATTTACCACACTGTCCAGTGATGCCAGAGGCTCTCCATCCAGATTCTCCACCCCCAAAAGCGTCAGCCATGCCAGGGGCAGTCCCTGCACATGCTCAGTCCAGGTGCTCTGAGCGGAATAGGTGGAGTAGGCAGTTTCATAGCCTGCCCGGATGTCTCCGGCCCATATTTTGCACAAAAGGATTCCTGTCAGGATCATCAGCCCGAACACCAGGATCTGACAGAAAGCAAAAGCATTCTGCCCGCAGGTCAGGGGCTTTGTGTGATCTGCAAAGTGCACCGCGAAAATCCCTGCCAGAAAAGGCAGGCCAAAGATGGACAGCGCGGATATCCCGTCCGTGGAGCTGAATATCAAAAGCAAAAGCAGAGCAATGGCTGTCACAAGGATATGAACCTCCGTCCTGCGCCCGTCCTTGCTCTCCCTTTCCATCCCCTGTCTTTTCTCCATGAGATTCTCAAAACGAAAGTAGAGAAAGGTGCCCATAAACAAAAACAGCAGCCCCAGACTGTAGTAAATGGTATGCCCCCAGAACATCTCCCGCATCTTTTTGCTGGACAGAAGAAGTCCCAGAAGGATGGTTCCTCCCAGGCAGATGGAGCGAAAGCCCCAGCCCATCTCCCGAAGCATCAGACAGAAAAAAACTGTAAACAGGATGAAAAACATGAGCATTCCCAGCACATGGGTGGTCATGGACATGCCAAAAAAAGGGAAAAACGGCAGCATCAGCAGATTGGTTCCCACCGGCAGGAGGCACGCATAAGAAAAGTCTTCGTTAAAAATACGGCCTCCCTCATAGGTGGCATTGGCCCAAAAAATGGTATCCGTACAATCCGAATGAAACTCGCCCTTTGCGGCTACAGTGATATAATAAACCGTGACAATGATCGCAAAAATAAACAGCGCCGCAGGCAGCATATAAAAGATGAGGTCCTTTAACCGTTGGCCCCTCAAAGGCTGCTTTTCCATAAAATTCTTCCTCCCCAAAACCCTTACTTTTATCCGTAACCGCAGCATCTCTTTGCATGAAGCATCTTGTAGAAAACAGGACTGTCCCCGAAGAGGCTGCCGTGATTTTGCACAAACCCTCTCATTTATAGAAGGATCACGTATCCTTCTCCTCGTGATACTCCTTCTCCGTGTTCACATTCCACACATTGTCCTTGCTCTTTATTCCTTTGCGGATATTATCCGCCGCCTCAAAGGCCGTGGCCATGGAGTGATCCATATTGTTGTATCTGTGCTGGCCGTTCCTTCCGATACAGTAAAGGTTCTCAAAACGGTTCAGATATTCAACCAGACGATTCATCTGACTATAGGTGTCAAAGTATGCAGGATAGGCCTTTTTGACCCTTTCCCTGTGGGAGTCCAGAACATCCTCCCGGGAGGAGATCACACCCATTTTTATCAGCTCCTTAATGGCTCCCTTCACACAGGCTTCCTCCTTCAAATTCCAGAAGGAGTCGCCTTCCTCACAAAAATACTCCAACCCAATCCAGACGGTATGCTCCGGATCCTCCACCATATAGGGGGACCAGTTGTTGAAAATCTGGATTCTTCCCAGCTTTACACCGGTATCCTGCACATAGATCCAGCAGTCCGGCACAATATTTCCAAGGGTTTTTATGTCCGTGGCATTTTTCAGATTCAGCTTCTTTACAAGAAGTCCCACGGTGACAAAATCCCGGTATGGCAGGCCCGCGGCAATGGCTGCCTCCTCCTGGGGCACGTCATTCATGCCCGCCACCAGATCCTTTACCGGCATGGAGGACAAAAACAGATCCCCCTCCAGCATCTGACTGTCACCGTTATTGTCATATGTAACGCTCAGAACCTTACCCTTTCCGTCGGTCTGAATCCCCGTCACCCTGCAATTCATCAGGATCCGGCCTCCCAGCCTTTTTACCTCCTCTGCGGTAATTTCCCACAGCTGACCGGGGCCAAGCTTCGGATAATAAAATTCCTCAATCAGGGAGGTTTCCACCTTCCTTTTTGCCTTTTTCTTTTTTGAGGTCAGCATATCCTTAAGAACCGCCCGAATAGACAGCCCCTTCACCCGCTGCGCTCCCCAGTCAGCGGAAATCTCCCTGGGATGCCTTCCCCAGAGCTTTTCCGTATACCCCTCAAAAAACATGGAGTAAAGCTTTCTTCCAAAGCGGTTGATGTAAAAATTTTCAAGGGACGTCTCCGGCAGCCTGCGAAGGGATGCCTTTACATAGCTGCAGCCTGCCTGCACTGTGGTGACAAAGCCCATATTTTTGATCGTCTCCGGTTTCATGGACACCGGATAGTCAAAAAATTTCTTCTTGTAATAAATCCGGGACACCCTTTGCCTCAGCAGCATCACCCGGTCGGTTTGTTCCGGGTCAGGCCCCCCCTTCATCAGACGTTTCCTGCGCCCCAGCAGCCGATCGTCAAAGGAGGGCTTTCCCTGCAGGGGCATCATCTCCTGCCACCATTTCATCACTCTCTCATCCTTTGAGAAGAAACGGTGCCCGCCTATATCCATACGGTTGCCATGATAGCGGACCGTCCGGGAGATACCGCCGATCATATCGGACTCCTCCAAAATTGTCACTTCAAACGCCCCACCGCCCTCGCGCAGCAGCTCATAGGCTGCGGTGAGCCCTGCCGGTCCTGCGCCTATGATAATTACCTTCTGCATAATATACCTCCCAACCAGGCCTCTGCCAGTTAATGTAAAATCACGATATCGCTTCCGGCCGCCTGTTCCTGTTTTTAATCTACTTATAGTTCTGCCTCAAAACATCTGGCCCTGACAAAATGTCCGCTCATGCAAGTCGGGTGACGGCACGCCCGCTAAAGCGGACCTGCCAATACGCACCTGCCAATATAATGCTTCGCATGAGGCAGGTGCTGTCAGCCGCTTGATGGGCTTATCGCACCAAATAAGGCGCAGCCTCCCTCCACAAAGGCTACGCCTTACTAAAATACGATGTGAGTTTGTAATAAACATCCTAGGAGCCTGCCGCCTACAGGGTGCGCTCATCTCCCCAGAAGAACAAAGCCACCGTTCCCGGCCCTGTATGGGAACCGATCACCGTGCCGATATCATAGATCTTTACCTTCCCTTTCAGATTGGGAAAAGCATCCTCGATCATATCCGCCAGAGCTCTGGCATCCTCATAGCAGTCGGAGTTTGACATATAACAGTGACCACTGTACTGCTCGCCATCCTGAATATGGGCTTTCATGGTTCTGAGGGTTTCCTTCATGGCCGCCTTCTTCCCCCGGCATTTCACCCTGGGTATCAGCTTTCCCTCGCTGTTTACATTCATCACCGGGCAGATGTTTAACGCCTGTCCAAAAAAGCCGGAAACCTTTGATATCCGGCCGCCCCGGATAAAGCTGGTGAGATCCGATGAGAAAAACCAGTGGTGCGCCTTATTCTTATTGGCCTCGATCCACTCTGCATTTTCTTCCAGACTCATGCCCTTCTGCTGGTTTTCCAGCGCAGCGGTGAGCACCAGACCATAGCCCGAGGAGGCCGCCAGGGTATCGATAACGATCACCCTCCTGTCGGGGTATGCCTCCTCCATCTGAGCCTTCGCGACATTGGCAGAATTCACCGTTCCGGAAATCCCGCTGGAAAGCGTCAGGTGCAGCACATCCTTCCCTTCCTTTAAAATCGGCTCAAACAGTTCACAATACTGCTCTGCATTCACCTGGGATGTAACTGGCTGCGCTCCGTCTGCGATTCTTTTATAAAATTCCTTCGGGCTGATGGAGGTATACAGATCATCCGGGTGATCCGTCCCATCCATCTGATAGTGGAACATGGCAAAAGGCACATGGTTTTTCTCAAAAAACTCTCTGTTCATATCCGCTGTAGAACAGCAGGTGATCACATATTCACTCATTCTCTACCATCCTTTGATTCTCTGATAATACCAGGGATTTCTCCCAGCATCACGCTCTCAGAATCCCTGCCACCATTCGCACTCCGCTCCTTCTTCTTTAATTACGCTTTGCATGAGTGGATGCTCCTAATGCTATTATTATACCATGCATTTTTCTTGTTACAAGCCAAAAATTATTAAAGTTTCCCTTATTTGACACAATTTCTGCGCAAATTTATTACATAACTATAAGAAAAGCTATTTATAATACTTTTGGAGATGGGTTCCTTTGCAAAAAACATGCCCTATCACTTCTGCGTTTATTCTGGATTTGACATCCGCACAAAATGAGGGTATAGTATCCCATAAGAGCATGAACGTTTGTAAATGTTTATGACCATTCAGGGAGGGATTATGCTGACAGAGGAACGGAGAAATGGGATAGAAAAGCTGGTGAATACGCAGGGTTCCGTTACCCTGCAGGAGCTTCTGGAGCGGTTTGACGCGTCAGAATCCACACTGCGCAGAGATCTGACAGAGATGGACGCCAGAGGGCTTCTCGTCAAGGTCCACGGCGGCGCCATGGCAAAAAACGCCCCAGAGGGGCGAACCGTCACAGCGGATCTGGCAGTATTAGAGAGGGAGCAGGCGCACCGGGAGGAGAAGCAGGCAATCGCCAGATATGCGGCCTCACTGATCTCTGATCAGGATCTGATCTACCTGGACGCAGGAACAACCACCGGATACATGATTGACTATCTTCCGGAAAGAGGCGGGGCCATCTTTGTCACAGACGGCCTGACGCATGCCCGGAAGCTGGCCGCAAAGGGCTACAGAGTGCTCATTCCCGGCGGCCAGTACAAACCGGCCACCGAGGCGGTGGTGGGGGAGGAGGCCATCCTGAACCTTTCCAAATATCATTTTACAAAGGGCTTTTTCGGAACCAATGCGGTGACCAAAGCGGCGGGCTTTTCCACCCCTGACCCCTCCGAGGCCATGGTCAAGCGCAGAGCCCTCTCCGCCAGCAGCGCCCGCTATGTGCTCTGCGATGCCAGCAAATTCGGGCTGGTGTCCTATGTGACCTTCTTTCCCTTTTCCGATGCGCTGATTCTGACAGCGGGGGACGTCCCGGAGCTTTACAGAAAATGTGAAAATGTAAAGGTTATTGAGGAGGTTATTAGCAGTCCTTCTATTCTGTGAAATGTTTAAATTCTTCTCCTATTTGCTCTAATTGGAGCCATTTTGACAGTCCTCCCGGCTCCGCCTACGCATGTGATAGCGCTAAGTATTTTCCACATCGTATTATTTTCTACCGCTATGGAAAAATCCTCTTGGTAATATCTGGCACATCTACCAGAATTAACCTTTCATCCAAATCATCATCGGGAGCGGATGGATATACGAAAAGAGCAACCAGCGCAGTATGATCGTTTACCATAATACTTTGTATTATATAATCATTCTGTAGATTAAGTTCATGAGACACATAACTTCCTTTGCTCTCGTCAAACAGATAAATACGTGTACTGCCAAAGACATAAAATATCGGGCGTTGCCCTGTAGTGTACTGAAGAGATTTCCTCAGGCCATTTTCCTGGATAATCGGTATGACATTACCATTTTCAATCCTTGATACGCAGGCATCTGCGGAGTAGTTTCTCATAAACAAAAAAGTATCGTCAATGTACATCTCTCCAACACGTGCGGTGAGAATGTATTCTGCAATGGAGTCTATATTTATAACTTCCTGTATTTCAAAATTAGTATCATATTTCACAATAAAAGGTGAATTTGAGCCATCTTCATACCGCTCATCCAGCAGTGCATAAATATAATTTCCGTCACAACACATATTCATCATATATGTGCCCACATTTGTGTTGTCATTTAGAGTAAATACTTCAGATGTTTTTACTATCTGATTTATACTTGTGTCATAGATTTCGATATATGTATACAAAAAATTGTCCTCGCTGCGCTGGGATTGGCGGCTAATCAAATAATTGTCAATCGAGGAAATGATTGCACCGGGGAGGCATTCAGACTCAAAATATATTTCCCTCAATAAGTTTTTATCTATGTCTATACAATAAATCCGATTTACAAAAGAATTGTTTTCAAAAACAGCTTCTATGCTATCAGCAGTGGTGATGTAAAAGTACAGTTTCTGGTCAATAAGCGTATGGAATCCCAAATTAAAAGCAAAGTCATCAATGCTGCCAAGGCTAATCATTCGCCCATCAAAATACTGCCGGTAAAAAGTAGCAGAGGAATCTGTTGTAAAAAATATATAACTATCCTCCAGCATAATAGAATAACAGCCCGCTGATATAGTTGGCCGAATCGTTTCTGTTGTGATTTTTTTATCTTTGTTCAAAGCGGAGAATGCAATGATCGAAAGCACACACAATAACGCCGCCGCAAATATACAGCAAAGAACTAGCTTCCTTTTTTTCATGCTCAAAATCCTTTCAGTATATGTCTGCGTTGCAATGTCACTGTGCACTGCAGCGCAAGTGTGTGATATTACGTATACTTTTTTGCAGAACAGCACGCCTTCACGAAGCGCTTTTATTAAAGGGTGGCTGAATAAGTATAATTTTTAGTATTTTAGTACATATATCCAATGTTTACTGCATTGTATCCTGTAAAAAGATCATCGCATGAAATATTCAAATCCCTATTGCCGCTATCGCCAATGTAACCAGACCATGGATCTGAAATCATAAACGCCGAATTATCACTTCTCACAGCATATACAATCACAAAGTGAGCGTTAAGATTATAGTTCCATCCATTAGAGGTATTTTCTTTAACACCAATGATAGGAGGAGAATCCCAGTTAACTATGCAACTATACAAATCCCTTTTCATAATGAATTTTGTCTTTTGATAACGGGCAATGTACGAATTATGATCCTGCATATCGTTGAGATATTGTACCATATCAGAAAGGTACGTCCCGGATGTCGTAGTTTTACAGCCAGTTCGGATAACAGATTCTGAATAAGCAGTTCCAGTGATATTTTTCAATGCCATTTTCACGCAAGCAGGTCCACAGGAATAGTTTTTCTCCTGCCCATAGTAGTAGAAATATCTGGAAGTATAAAGCCAAGAAACTGCACGTGCATTAGAGGACACCCCAGCCAGAACTTCATCTTCAGAACGATTTGCATAACTTACATCAGCTTTTTCCTGTGAATTCCAGAAAGTAATCTGATCGTCCGTCGCTTCTGCTGCGCCATTAGTTCCCTCTAGCGTAGTTGAAGCATTTACTGGCAATGCAAACACTGAAACAAGAAGAGTCACCACACAAATGAAGGAAAGCCATCGTTTAATTTTCATAAGAATTACCCCCTTTCATAAATCATTTTATTCTGTCACTTAATAAAACACAGAATTTTGCAAAAGATCACCGCGGTTATTTTGTTTTTCTATCCCCCCTCCTTTTCAATTTGCGCCTTATCCCTTGCATCCATTCTGCACTTTTGACATCCCTACGAATTATTTAACTGCAAAATCCCTCTCATTTTTATAACAACATTTTCGCAAATATAATGCAAACGAATTATCCGCACACAGCTGATTTATAATTACTTTTCACAATTCACAAATTATATTACAAATAATTGTTGAATTCTTTGACAATTTTAGTATAACATATATTATATTCAATGTCAATTTTTATTCAGCCGATATTAGAGATATCTAATGCAAATTCAGAGTGAAGCTTGTCTGCATTGAATTTGCATAATTCCCATATAAAGGTTCAGCTGACCTAAAAAAACAGGGTACGCGGAAGGGAAACGCCCATCCGCATACCCTGTTCTATTGTTTGTGATGGTACAGACAGCCATGCCCGCCATCCATGTCCAGTCCTTAATGCCTATAATAGTTGATAAGGCAGCCATCCAGAATGATCTGGCGCTCATCGTCCGTCATGTCCCCTAGACCCAGTGTAAAGGGAAGCAGCGCATCATCCTTCACCACATAGGCGGGAATCTCATTTTTCTTCTCCTTCACTGCGGTTCTGATGTCGGGGATAAAGATGTAATCCAGGTTCTTAAAGGGCAGCTCCTCATCCGGGAAGAGGAAGGGCAGCATACCCCAGTTGATCAGGTTGCTGCGGTAGCGCTTGGTTGCGTACTCCCTGGCGATGTTCGCCCAGCCCCCCAGCACCTTCTGACAGGAGGCAGCCTGCTCTCTGGCGGAGCCGTCACCGGGCTTTACCGCATAGATGGTGGTGCCGATGCCGGTTTCCTTAGCGGAAAGCTCCGGGAACTGCTTTTTGATGACTTTAAAGGCCTCTCCCACGCTGATATCGGCGCACATGGGGCATTCCCCCTTGCGGCGTGCTTCCTCCACCTGGCGGATGGCCTTCGCCCGTCCCACATACTCCGGGTCTTTTCTGGAAAGGGTAAACTCTGCCAGTCCCAGAGGATTTGACCGGTAGGAGGAGGTTTCGCCGGAGGGGATCAGCTCATCCGTGGTGGTCACCGGATCGTGGATCTCAGATACAACCCGAAGAAGCAGATCCTCTGTAAGAGCCACCATGGGAGGCCAGTCCTTGATGTTGGGGCCAAACTTGATCTCCACGGACTTGTCCGGCTTTCCAACTCCGTCATACACCCGGTTCTCATAGATGCTCTTGTCAAAGAAGTACTTGGGCTTTGAAAAGTCCACGTCGATATCCGTGGCAGGAGTCAGGTATCCCTTGTTGATGGCTGTGGCGGCGATGGAACGGGCGTCCATCAGCGCCACAGAGGCAATCTGCCCGCTGGTGATCTTGGAACCCTCCCGGTTGGGGAAATTCCTGGTGGAATGGCGAATGGAAAGACCGTTGTTTGCAGGCACGTCCCCGGCTCCAAAGCAAGGGCCGCAGAAGGCGGTGCGCACAGTGGCTCCTGTTGCCATGATTTTTGCAATACTTCCGTTTTTAATCAGCTCCATGAAAATGGGCTGGGATGCGGGATAAACGCTTAAAGAGAACTCGTCTGCGCCGATGCTCTGGCCATTTAAGATGTCCGCCACATCGCAGAGATTCTCAAAGCCGCCGCCGGCACAGCCTGCCACAACGCCCTGCTCCACATAGAGCCTGCCGTTTTTAATCTTGTCCTGGAGAGTGAAGCTCACCTTGTCTCCCAGGCTTACCTTCGCGCGCTGCTCCACATCCGCCAGTACATCCGTCAGGTGTGCGTTCACATCCTCGATGGTGTAGGTATTGCTGGGGTGGAAGGGCATGGCGATCATAGGCTTGATGGCGCTTAAATCCACCTCCACCACGCCGTCATAGTAGGCCACTTTTGCGGGGGATAGCTTCCTGTAATCCTGCTTTCTACTGTGAATCTCTAAAAATTCCTCCGTCTTGTTATCCGTCTCCCAGATGGAGGAGAGGCAGGTGGTCTCTGTGGTCATCACATCAATGCCGATACGGGTGTCCATGCTGAGGTTTTTCACACCCTCTCCCACAAATTCCATCACCTTGTTGTTCACATAGCCGCTGGCGAACACCTCCCCGATGATGGCCAGCGCCACGTCCTGGGGGCCTACGCCCTTCTGCAGGCTGCCTGTGAGATAAACAGCAACCACTCCGGGCATATTCACATCATAGGTTTTGTTCAAAAGCTGCTTTACCAGCTCCGGGCCGCCCTCGCCGATGGCCATGGTTCCCAGGGCGCCGTAACGGGTATGGCTGTCGGAGCCTAAGATCATCTTTCCGCAGCCCGCCTGATTCTCCCTGGCATACTGGTGAATGACTGCCTGATGGGGAGGCACATAGATGCCGCCGTAGCGCTTTGCGCAGGAAAGGCCAAACATGTGATCATCCTCATTGATGGTGCCCCCCACCGCGCACAGGCTGTTATGACAGTTTGTCAGCACGTAGGGCACCGGAAACTCCTCCAGGCCGCTGGCTCTTGCCGTCTGGATAATGCCCACGAAGGTGATGTCGTGGGAGGTGAGACTGTCAAATTTGATCTTGAGCTTCCCCGGGTCGCCGCTGGTGTTATGCTTCTGTAAAATGTCATAGGCCATGGTTCCCGCTGCCGCCTCATCCTTTGTGGTCTCCGTACCGGAGACTGCCTCCACCTGCTTTAAGGCCTCCGGCCCGTCGGCAATCAGTGTTCGGCCGTCCACAAGATAGGCTCCGCTGTTCCATACTTTAATCATCGTTGTTCTTCCTTTCCTTTGCAAAATTGTCCCTTTGGACCTCATTTTAAAAGTATACATGAAATGGGGGGGCATTTCAAGTAACTGATAAAAATTCACTTATTTTTTTCGGCTCTGGCTATCTGACGGAAAATCCCCTCTCATCCGGGTCAACCTCCATTCTCCTGCTCTCCGTCCGATCGATGCGGATATAAGAATCTGCGTTCAGACTCTTAAAAAACATGGCAATCTCCACCTCCCGGCCCTGGAGCTCCATCTCCACGGAGCCGTCGTCCAGGTTTCTCACATATCCCGTCATCCGCAGGCTTCTGGCAAGCCGGCTGGCCCGGTACCGAAATCCCACGCCCTGAACCCGTCCATAGCAAAAATAATGCATTCTGATCATCCCTTATTCCTCCTCTGCCGCCAAAAGCCCCTGTGCTCCCGCCGCATCCTGGCGGAGGCTGCACCCGGAGGAAGCCTCCGCTGCCAGCAGCTTTTCCTTCTGTCTTCTGGTCATGCGCTTAATCTGATATTCCCGGCGCATAGCCTCCTGCTTTGTCCCGTAGGACTCATAGTACACCAGCCTTACCGGTCTGCGGGCTTTGGTGTATTTGCTGCCCCGCCCTTCATTATGGGATCGCAGGCGCTTTTTTAGGTTGTTGGTCCAGCCGGTATAAAAGCTTCCATCCCTGCACTCCAGGATATATGTATAATTCATGCGCTCACCGCCGTTTCCAATCCCACTTTATACTACATTCTGCTACTTTCATGTATCTTTTCCTATTTTATGCTAAAATTCCCCTCAAAGAGACAGTCTTTGACAAAAAATCAGAGGACGTCCCTGCGATCATTTAAGAGAAAGGTAATTTGTCCATGGGAAACACAAAGACAAAGGTCAGCATTACGCTGGACAATGAGCTGATCGATGAGCTGCGAAATTATGCGGATGCAGATGACCGTTCCTTCAGCCAGTACATCAATCTGATTTTAAAGCGCTACATTGAAAAGCTTCAGGAAAAGGAGCGCAGAAGAGGGAGGTAAGCCCTCCCGCCAGCTACCACAGATGCTTCTCTCCCGGGCATCTGGCGTCTTTTTTTGCCGCCCGCAGTTCCACGAAGCATCCGCATTTCCTGCACTGTCCCTCCATCAGGGCGTCACAGCTTTTACATATCTGCAAGCGCTTCTGGTATAGCTCCTCCGGAGCCTTTTCCTCCTGGGGCATCAGCGCAAGGATTCCTCTCACCTGTTCCAGGGCCTCCTTTTGGCTGCTTTCCTGCAAAAGACAGCGAAAGCAGGGCTTTTTTACAGGCCCAGCCCCCACATAGCTCTTAAAAGCCTCAGGACTCAGATTATAGCGCTCAATGCGGATTCTTCCCTGGCTGCACTCAAATACATTGATGCAGGCGTTTACCAGCCAGGTTTTCCCGCTGCCGATCTCCCCCTCGGAAAGGACAGCCAGCACAGAATTGATGGCGGCCCCATGGGACACCATAAGAACATGCTGACAGGAGGTTTGCCCATAGCGTCTCATGACGCCAAGCACCCGGGCCGCCACCTGGTTCATTTTCTCAAGTCCCGGCACATCCAGATCCATAAACAACAACTGCTTGTCCTGGCTTTTTACTGCTTGTCCGGAAAGCTTCCCATAATCCCGCTCGATCAAGTCCGGCTCCACCTGCACGCCCAGACCCTTCGCGGCCGCCGCCACCATGGCCGTTTTTTTCGCCCGCTTCAGAGGACTGGACGCCACGCAGTCCAGAGGCACCTGCTTCATCGCCTCCGCCAGACTCTCCGCCTGGCAGAGTCCCTTCTCATTCAATTCAATATCCTCACGCCCCTGCACCCGGCCTGTGCTGTTCCAGTCCGTCTCTCCGTGTCTTACCAGATAGATATACATATTCCCACTCCTGCTGCATATACGCCAAAGCAGACCCCTTTGACATATTCCTCTCCAACTGCGTTTCTCGTAAGAATATAGCATAAAAAAGCGTTTTTGGCTACCCGTCCCCGCGACCCGGAATTCCCAAAATCCTACGTCCCGCTTTTCTCCAAAGAAAGGAAAACCCCGCCGGAAAAGCCATCCGGCGGGGTTCATGCATTTCAAGCTTTGATTTCATTGGCGGTCTCACGCCCCAGCTCCAGACTCTTTGCGTTTTCCAGAGTGGTGATGGCGATGGCTCTCATGGCCTCCAGGGTGAAGAACCCCTGGTGGGAGGTGATCAGCACATTGGGAAAGGTCATGAGTCTTGCCAGGTTGTCATCCCGGATGATATCCCCGGAGCGGTCCTCATAAAACAGCCCCTCCTCTTCCTCGTACACATCCAGGGCCACACCCCCAAAGATCCCTTCCTTCAGGGCCTCAATCACATCCACGGTGTTCACAAGAGCGCCCCGGGAGGTGTTGATCAGATACACGCCCTTTTTCATATGCTTAATCATCCTTGCATCCAGCATATGGTGTGTCTCCTTCGTCAAAGGACAGTGCAGGGAAATCACATCCGCGCGCTCACAGAGCTCCTTCAGAGAGACATAGCTCACATCCAGCTGATCGTTGGGATAGGGGTCATAGGCGATCACCTCCATGCCAAAGCCCCGAAGGATATTGATCATGGCCTGGCCGATGCGCCCTGTGCCCACGACCCCTGCACATTTTCCATGGAGGGTGATGCCCATCAGCCCCGAAATATTCATGTTAAAATCCCTGGTTCTGTTATAGGCCCGGTGCAGTCTTCGGTTGACGCACAGCAGAAGCGCGGCGGCAAATTCCGCCACCGCCTCCGGGGAATAGCTGGGAACCCGGAACACCCGGAGCTTCCCCTGACAGGCAGAAAGATCCACATGGTTATAGCCTGCGCATCGCAGCAAAATGGCCTTTACCCCCAGCTCCGCCAGCCTGTCGATCAGCTCCCTTGTAGCTGTACCGTTTACAAACAGACAAACCGCATCGCATCCTGCCGCCAACTGAACCGTCTCATGGCTCATGCGGTCCTCAATAAAAATCATGTCGTAGCCGTACTCCTTTGACAGGGGCTCGAAGAACATCCTGTCATAGGGCTTACATCCGTACAATGCAATCCTCATCACTTTTCACACCCTTCCATACCCCGCTGCAGGGGGCTTTTTTGCAGCACATGGCAATGCTGCGTTGTCTGGTGGTAGTATGTGTGAAAAGCGACAGGTTATGCACATTCAGGGGCGATTTTTATCGTATTCCTCATAGTAGCGCGCAGCCACATCCAGAAGCTCCTTATTCTTATTCCCCAGGGCGATGCCCGCGCGCTCCATGAATTCAGACTTTGTCCGGCACTTGTCCATAAAGGCCGTGAGCTGATTCGTGTACTGGGCGGGGATCAGCACCTCTCTGTTCATCCGTTCCATGAACCTTAGCCGGTACTCGTCTCGCTGCTTGTTGGTGGCAGGCTTAGACTTTTTTGCGCCCAGGGTGAAGGGGCCGAAGCTCCTTTTCTTCTCCCTCTCAGGAAGCCCCTTTTTGTACTCAAAGTCGGTTTTTTCCTGTACCGGCCCAGCAATAGCCTTGTAAGCCTTGCCGTCAAGCTGCTTTTTCTGCTCCTGCTCCAACACCGGAGTTTCCTGGGCATCAATGGTCAGTATCTCATCATCCTTCTGCGGCAGGGATCTGGAATACTTTTCGTGAATGCAGTCAAAAATGCTTTCATGGAAGCCAATAAAGATTCCATTGCTCAGCTCATGGGCCATGTCAATGGCAGACTCATAGCCCTTATCTGCGGAAATCACGAAAATTTCCTTTTCCTCCTCCATGGAAACCTCAAAGCCCAGGTAGGTGGTGATCATAAAATCCAGCGCATTTACAGCGCGCTTTTTCAATAGATGCACCCTAATCTCTACCCGGCGCTCCTCATAAACCTTCAAAAGGTCGTAGAGCGCACGTTTGATGTTTTCATTGGAGCAAAATACCACCACCTTGTCCCCGTATCCCAGCTCTGAGATGCCGTAGAGTCCCCGAATGGCCGTGTTTTCGTAGTCCAGCAAGAACACTCTCTTCATATGATTCCTCCTTTCTGCTGGCATATGCAGCGAATTTGACCCTAGTATCATAACACAATTTTAAGAGGAAATCCACAAAAAAGTAAAATACATGGGAACGGCGCTATTTATGTTAACTTTTTGTGAATTTTCAAAAACTTACTATACATTTCAGAAAAAAGGTGTTAGTATATGCGTAAACGAAAACGTTTCCAAAAAATAAGGAGGTTAAGTATGGAAAAATCGATTGATTATGCAGCCATTGGTCTTCGACTCAAGCAGTTCCGCAAGGAAAAAGGCATCACACAGGACGCTATCGCTAAAGATCTGGGCGTCACAGTCGCTTACATCAGCAACATAGAGAATAATAAAGTGAAGATGAATCTGAAGGTTCTCTCTTACTACGCAAACCTGCTGGGCGTGTCCATTGACTATCTGCTCTACACAGACCGCTCAAAGGTTTCCTCTCTGGATGCTGAGATTCTCAAGATGATGGAGGCCTTCTCCAACGAAGAGAAGGAAAAGCTCATCAAGGTTCTCCATGTATTGAAGGACTCCAAGTAATTCTCTCTTTTTCTATATAATAAAATGGGCTGACGCATTGCTGCATCGGCCCATTTTATTATGTCAAAAATAATGCACCGCCGGGGTCAAGGTTCCTTGACCCCATGATGCCGCGGCTGCCGCCTTCCTCACACTTCCCAAGAAAAATCATTCCACAAAATAGATCTTGGACATATCCTGTACATAAAGGGGATAGAAGGTATAGCCCGCCAGCTTTTTGCTGACCGCCACCAGGGATGCGGCATCCTGAATAAACACACTTGCGGCATGCTGGGATAAGAGCTCCTGACAGGTGGTGTAATAGCTCACCTTCTCCTCCACATCGGTGCTGGCGATAGCTGCCCGCACCGCCTGATCATAGTCCGCATTGGAAAAGTTTATAAAATTCTTCGAGGATTCCGAATCGTAGCGTCCCAGAAGATCGCTGGGGGCCAGATCCGCATCCAGTCCCACGATGGTGGACTGATATTCTCTTCCCACATAGATGTCGGAAACCCATGTGGCCCATTCAACAGGTTCAATGGAGGCCTCCACGCCCCCCGCCTTGAGCTGCTCCACGATCACCTGCGCCGTATCCATATGATACTGGTAATTCGATGGAACAGAGATGGTCATGGTAAATCCATCCGGATATCCTGCCTCTGTCAGCAGCTCCTTTGCCTTCTCCACGTCCCTCTGATAAGCATTCTCCAATTCCCCATCGTAGTATGTCTCAAAGGCTGGGAACACGCCGCTGCCGATCACATGGCCATAACCGCCCCCCACCATGTCGATAATCTCCTGGGGATCCACAAGGTAACAGAGCGCCTGGCGTACCAATTCGTTGTCAAAGGGCTCCACCGCATTGTTTAAGAACAGTGCCTGCACCAGATTTGTGCTGCCAACCTCTATTGTATAATAATCCGTCAGCTGGGACGCCTGATCCGCTGTCAGATAGGGATAAATGTCGATGCTGCCGCTCTGGAGCGCCAGAAGCACGGAGGAGTCCGCATCGGCTATAATCTTAAAGGTCACCTGATCAAGATAAGCCTGGGCGCCGTAATATTCCGTATTTTTTTCTATTATCAGACTGTCCTGCGGGGTATAGGATACAAACTGAAAAGGCCCTGTTCCAATGGGTGCGCTTGCCGAGGCATCATAGCCTGCGGGAATGATGGCGGCGGTCATATATGCGATAAACTCCGTATCCCCCTCCGCCAGGTACACATGGATGGTGTTTTCATCACCAATCTCCACGCGGTCAATGGCCTCCAGATCCGGCATGAGGGCTGTGCCTTCCTCCAGATTTCCCGACGCCCGGTCCAGGGAGTACTTCACATCCTCCGCTGTGACCTCATCACCGTTATGAAACTTTATGCCCTCCCGCAGATGAAAGGTGTACTCTGTTCCGTCCGCTGAAACCTCATAGGACTCTGCCACAGCGCCAACCAGATTTCCCTCGCTGTCAGGCTTTACCAGACCTTCAAAGATGTTAAACAGCACCTCCCTTGTTCCTGCGGACTCCGCCACATGAGGGTCAAGGGTATCCAGATCCTGCTGGATTCCCACTACAATGCTGCCCCCTTCCCGAAGCCCCTCGTTTCCTGAGGTTCCGGAGCTTCCTGCTGTGCTGTCCATACTCCCGCTGGTTGTACCAGCATTGCTGCCCGAACTGCTTTCCTGACCGCTTCCGGAGCTGGCGCCGGAACAGCCTGTCACCGCCAATAGAGCGGATAACGAAACAAATGCAAGTAACTTTTGCGCTCTCATGCTTTGTTCTCCTTTCCTTCGGGGTTTACCCGATGATGCCCCCTTCGTTAGCAGCCAATTGGTCCGCCACGAAAAAGCACCGCCCGGATTTCCGGACGGTGCTATTGTATACAATCTTCAAGCAAAAAGCAAGTATTTTTCGTCATACAGTGGGTTAGTCTGTCAGACGTATGCGCTCCTGCTTAAGCCATCTTATTGACAGCCTGAGCCAGGCGGGAAACCTTTCTGGATGCGGTATTCTTATGAAGCACGCCCTTCCTCTGGGCTCTGTCGATCTCACTGGTAGCCTCAAGAAGCGCTGCCTGCGCTGCTGCCTTGTCGCCCTGTGCAATAGCTGCGTCTACTCTCTTGACATAGGTCTTCACTCTGGACTTCGTCGCCTTGTTTCTTTCGGTCTTAGTCTTAATTACTAAAACTCTCTTCTTTGCAGATTTAATATTTGCCATGTGGCACCTCCAATAAAATATACAAATTACTTATGATCTGTATAAGTCGGAAGGAGAGAGTCTCCCGCTTATAACCTCTGTCCCATTTGACACGGCTATTTGGACAGACACTCGTTTAGTCTAGCAAAAAGCCCCCTGTCTGTCAATCACTATTTTGTATTTTTTTGATTTTTTTCCCTATACTAATGAAAAAAAGAAGGAGACTCCTATGAATTTCAATCATGATCTGTTTCGCACCGACCTGGCCATCGAGGAGCAGGAGCGCCGCGCAGGCAGCGCCCGCAGGCTCCCCGGCGTCCGCATACAGGAGCGGATTGAGCGTAGCACAAAAATCCACATCAGCACTGTGACCATCGACACGGAGGAAGGCGCCGCCGCGCTCCAAAAACCGGTTGGAACATACATCACCCTTTCAGAGGGCACCATAACGGGGCACACCGACGAGGATATTCAGGCGTCCGCCATCGTCATGGGACATGCCCTGTCACGCCTCCTGCCCAAGCACTGGCAAAGCCTGCTGGTGGTGGGACTTGGCAACTCAGCCATGACTGCGGACGCCCTGGGGCCCGCCACAGCAGGTCAGCTTCTGGTAAACCGCCATCTCGCCACCGGCCACCCCCGCACCCTGTCCGCCCTGACTCCAGGGGTCATGGGCCAGACAGGAATCGAAACCCTAGAGATTGTCCGGGGCGTCCTCTCCGAAATCCATCCCGACGCGCTGATCGTGGTAGACGCCCTTGCGGCAAGATCCACCTCCCGGCTGCTCTCCACCATCCAGCTCTCGGATACAGGAATCTGTCCCGGCTCCGGGGTCGGCAACCACCGCATGGAGCTGAGCCGCCAGAGCCTGCATCTCCCAGTGATCAGCATCGGCATCCCCACGGTCATCGGAGCCGCCACCATTGTCTATGACCTGCTCTCCGACATGGCGGCCGGCCTGCCGGATGAGAAGATTTTCGATTCCCTCCGGGCCATGCATGTAACCCCCAAGGATATCGACGTTCACATCAAGGAGCTTTCCACCCTTTTAGCGGAGGGAATCCACCATGTGGTGTATGAGGACTGACGCCGAAAACCGTTGAAAATTTCCTCCATATGAAGTATACTTGAGGACAGCAGATATACAACGCTAAAGCGTATCACGGCATCCATTCCCGGGAACATCCCTGCCTGAAAATAGATGCCGGCCCTCAGACAACTATTCAAGGAGGTTTTACTATGGGAGAGCTGACACCGCGGTATGCAGGGGTGCTGCTGCACCCCTCGTCACTGCCCTCAAAATACGGTATCGGGGATTTTGGAAGGGGAGCCTACGCCTTTGTGGACTTTTTGGAAAAGGCCGGCCAGTCCATCTGGCAGGTGCTGCCCTTTGGCCCCACAGGCTACGGCGATTCCCCCTATCAGAGCTTTTCCGCTTTCGCGGGACAGCCCCTGTTCATTTCGCTGGATGACCTGGTTGTAGACGGACTTCTTACAAGGGAGGATCTGGCCTATACCCCTGCGTTTTCCGATGACAAGGTGGACTACGGCTATGTGCAGTATTTCAAGAATCCACTGTTTAAGAGAGCCTATGACAGCTTCATCCGGGATGGCAAGAAAAAGTGTCCCGCGCTGGATCCGGCCCTGTCTAAGGGTTTTGAAAAATTCCGAAAAGAGCAGGCCCACTGGCTGACGGACTATTCTCTTTTTATGTCCATCAAGGCGTCCCAGGGAGGCGTCCGCTTTTTAGACTGGGACGAGGAGCTAAAAAAGCCCACTCCGGAAAAAAAGGAAGCCTTAAAGGAGGCGTTTGCCTCCGACATGGGCTACTATGAATTTCTTCAGTTTCTCTTCTTCCGCCAGTGGACGGCCTTAAAGACCTATGCCAATATCCGGGGAATTAAAATCGTAGGAGATATACCGATTTTTGTTTCCATGGACAGCGCCGACGTCTGGGCCCACCCGGAGCTCTTTTTGCTGGATGAGGAGGGCTATCCCACCGTGGTGGCAGGTGTTCCGCCGGATTACTTCAGTGCCACCGGACAGCTCTGGGGCAATCCCCTCTATGACTGGGACTATCATAAAAAAACCGGATACGCCTGGTGGATCAGCCGCATCAAAAATCAGCTGTCCATCTTCGACTGCATCCGCATCGACCACTTCAGAGGCTTTGAGTCCTACTGGGCGGTTCCCTACGGAGACGAAAACGCCATCGAAGGAGCCTGGCGTCCCGGCCCTGGCGCCGATTTCTTCAATGCCCTCCAAAAGGCTCTGGGCAAGAATCTTCCCATCTGGGCGGAGGATCTGGGAATCATCACCCCGGAGGTGGAAAAGCTTCGGGACCGCTTTCACCTGCCGGGCATGAAGGTACTGCAGTTTGCCTTTGGAAATATGGAGGATAACGATATTTACCCCTACCGCTTCACCACGGAAAACTGCATCTGTTATACCGGCACCCATGACAATGACACCACCCAGGGATGGTATAAGGAGCTGGAGCCGGAGCTGCAGGACAAAATCCGCATTTACATGAACACCAGCGGAGAAACCATTCACTGGGATATGATCCGCACCGCCATGGGCACCATTGCAAAATATGCCATCTACCCCATGCAGGATCTCCTGGGCTATGACAGCAGCCAGCGCATGAACACCCCCTCCGTGGCGGGGGGAAACTGGCAGTTTCGGGTTCGTCCTGAAAACTTTAACGATGGACTGGCGGCGTACTTAAAAAAGCTCACAGGCATCTACGCCCGGCTGCCCCAGAAGAAGGTCATTCCGGGAGCTCCTGCCCTGGCAGCCAAGAGCCAGACCGAAAGGAATAACCAACAAACACAGCAAGAAAGGACCAGTCTGCATCACGCAGACTGCCGGTAATGCCATGATTCGAGTGATACTAGATTATACAATCGTTGCCCTGTATCTGATCCTGGGCATCATTCCCTTGGGAATTTTGTGGTTCATCGGCCTTTTTAGCGAATCCCTCAAACGGCGCATCGCCCTGAAAATGGTACAGACCGCCTTCAGGCTGATTTTGTGGACCAGCGGCGTAAAGCTGAAGGTGGAGGGGCGGGAAAAAATCCCCGAGGACACCGCCGTGCTCTATGTTTCAAACCACAGAAGCTATTTTGACATTCTAACCGGATATACCCAGGTGAAGGGCTTATGTGGCTTCGTGTCCAAGATCCAGATGCAGAAGGTTCCCTTTTTGTCCAACTGGATGAACCTGCTCTACTGCCTGTTTCTGGACCGGGATGACATGCGCCAGAGCATGGAAACCATCTTAAAGGGCACCGAGCAGCTAAAAAACGGCGTTTCTGTCTGGATCTGCCCTGAGGGCACCAGAAA
>CALWLH010000013.1 GCA_944381475.1 uncultured Lachnospiraceae bacterium | reverse complement strand
TCAGCTTTGTGTCCAGGGAGGTATTCAGCTTCCACTTGGATATGGCGATGGGCATAACCTCGGCAGGCTCGGATAAAACCTTTAATCTCTTTAGACGCACCTCGTATCCGCCGGGAGCCCGCTCCTCCTGATATACCACGCCCAAAACCTCCACGCAGGCCTCCTCCTTCACATCCGCCAGGTCAAAATCCGTCTTTCCCGTCTCGTAGACGCACTGCACCAGGCCCTCGCTCCTTCTGAGGACGATGAAGGCCACATCTCCCATATCCCGGATGGTGTGTACCGCGCCGTTCATTTTCACCTCCTGGTCCGCAAAGACCCCGCTGATCAACTCTTTTACGCCGATGAGCTCCTTCTTCTTCTTTACTCCTGTCACAAATTCCATGCTCTTGCTCCTCCTTTTTAAATTTCGGCCTGTCTGGGGCGTATCGCGATCGGATAGGGGAAGATTCCTTCCCCTATCCGATCACCGCGATACCTCGTTCATCTCGCGGCATTGCCGCTCGATGACCGTTGCCCGTCGGATGCCCGCTCGTGCAAGCACAGCGGCCGCCCTCCGGGCTTATCGCGCAAAAAGCCCCGGAATACAAACCGTATTCCGGGGCGAATATACTTAAGATATCCGCGGTACCACCCGCATTGACCAGGGGCTGACAGGGGCGTCTCTCCTGTCTCTTCCTGCTCCACTTCTTTTTCTGCGTAACGTACAGACCACGGGTGTGACTACCCTTAAAAAGCTCACCACACCGGCTCCGGAGCGTTCCCAAAACCAAAGCCCCATGCGCTGGCTCTCAGTCGGTGACCTGCGCTTCCTGTCTGGTTCCTATCCAGATTCTGAGTCTCCTTCACAGCTTTTTCCTCTATAAATACCGGGCTCAAATGCTTTTTGTCCCTAGTACCACAAATCTTAGCACAGTCAACTTTTCACCGCAAGGGGAAATTGTGTATTTTTTTTAAAACACTTTTTGTTCATCGATCATATATACCGATATCCCCGCTGACGGTGTGAAGCTCCAGGGAGCTGGTTTCAATGCCCGCGCGGATTTCCGCCTTTCTGCCGTAATGTCCTCGGTTCCCTCCGTAGCGCACCTGCACATCCCCGCTGACAGTGTTCACCCGGGCGCGAAGCCCCCGCTGTTCGTTCTTCAGCGTCAGCGTCAAATCGCCGCTGACGGTGCTGATCTTTGCAGCCACATCCTGGCGGAAGGCGCCGTTTACATCCCCGCTGGTGCTGTTTATCACCGCCCCGGCGCACTGGACTTCAAAATCCACATCCCCGCTGATGGTGCTGACCTCCAAGAACTGGGTCTGGAGCTCCGTCAGGGTGGCGTCCCCGCTCATGGTATTCAGCTTGATTCCCTCGCTGGCGGCGCAGCTGGTAAGCTCCATATCACCGCTGGTGGTGCTCCCCGTCAGCTGCGCTGCATTAAGCCTCTCCAGATCCACATCTCCGCTGACGCTTTTGACCTCCATGGACGCTGCGGAGCAGCTGGTAAGCTCCACATCCCCGCTGGTGCTCTGAGCCTGCAACTTCTTCACATGCACCTCCTCCAGCTCAATCTCACCGCTGGCGCTGATGATCTGCATTTCCATACCGGGCATATGCAGTCCCTCCACGCTGACGTCTCCGCTGGACTGCTTCAGATAGAGGCTTTTCATCCCCTCAGGAATATAAAGCTCCAGAGCCAGGTTGATGCCAATGGGCGCTGTCGCTCCCACCAGCCTTCCCACAAACTGCTGTAAAATAGAGGGGTTATCCTGGTCGCCGGCCTTTATATTTCTCACCAGCCTTACGGTATAGGTGTCCCCCTCCACAGCCTCCTCCAGGCGGAAGCTCTCCGGCTCATCGCTTCCCTTCTGCAGCTGGATGTAGGGCATGGGCCTCCTTGTAGGAAGGAGCTTTATATCTGCAAATCCCAGCTCCGCGCAAATCCTGGTTACTGCCGGTTCCTCCTTATCCGCATCCTGTCCCTCCAATAGGGTCAGGCTCGCAGGCTTCTCGTTATCCCCGTTTGTACTGCCCTGTTCTACAGCGCCCTCGCCTGCCGGCCCTGCTGTGTGCTCCTGCCCTGCGGCCTCCAGCGCTCCCAGCAAATCCTCCACCGGCCCCAGCTCTTTGCAGAGCTCCTCCTCGCTCTTTCCAGCCGCCAGCCCCATCTCAAAATGCTCGCCAAGGCTTGCCAGCAGCTCCTTCACCATGCCTTCATCGTACCCAGTCAAGGCCGTCTCCACCGCCTCCATGTACTCCTTACTTCTCATATTCTCTCCTTTCCAGGGGGTGCTGTAATCTATATTGTATTCCCCTGCTATACCTTCGCCCCACACCTAAATAATCCGCTCCACCGCCATGACAAACTCCTTCCATTCCCGGTACAGCTTTTCATAATACTCCCGTCCCTTCCGGGTCAGGCTATAGTATTTTCTGGCGGGCCCTTCCTGGGATTCCACCAGGTAGGTGTCCACGTAGGCCTCGTCCTTTAAGCGCTTCAGCACCACATATAATGTGGCTGTGGCTACCTCCATCTCCTTTGAAACCGTGGCGGTCAGCTCATAGCCGTACTGGTCCCGCTTTGTAAGCTGAGCCAGCACGCAGAGCTCTATCACACCCTTTTTAAACTGCGGATTCACACGTCCTCCTTTCCGGGATCACCGAAAGCCCCAGGCCTTTGATCCCAAGTAAATGCGGTTTTTGCCGCAAAATATCTATGACATGTACATGAGTATTCATTTATGGCTGCTATTATATATCGTTAAATACCTGTTGTCAATAGCCTTCCCCAACTTTTTCCAGAGAGATTTTATATTCTCTTTTTCCTGTACTTCAATCACAGAAACTATATCTGTGTCCAGAAAAAGATAAAATTCTTTTATCAAAAAAAGACCCCACCGGGGTCTCAGCACCTAGTAAAATTCTTTCCCTGCCATGTATCCCGCTCCCGAAACCCTCTTGCAAAGGCGTTCATCACCTCCCGCTTGTTGGCGCTCCACAAAGGCGCCACAAGGAGGCTTTTGGGGCCGTCCCCGGTGATGCGGTGTACCACCAGATCCGGGGGAAGCTGCTCAATGCAGGAAATCACAAAGTCCACATACGCATCCATGGAAAATACGTAAAAAGGATTATTCTCATACTCTAAAGCCATGTCCGTGCCCTTAAGCACATGAAGCATGGAGAGCTTGACGCCGTGGGGCATGGGGTTAAGCCCGGCCACATAGCGCACTGTTTCAAGCATGTCCTCCCTTGTCTCCCCGGGCAGACCCAGAATCAGGTGAACCACCTCCAAGAGGCCGGCTCCGGCAAGCCGTCTGTGGGCGTCCTCAAAGCAGGACAGGTCATAGCCCCGGCGTATATTTTTTGCCGTCCTCTCGTGCATGGTCTGAAGCCCCAGCTCCACCCAGACGGGCTTGATCTTATTAAGCCTTCCCAACAGCTCCACCTTCTCCTGCTCTAAGCAGTCCGGCCTGGTGCCCACAGAAAGCCCCAGGATATCCGGGTGGGAGATGGCGCCCATAAACAGCTTTTCAAGATACTCCACCGGGGCATAGGTGTTGGTGTAGCTTTGAAAGTAGGCGATGTAGGGCCCTTTGGATTTTTTGGCCACCTGCCCCTTTGCAAGCTCGATCTGCTCCCACACATCCCCCGATGGGATACGCCCCTGGGCAAAATCCCCGGAGCCCCCGGCACTGCAGAAGCTGCAGCCCCCGGCGCCGATGCGCCCATCCCGGTTCGGGCAGGTCATCCCTCCGTCAAGGCTCAGCTTATAGACCTTCTGTCCAAAACGGCTCTTTAAGTAGCTGTCCAAGGCGTAGTAGGGACGCCCAAGATAGTGTTCGGGAATGTGCTGCGGCATAATCGCCCTCCTGATCAATTTTATTCTGAAAATCCCGCCGCCGGATAGGCGGCATCAATCCATTTTCTCTATATACCTTAAAAGCGCTCCCCCCAGGGCCCTGTGCTCACCGGTGACGGGAAAAGCCAGGATAAAAGCTTCCCCGTTATTCTCCCCCACAAAGCCCATGCCCTCTGCATTTATATAGTCAAGATGGCTGATATCTATGCCGCAGGCGTAAGCCGCGCCATCCTCCGTCTGCCCCATGACATAATAGTCCTCCCAGGCCCCCTGCTGCTCTTCACTTAACACCGACCGCACATCACAGAAGATGGGTTCCAGATCGTTGCAATACTCAAAGAAGCTCTCCGGCATAATCACTGCATCCAGCTCTCCCATGCGGATATTGAGGAAAAATTTTTCATAAAAGCTGTTGTCCCCGGCGCTGTTTTCCACACCTGTATATGAGAACTGATAGGCTGTGTCAAAGTAGGCGTAGGTCTCCCCCTCCTGAAATCCAAAGAATTCATCAAGCTCGGCGGACAGGGCCACATCCCCCTTTTCCATATATCCGTTAATCAGCCCCAGTGAAAAACCGCACTCCTCATTGTCCAGCAGATAGCGGCTCACCAGCCAGACTGCCCCGGCGATAACAAACACCGCCGAAAAGATCCACGCCCTGTAATAGGTCCATATGTGGTCAAGCTTTTCGGGCCAAGTCATGCTCTGCCACTGCCTCTTTTTGTCAGCCCTCACCCGGTCACGGATAGCCTGGTCCTGATCAGAAGAGGGAATGTCTGCTTCCTCCCGCTCCTCTTCTTTCACCTCATTACTTTCCTCGGCATCCTGCTTCTCCTCATTTTTCTCAAGGCCCCTGCTTTTAATATAAGCGTCAAATTTTTTCCTGATATATATGGACTTTGGATAAGCCAAAACTGCCAGTCCCGCAAAAGGGAGCAGCAGCATCAGATCCGGAATATAGTACAAAAGCACAATCAGCCCCAAGGTGTATCCCCCCATGAGAATGGTTGCGGGAAAATATACCAGGGCAAATTTCAGCCCGTTTTTTATGCCGCTGACAGAGGTTTCCTCAAACTTCGCCCGCAGCGCAAAATACCAGTCGGCAACGGCGCTCAGGAACAGAAGGAGAGCCGCCGTCAGACCGTAAAAGAGACTTCTGTACTCCACCTCGTTCTGCGCCCAGAGGGCCAGATCCACGACCAGCAGCAGCATCAGCGCCAAAAGAGCAAGCCACCCGCCAAAGGAGCCCTTTAGGTTTTGGCGAAATTCCTTCCAAAAGCTTTTTATGATCGGCCCCTCCTCATTAGCTGCCATTTTCATCATCACCGCATACATGGCTGTAAGGGAAGCCCCCGCCGTCACAACAGGGACACAAAATACCAGAGTCAGCACATTTAACAGGCAAAGGTCAAACACCCTGGTCATGACGCGGTTAAAAGCATTATCGCCGGATAAAAAATTACGCATGTCATCCTTCCTCAATCAACAACAATCATTATCAGACACTACTACCATACCCCAGCTCACAAAAAAAATCAACTAAAAACCTTCCGGGGAGCACGTCGCGCGAAAGAAAAGAGAAACGGGCGCAAAATGCGCCCGTAAACTCCATAAAGGAGGAAAAATCAACCTTTCACCGCGCCGGAGGTAAGACCGCTGTAGATCCACTTCTGGCAGGTGACGAACACGATCAGCGCCGGCAGCAGGGAAATAATCACGCCCGCACAGATCAGGTTATACTTGCTTCCCAAGGGCCCCACAAAGGTATACAGGGATGTGGCCACCGTGGGCAAAAGCTTTTTATTCTGCAAATACAGGTTTGCGCAGTAGTACTCATTATACACACTGACGCCCTTTAAAATACAGCTGGTGACAATGGCAGGCTTTAGAAGGGGCAGCAAAATCTTGTAGAAGATGGTAAAATACCCCGCCCCGTCCACAATGGCGGACTCATCCAGGGAATTGGGTATGTTCTCAAAGAACTGGATGTAGATGTAGATGGAAATGACATCTGTTCCGCACATCATGATGATATAGCCCACCAGGGAGTTGATCAGGTTTAAGGTAAACATGATCTCATACACCGCGATCTGCATGGCGATACCTGGAAGCAATGTGGCAAACAGGAAGAGATTCCTGATCAGTCCATTGCCCCTGAACTTAAACCGGTTCAGCACATAGGACAGCTGCGTCCCCACCAGAGTGGAAATCAACAGCACTGCCACCAGAATGATGGTGGAGTTGATAAAGCCCCGGCCCATGTTTGCCCGCTGAAATGCCTGGACAAAATTGTCGAAATTCAGCCAGCTCTCCGGCATGGTCATCACGTTGGTCTGCTGATATTCCGTGTCCGTCTTAAATGCCGTGATGACACAGGAGACGATGGGAAGCACCGCCACAAAGGAGAAGAACACCAGGGACAGATATTTCAAAAATGAAAATATAAATTTGGTCGCTTTCGCTTTATTCATCCTCTCACCCCACTTTCACCTTTCTTCTTCTGCGGGATGACCGGACAACCTCATCCTCATCCGCATTCCTGAACACATACTTAAAGAAGAGCTTCTGGAGCAAAGTGGCAAACAAAATGATCGCCAGCAAGATCACCGCCATGGCCGAGGCCAGACCCACCTTCTGCTGGGTATGGGCGATCTCGTGCATCACCACAAAATAGGTTCCGGTTCCATTCGCACCGCTGGTGATAACATAGGGCGGCTCGAAGGCGCTTAGAGAACCGGTGATGGACAGGATCACATTCAGCACCACGATGGTTCTGATGTTTGGCAGGATCACATAAAAGAACTGCTGAAGTTTATTTGCGCCGTCCAGCATGGCCGCCTCATAGAGATCACTGTCCACGGACATGATGGCGCCGATAAAGAGCACCATGTTCTGGCCAAAATACCTCCACACAGAGGTTCCCACCAGGGACCAGTTATTGATGCTCTGATCCCGCAGCCAGTAGGGAAGGTTTTCCAGCTCAAAGCCGCACCACTGAAGCACGGTGTCAAACACAAAGCCCCTGGTGTAGAAGAACTTGAAAATAAAGCCCACGGCGATACCATTGATCAGATAGGGGAAGAACATAAAGCCCTTAAAAATACCGCCGCCCTTCACCTTAAAGCTTAGGATCGTGGCCAGATACAGAGCCAAAGCAAGCTGAACAACAGAGCCCACCATATAATAGAGACTCAGCTTCAGGGCTCCAAAGCAGTCGCTCCGCTCAAATACATCGATATAATTTTTCAGTCCCACAAAGGTTCTGGTGCCGATGTACTTCATATTGTAGAAGCTGTAGCCCACCATCTCCGCAAAGGGGAGATATGTAAACACAAATAAGAGCAGCAAGGGAACCGTCATAAAGGCGACGATAATCAGTCCCCGCTGAAATTTTCTTCCGCTTAGCCTTTGGGCCAGCGTCAAGCGATTGTCCGTCATAGAACCCCTCCCATGCGTTTTTTCTAAGAAAGCGGGTCAAGGGAACCCTGCCCCTTGACCCGGTAACTGCATTCACTCAGCAGGATTACTGATTTACTTCGACGCCCAGCTCCTCCTGCGCATCGTTCCACTTCTCGGTCCACTCCTCCATGATCTGGTCAAAGGTCTTGGAGCCGTTTGCAGCCGCCTCCACGATCTCCTGGATCTTGGAGTCTCCGCCTGCGTTGAAGGAAAGCTCACTGGTGGCATTCATCTGGTTCAGAAGATCCTCCTCACCCTCCAATGCAGGCGCGTCAGACAGAATGGTGGCATCGCTGAAATCGAAGGAGGTTTCCGCTGTCTTGGAGACAGGATATCCGCCCTCCAGCTCGCACCAGCCGGATTCCTCAACCATCCACTTTACAAATACCATGGCGGCCTTCTGGTTATCCTCAGAGGTGGTCGCGCTGATGGCATAGTTGTAATCGGCTCCTGCCGTTGCGTACTGTACGCCGTCCACAGTAATGGGGAAGGGCATGTAAGCGATGTCGTCCGCGTTCTCTCCCGCAGCCTTCATCTGAACAACCGCCCAGGAGCCAAGCACCATACAGCCGATCTCACCGTTGTTGATCATGGCCTTGCAGCCCTCCCAGTCGGTGGTGGTGTAATCGTCCTCGGTCAGCCCCTCTGCAACTGCATCGTACAGAATCTTGTACAGCGCGTACGCGCCGGTGCCGTCCCCGTTGTCCTTAAAGGGTTCTGCGGTATGTACAAACTTCTGGTTGATCCAGGTGTTGTCGCCCAGGGTGATGGAGCCAAGGTATGCATCCCATGCGCCCATGGTCCAGCCCGCCGCATAGTTGGTGTAAAGCGGGATGGCATCCGTATTGTCCTTGATGGCCTTCAGCGCATCGATGAACTCGTCCGGCGTCTTGGGAAGCTCTGTGATGCCTGCATCCGCGAAGACCTGCTTATTATAAAGAACGCCCTGCGCGTTTGCCATGTAGCCGATACCATAGCACTGGCCGTCATTTGCCCACTGGTCAGCGAAGTTGATGTATTCGCTCATCTCCTCAACGGTTCCGTAGGGAATGAAGTATTCGGACAGATCGGCCTTATCCACTGCGGGGATAAACATTACATCGCCCCAGTCCTTGGTGGACAGACGTAAAAGCGAATCCTCTGCGTAATCCGTGATGCCCTCGGTCTCCACCTTGATATTGGGATATACCTCGTTGAACGCCGCGATCAGATTAGCCATCGTGCCATCCTCCTCACGGTCCGTCTTGTGGTGGATGAACTTGATGGTGGTGCTCAGATCCGTATAGTCCTCTCCCAACGTGATGGATGCGTAGGTGAGCGCATCCTCATCCCCGTCCGCAGCTGTTGTGCCGCCTGTAGTGCTGGATGAGCTCCCGGAGCACCCAAACAGAGATGCGCCCAGCGCCATGGTCATAGCCACAGCCGTTACTCTTTTCACTTTTCTCATACTAACCCTCCTCTTTGTTTACCATTTTGAGCCGTTATCTCTTCGGCTCCCTGCAAATTTAGTTTATAGAATTTTCTTCACAAAATCATCATTGATTTTTGATTTTTATGTCGCTATATTGACATTTTTATGCATTTCATCCAATTTTTCAAAAACTAACCGTTTTTTTTGTGCATTTTTTCTACATTCTATCCCCCAGTGAATAAAATTACTTTTATTTTAATCTCAGTTTTGTTACTTTTTAACCTAATTAGCTCATTTATATTTACATTTTGTTTTAATTTAATTAACTATTTTGCAGAAAATATTTTGTTATTGACATTTTACTGCATTTTTGATATATTCATATTTACAAAAAAGAAAACGTTTTCGCAGCTTTTATCCATCAAAATGTTTACATATACCCTTTTATAAACAAGAAAGGAGGCATTCCTTGAGCTTTGAGAGCAGCTTTATGCATACCATCATCAGCCAGTCTCTTCCAGACCCCGCCACCACCCTTTCTGCCCTTCTGCCCCCTGCTATCCCCTACAGCCCAGAGGCCGCAGAGCACCTGACCTATTTAAAAGCCGCTGGTCACACTGCCTTTCCCGCCAACACGCGTTTTACCCAGCAGAATTTCCATTCCTATCTGCTGATCTATACCCATCTTGGGAACGCCACGCTCCAGTACGGGGAGGGACTCTACTCCATTACCCCGGATACCCTGCTGTTTATCGACTGCCGCAAAACCTACACGCTGCACTGCGCCAGCCTGTGGCAGCTTGACGCCCTGTTTTTTGAGGGGTATTCCGTGCCCTATTATTACGACCTTTTCAGGGCGCTTGCTCCGCCAGTGCTTCCCCTTCCAAAGGGTTCCCCCTTTCCCCAGCTTTTTCATCGAATCGCCATGCAAAACTTCACCCATCCGGAGCTGGTCAACGCAAAGCTTTTAACAGAGATCCTGACTCATCTTTTATGTATGTGTCAGGACGCCCGCGGGGAGAGCTCCGTTCCCGGGTGGCTTCTTAAACTGAAGGACTCTCTGGACGCAAGCTTTTCAGAGCCCTTTTCCCTCGAGGACATTTCCCAGAACGTACATATCAACAAGTACCAGATCTGCAGGGATTTTAAGAAACACTTTCGGATCACCCCTCTGCAGTATGTGAACCACCTGCGCCTGGAGCATGCCCGTGAGCTTCTGGAAATTTCTTCCTTTACCATCAATGAAATCTGCTGGCGGGTGGGCTTTGAAAACGTCAATTACTTTATCCAGCTCTTTAAGCGGGAATACGGCACCACCCCCGCCGCATACAGGAAACGTTTTTTCATAAGCCATCCGAAATAAAAATGCCCTAAGGCTGTCTATTTTGTCCGGACCGTGTCCCGCTCGATCAGACGCCCGTATACAATGGTGGTTCCCCGGCGGTACTCCCTGTTTTTTGCCCGCTGCTCCACGATGTGGATGCACTGGCGAATCATTTCTTCCGTATTCACCCGATAGGTAGTAAGCTTCACACCCTCCGGGATCTGATCCGCATAGTCGTCATATCCCACCACGGCGGCGTCCTCCGGCACGGAATAACCGTTTTTCCTCAGTGTATCGATGAGCCGATAAGCGGTCACATCACAGTTGCACACAAAGGCCTCCGGCATATCCTCCGGCAATTTCAGTTCAATAAAGTTCCCGTTCTCATCCCGGTCGGAAATGGTCCATTTTGCGTCCGGCATCCGTTCATTTGCTACCAGGTATTTCAGATACCCCATGAACCGATCCAGAATGCTGCGGGTGCTCTTATAATTTCCCACAAAACCGATTTTTTTATATCCGTTCTTCACCAGATACCTGGTAAGCAGATACCCCCCATTGACGCTGTCTCCCAGGACACAGTCCACATCATACTCCTCATTTTCAAAGTCAAAAAATACAAGCCCCAGACCGGCCTCCATCAGCTGATTTAGAAATGCGGTCTTCATCTCCCCGATGACGATCACCTGCTCAATGAGCTCCATCCGCACCACATTCGGCAAAATCCCCTCCTCCTCGTCTTCCAGGCGGACGATTTCCAGAATACCGATATATCCCTTTGCGGAAAGCTCCATGATCATCTTCTGGTAGATTTTTAAGTAAAAGGAGTTATCTGTGACAAACCGTTCCGCCACCAGTATGGCGATATTCATGCTGCCGGAATCCCCTCTCTTTTTTTCTTCTTTGAAAACATAGCCCTTTTCCTTTGCCACATCCACAATGCGTTTTCTTAAAGACTGGCTGACCCCCTCCTTTCCAGCCAAAGCCTTTGAAACGGTAACCACGCTCACATTCAGCTCCTTTGCCACGTCCTTCATGGTGACCCGCCTTTTTTCCATTGACGTCCGCTCCCTTCCTGTCATGAATATAAATACAGATGCCCCTCCGGCCCCATCCGCCATATTCCTCATATTTCAGGCAAATTATAACACGCGGGTTAGAAAAGCGCAACCCGTTTACTTTCAATTACCTAACGCCGGCGCGGATAACTTTATCATTAAGATTTATAACAGGATTTACTTAAAAAAGCCCTGACGTCCGTCTCTTACTGACCAGCATCAGGGCTTGATGATATCAATATTTACAGATAGCACCGCATGTCAATGGTCAGCTGGTGCTCCAGGTCGATAAGCCGCTTTGCAATATCCTTGGCCTTCTCCGACGCGGCCCCGTACTGGTTCAGATACCTGTTCAGGGACTTCACGCCCATATTGCAGCCATCCGTCATCAGGTCGGCAATGGCAGCGTCGGAGGCGTCCACTGCCAGCTTCATATTGGTTTTCAGCCAGGACATGCTCTTGGCCATCATGTTGGGCTCCTTGCCCTCATCATGATACGCATTTAACAGCTCCCTGGTCTCGTTTCCCAGCGTGGCATGTCTGTCCTTGCAGGCATTTAACAGCGTTCGCAGCTTCTCGCTTTTCACCGCAGGCATCACCTCGTCGATGGAGCTTGTGCCCATCTTGATGCCGGCGTTGCACTCCCGAAGGAGCTTTACAGTATCGTCTTCTACCATCATATACCTCCATAATCCCGGCCCTGGGGCCTTTTTTAGGTAATATGACAGATTTTAAAAGAATTATTCCTCATTGCATCAGCAGTTCCCGGACCTCCTCCGGCTTTTCCAGAATATAGTCCGCGCCCGCCGCCGTAAGCTCCCGGCGGCTTCCGTAGCCCCAGAGAATGCCGCAGCTTTTGATGCCTGCGGCCCTCGCGCCCAAAATATCATGCTCCCGATCCCCGATGATGATGGCGCTGCCCGCCTCCCCGCCGCACATCTCTAAGGCATAGCGAATCACCTCCGCCTTTTTTGTGCGGGTGCCGTCCATATTTGCCCCTGCGGCAGCGGTAAAATACCGGCTCAGATGAAAATGCTCCAAAATCTGTTTTGCGTAAAACTCCGGCTTGGAGGTGGCAAGCACCACATTCCTTCCTGCCTCATACAGGGATTTGATAAGCGCCTCCACACCGGGATACACCAGGCATTCATAGATTCCCCGGTCATTATAGTATTCCCGGTAAAGGGCAACCGCCTCCATGGCCTCCTCCCTGGAGCAGCCCAGCGCCCTCTGAAAGGATTCGTGCAGGGGCGGCCCGATGAAGTAATATACCTCGCTGGGATCTTTCACCTCGCGGCCATATTTTTTCAGGGCGTATATCACGGAATTTGTAATTCCAGGGCCGGAATCCACCACCGTACCGTCTAAATCAAATAATACTGTCCGGAACATCCTCCATCTCCTTTCTTCTCCTCTCGTCTGTCAATATCCACTCCTCCAGAGTCAGGGGGATATAATCTGAAAACATGCAGAAGCAGTTGATCATATTGCAGGGAATGGGCCTGGGCTCCGCCTCGTACCTGCTGGGGCGCTTTGCGGCCCGGGTCTGCCGGATAAAGGCATTCACCAGCGCCTCGTCCAATGTGTTATGCACATGACCATAGAGCATGTAGGCCTTGGGATTGCCCGCCCCATCCACCTTGTACTGCCCGTTATAGCAGAACACCGGATAATGGGAAAGGATCACCCGGCGATGCCGGTCCTGGATTTCCGCGTAGGGCTTCGCCCACTGAAAAAGGGAGGCGTCAAAGGCTCTATCCTCCAGGTACCGGTCATGGTTTCCGATAATCAGGTATTTTTTTCCGGGAAGCTGGCGCAGAATAATATTTGCCATCTCCCCCGTTCCCATACAGAAATCCCCCAGCACATACACCTCATCCTTCTCATGCACATGCTCCTGCCACTGGCGGATCATGCGGGCGTTCATCTGGGCTTCATCCCCAAAGCCTCTCTGATCCATCTGGAAATTCAGATTGCCATGATAAAAATGCAGGTCGGAGATATAAAGCTTCCTGGGCAGAAATCTTCTGGCGGAGCTAAAATCCTTTAATGCCGCCGACAGTCTCCGCCTGAGAAGCTGGCAGGCCTCCGGCTCCAGAGGATTTTCTCCCAGCGCCGCCCTTGCCCGTTCAAAATACGCCGCCATATCCTCCGGCTGGTGAAGATTGCTTTTCAGATATCTGGAAAGCTTGTCCGTCTCTTTCTGAGACAGCAAATAGTACATGTTGAAGGCGGAGAGCAGCAGCTTCAGCTGCTCCGAGTCCAGCTCCAGCCGTTCCTCACCGGAAAGCAGCTCCGGCAGCGCCTCCCACTTCTCCCTGTTTTTGAACTGCTCTGCCTGGGAAAGCAGCGCCAGCGCGCCGGATAAAATTTCCCGGCAGATCTCCCGTTCCCGAGGACTCAAATCCATCTCAATCAAATTCCACCTCACTTCTTTTCTTAAGGAAAGACTAAGAAAACCGTAATAGATTCATTAACACCATTCTGTTATAATACTCCCGGCAGATGGTAAGGATATCCGATGTATCAATCCCCCAGATGCCATAACAGGCGGTTCCTGCATCGGTAAGCTGCCGCAAAGAAAGGAATAGTATTCATGCATTCAAAAAGAAAACGCTCCAAAAAAGCCAGGATCATCCTTCTCCTGCTGGCTCTTGCAGGATGCCTCCTGGCAGGAACCCTGGTCATCTTTCACAGATATCCTCAGGTCAAATATTACGTTCAGGATTTTGTGCGCCAATTTGCGCCAAAGGATCTTCCCGAAAAGACGGAAGAAGTCGCCCTCACAGAGCAGTCCCTCCAGGAGCTCTCCGCTGATTCCCGGGTAACCTTTGACCAGTCCCTGATGCTGATCAACACCGACCACCCCCTCTCGGCGGATTTTGCGGCGGATACAGGGGAATACAAGGACAGCGGCGTGATCATGAATACCTGTCTCATGAATGCCTACGCCGATATCGCCGCCCAGGTGCATGCGGAATTTGACAAAAAGCTCTACATCCGCTCCGCCTACCGATCCGCACAGGAACAGCAGGAGCAGATCGATCTTCGGGGAGAGGCCATCGCCACTGCGGTGGGAGCCAGCGAGCACCAGGCGGGGTTGGGGCTGGATGTGTATGTGCCCTACTATGCGGGGGCAGCCTTTATTCAGGACCCGGCGGGTCAATGGGTGAACACCCACTGCCAGGACTACGGCTTTATCATCCGCTATCCTACTTACGGGGAGGAGGAAACCGGCATCTCCTACGAGCCCTGGCACCTGCGCTATGTGGGGTTCCCCCATGCGCAGCTCATCATGGACAACCGCCTGACCCTGGAAAGCTACATGGAGCTGTTTGAGGCGGGAAGCTTCTACCGGTATGGGGACTATCTCATGAGCCGCCAGACGGGAGAAGTGTTCCAGGTTCCCGCAGAATTTGACTCCGCCGTGATCTCCCCGGACAACTGCGGAAATTATTTTTTAACCTTCAAGTGCCCCTAAATTTCTCTCGTCCATATCTCCTGCCACATCCGACAGCAGGATCCCAAGAAGATCGGATAGGGGAAGATTCCTTCCCCTACCCGATCACCGCGATACCTCGCTCATCTCGCGGCATTGCCGCTCGATGACCGTTGCCCATCGGATGCCCGCTCGTGCAAGCACAGCGGTCGCCCTCCGGGCGTATCGCGCAAAACAGCGGCCAGGATGGGAAATAGCCTTCCTGGCCTTGACGCCTTTTCCAGCTTTTTTTCCTTCTTAAGCGCCTTTTTCTGGCTGTTCTTTAATTTTTTCATTTCTCTTACCGCCATTTTTTCACGCAGAGCATTTTTTTGTCTATCAGGCACAGTATCCCCTCCAATCCTCGCAGTTCACCACCCGGGTGGCCAGCCCCTCGTAAAACTCCGGCTCGTGGCAGACCATGAGGATGCTGCCCCTGTAGGCAAGCAAGGCCCGCTTCAGTTCCTCCTTTGCGTCCACATCCAAATGGTTGGTGGGCTCGTCCAGAACCAGGAGATTGCTGGGTCTGTTGATGAGCTTGCACAGGCGCACCTTGGCCTGTTCCCCGCCGCTTAGAACCTGCACCTGGCTCTCGATATGCTTGGTGGTCAGACCGCACTTGGCCAGGGCGGAGCGCACCTCATACTGGGTGTATGCGGGAAATTCCTGCCACAGCTCCTGGATACAGGTCCGGGTATTGCCCGGAGCCATCTCCTGCTCAAAATAGCCGATCGCCAGATAATCCCCCAGCTCCACCTCCCCGGAGACGGCGGGAATCAAACCCAGAATGCTCTTTAACAGGGTGGTCTTTCCGATGCCGTTGGAGCCGCAGAGCACCAGCCGCTCCCCCCGCTCCATGGTCAGGCTTAAGGGCTTTGTGAGGGGTGTGCCGTAGCCGATCACCAGATCCTTTGCGGTGAAAATATATCTGGCCGCCGCCCTGGCCTCCTGGAAGTGAAATTCCGGCTTGGGCTTCTCCTTTGCCAGCTCGATCACCTCCATCCTGTCCAGCTTCTTCTGCCTGGACATGGTCATGTTTCTGGTAGCCACCCGGGCCTTGTTTCTGGCCACAAAATCCTTCAGCTCCGAGATTTCCTGCTGCTGCCTTCTGTAGGCCGCCTCCAGCTGCTCCTGCTTGGCAGCGTGAACCTTCAGGAAATTTTCGTAATCTCCCACATAGCGGTCAAGGTGCTGGTTCTCCATGTGGTAGATCAGATTCACCACGCTGTTTAAAAAAGGAATATCGTGGGAGATCAGGATAAAGGCGTTCTCGTATTCCTGCAGATACCGGGTCAGCCACTGGATATGCTCCGCATCCAGATAGTTGGTAGGCTCATCCAGAAGCAGGATATCCGGCTTTTCAAGGAGGAGCTTTGCCAGAAGCACCTTGGTTCTCTGACCGCCGGAAAGCTCCGTCACATCGCTGTCAAGGCCCAGGGCTGAAACCCCCAGAGCCTTTGCCACCTCCTCCACCTTGGAATCGATGACATAAAAGTCGTGGGCCATCAGAAGATCCTGGATGGTGCCCAGCTCCTCCATCATCTCGTTCATCCGTTCCTCCTCCGCATCCCCCATGGAATCGCAGAGCGCATTCATATGCGCCTCCAGCTCAAAGAGATGAGAAAAGGCGCTCTTTAGCACATCCCGGATGGTCATGCCCTTTGTGAGCGCCGCGTGCTGGTCCAGATACCCGGCCCGCACATTCTTCGCCCACTCGATCTTTCCCTCATCCGGCGTCAGCCGTCCTGTGACAATATTCATGAAGGTGGACTTTCCCTCCCCATTTGCCCCGACCAGGCCGATGTGCTCCCCGGCCAGCAGCCGGAAGGAGACGTCCGTGAATATGGCCCGGTCTCCAAAGCCATGGGTTAAATGCTCCACATTTAATATGCTCATTTTTACCTCTTTCTGACGCACCAGCTGCGTCATTATGGCAGATTTGGAGATTGCTAATTATAAAGCTCTCCCAGAGAAATTCCATTTCCCGCGGTTCCAAGGGGAATCTCATGATCCAATCCCACAAACTTGCCCTCCTCCTGCCATAAAACCTCCTTCACAAATTCATACTTCTCCTCATCCCAGGTGGTAAAATCGTCCTTCACCAGTCCCCCGGTGTCCCCGGAGTTGGAATTGAAGCACCAGAAGGTGTGATTCAATCGGTAATTTTTGATCAGCGTCCGCAGATGGGTCATCCACGTCAGATTGGGCTCCGTCATAAAGCCGCCCCACTCCCCGATGAGAAGGGGCGCGATGTTCTCCTCATGGATGTAGAGCCAGTTGTCATACCAGCAGTCCTCATAGAGGGAGTCATAGTCGTAGCCGCTGGTAAACCAGGGCTGCTGATACACCGCAGGGCCGTAATCGTGGGGAGAATACACCAGCTTGTCCTGGTATTCACCCAGCTCCAGCGGGTAATCCGCCACCCCCCGGAGGTTTCCGCCCCACCAGTTAAAGTAGTAGTCCTCGTCATTCCTGGAGGAGTAGTCCCCGTTGGCCTCGATATCCACGGGATAGATTTCCGTGCCTTCCACCATCACCAGCACGTTGGGATTCTTCTCGAAAATGGCCAGAGCCGTCCGCTGTGCCGTATACTTCCAGTTGTTCTCCTCCTGGGAGTCATTCCAGATGGCCTTCTCCGTCTCATAGGGCTTGCCGTGGGGCTCGTTCTTCAGGTCGTATGCCAAAATGGTATCGTCCTCAGCATAGCGCTCCGCCATCCAGACCAGGGCCTCTATGTAATCCTCCGTGGTGATGGCGTCCGTGTACCACAGGTTTGCCATATGCCCCATGCTGTCGGTCTTGGCGCAGTGGATGTCGATCATAATCTTAATGCCGTTGGCCCGGCACTGCCCCACCACATAGTCAAAGATCTCCAGACTGTTCATGCCCACCAGGTAAAAATTCGTTGCCTGGTTGAAATTGGCGGCGGGGTACTCTCCCGCCTTCCACTGTAAGAGAAGCTCCGTGGAAATGGGAATGCGCAGCAGATTAAAGCCTCTGTCGGCAATCGCCTGAAGGGAGGTGTTTAGGTCGCAGGCCCACAGCCCGTCAAAGGTGTTGGTGCCGGTGTTGTAGCCGAACCAGTTGACGCCGGTAAGCCACACCTCGTTGCCATCCTGATCAACGATTTTATTCCCTTTGACAGAAAGCCAGTCGTCCGTAGTGGGATCGGGAACAGGCAGCATGGTGGTATTTTCCTGGGTATTCTGCTGTCCGTTCTGGTTTCCCTGCTGATTCTGGTTATTCTGCTGATTGATATCCGCCGTGTCCGTAAAGCTTTTTGCCGTCACCTGGGCGGCAAAATCCCCGGTGACGTCATAAATGATCAGGCCAAAGTCACATGTCCCTCCCGGAGCAATCATGGAATTATAGTCCACATTGGTGATGGTGAGAATCCCTCCCTCAATGCTGCACGTCCCGCTCCAGCTCTGGTCAAGAGCGGCGTCACCCACGTTTACGGTGACGGTCCAGCCCTCCACCGTCCTGTCGGTGCCGTTTGTGATTGTTCCCTCCAGCTGCACATAATGGGGCTCCTCCCCCCACTCGTTGGAGTGGCCGATGGTCACCGTCAGCGCCCCGGCGGCTGTTGTGCCGGACTCCTCCTGGTCTGAGCCGGACTCAGATTCCGTTTCCTCCCCGGCCTGGGCGCTCTCTCCATCTGAAGCGCCATCCTCTCCGGCCTGGGCGCTCTCCCCATCTGAAGCGCCATCCTCCTGGCCGGAAGTCTCCTTTGTCTGGGCCGATGCATCCACCCGCGCCTCATCCCGCTGCCCGCCGGTCTTAAAGAGCGGCGACAGAAAAAAGCCCGCAAAAAAGGCCAGTATCAGCAGCACCCCCATGGCGCCGGCTATGATCAGCTTCCTAAGTTTTTGCTTCTTCTTTTCTTCCCCCATATGCGTTCCTCTCATCCTTCTGAAATTCGGGCCGATCCAGCCTCCATGACCTTCTGACCCTTTGTGCCATTCTATCATAATCCCTAAAGCATGAAAAGCCTTTTTTATCCCATACGGGCAGCGGCGCGCCCGCTTATGCGGCTCTGCCCTGCCTCTCCATGTAGGGGCGGGCCCGCCTGACAATGAGAATTGCCAGGGCGATCTTACACAGATCCGGGAGGATGTAGGGGAATACACACCAGCTCAGGGCTGTCCACAGGCCGATACTCCCCGCATTTTGAGCGTAGACAACCATAAACCACACCGTCCCGAAGGCATAGCAGGCGATCAGCCCCAGCGCCATGGCCAGGATCATCACCCAAAGCTTTTTCCCAAAAGCCTTTAATATTCCCCCGGTAACCAGTGCGGAGAATACAAAGCCGATTATATAGCCGCCGGTGCTTCCAAGAAGCGCCGCCACGCCGGAGGAAAAGCCGGAAAATACCGGAACCCCCACCAGGCCCAAAAGGATGTAGGCCGCCACCGCCAGGGTTCCCCGGCCAAGCCCCAGCATACCCACGGTGCAGAATACGCCGAAGGTCTGCATGGTAAAGGAGACCTCCCAGGGCGTCTGGATACTGATCCAGGAGCACACCGCCATCAGCGCCGCAAACAGGCCGATATAGGTCAGGTCAATGGTTTTAAGCGCCCTTCCACTTGTCTTTTTTACAACAGCTTCACTCATCTCAGATGCCTCTTTTCCTAGATTTGACATCGGCATCATAGCATAACGAAGTTTCATTGTCAACAATTTCCTCCATCATGGTTAACAATTTGCCCGGGCAGCTTTGACCCAATCTGAAACAGCATGGGATAAACCCCGATGGCCCCAAAGCAGAGCAGCCCGTATCTGAGGGAGCGGACAAGACGCGCCCCCAGGGTCCCGCCCTCCAGAAGGTCTGCGTCAAAGGGCAGCTTCAGCGCCGCGTTCAGTAAAAGAAAAAACGCCGCTCCCCCCAGCATCCGCAGGATACAGGGCACGGGCTTCTTGGTGTTCTGAAAATGCACAAAACGCTCTTCAAAGAGAAAGCCGGCAAAAACCCCCGCCATCATGCCGTAGGTGGTAAAATAATCGTTGCTGCGGCAGTAAAAATATCCCGGCAGCCCAGCCCCAAGGAGCAGAAGGTACAGCAGTCTGGAATCTCTGATTTTTTTCCGGAGAAAACGCGCCAGCAGGATCACCAGCGCCCCCAGGGTCCATCCCGCCAGCACATCCGTAGGATAGTGCACCCCCAGGCAAAACCTGGACAGGCCGATGAGGTACGCCAGCAGCACCGCCGCCCTCATGGTCCATCTGTTTTTTCTGTAGGCCGCTATGGCCCCGTAGGTGGCGGCTCCATTCATGGAATGACCGCTGGGAAAGGAATATCCCTGGGCCGCGATATCCTCTATAGGCGCTCCCCCGTCCACCGGTCTCAGACATTTGATGCCGGCATGGTCCATATAGGGTCTGCGCCGCATAAAAATATTCTTTATCATGGGATTTAGAACGGCGCCTACCACCAGGGTGGTGCCCACAAACTTCCCATACTCCTTGTCATAGCACCAGTATAAAAATCCCACCGCAGCGATGAGAATCAGATCCTCCCCAAACATGGTGCACAGACCCGCCAGGGCTGTTCCCACAGCCCCCATATGCGCCTGAAGCCACTCGATCAGCGAAACCTCCCATTGAAAGAAAAACGTGCTCCCTAGTATCTCCTGATTCATATGCATACACCTCCGGTCTGTGCTTGTGATGGTTCTGGGACAAGGTTCTCCGGCCCCTCAATTCAGTCCCATCATACTAAAAAACCATGCATATTTCAACCTGCGCCCATGGAGATATGGGCAAAGAATCCCCATGAGATTTATTTCTGTCAAAAAATACAATTGACATTTATTACTCTACATACTATAATTACTTTGTACTAACTTGTTGGAGGATTTTATGAAAAACATTTCTTTCAGCAGCAATGAGCTGGAGATCATGAACCTGTTGTGGCATGAAAACCGTCCTCTGTCCCGGACAGAGATCATCGACTTATCGCCAAACCGCTCCTGGAGCAAAAACTCCATTCATATTCTGTTAAATAATCTGATTGAAAAAGGTGCTGTGGAGGTCAGCGGCTTTGTAAGAACCAACAAAAATTACGGACGCGCCTATTCCCCGCTGCTCAGCCAGGAGGAATATATCTGGCAGACCATGACCGATGCAAACTCCCCTTTTTGCGGTCTGTCCAGAACCTCCTCCATCACCACTATTTTTGCGGCTTTGCTGAAGAATAGCCGGATTGACGAGCAGCTTCTGAACGAACTGGAGCAGATGATTGAGGAAAGGAAAAAGAGCTTCACAAAATGACAGTCACGGTTTTTTCGTTTCTCATGTCCATCCTATGGTGCAGCGTTTTTACACTGCTGTCCTGTGTGCTTTTCCGAAGAAAAAGGGTGCTGGTCTTTTTCAGCGTCTATGCGCTGCTGTTTCTAATGATGAGCAGCCTGCTGCGGCTCATCGTCAGCATTGAACCGCCCTTTGTTCACATTATCCGCTCCACGAAGGTGTTTCCCGCCGTCATGGCATGGCTCGCATCCCCTTTTCCGGGATTGCCTGCTGGAGGGCAGGCGCTGACAATGGGGAATATTCTGCTGATACTGTGGGCAGCGGGGAGCATGTACGCCCTGTGGCGCTTCATTTACCGGGAGCGTCGGTTTCACAGACTGATGTCCGGTGAAAAGCCAAGTGATGATCCGAGGCTTCTCCTTGCCATGGAGAAAATCGCAGGAGATAGAGCAAAAAACATCTCTGTTATCAAAACGCCGCTGACGGATACGCCCATGATTGCCGGCATCATCCGCCCCGCCATTTACCTGCCAGATCTTCCCCTGGCGGATAAGGATTTATACCATGTGCTGGCCCATGAGTGGGCTCATTACATCCATAAGGATCTGTGGTGCAAGCTGGTGGTGAGAATCCTGTGCGTCATCTACTGGTGGAACCCCTTCATCTACCTGCTGAGGAATAATATCGACGAGGCTTTGGAGATTAAGAGCGACCTGTATGTGACAAAACGCATGGCGGAGGAGGAAAAGCTGGCGTATCTGGAGACCATCCTGCTGCTGGCAAGAAGCTTCACAGCCAATGCGCCTGCCCCATCTCCCACCGGCATCGGCTTCCTCTCCCAGAGTCCGGAGCACCCGTTAAAGCAGCGTTTTCACTGTGTACTGAACCGCCAGCCGCCGGGAAGGCTTCAAAGAGCCGCAAACGGCCTGCTGCTTCTTGCCATGCTCGTGCTGTTTGCATTTTCCTATGTTTTCGTCATCCAACCTGCGAACAATTTCCCTGTAGAATATGAAAATGGCGAAGTCTTCAACTTGACATCGGTGGAGACGTTCCTGGTCCCAAACGAGGACGGCACCTACTCCTTGTATATCAATAACGCATTCACAGCTACGATCAATGATATTTCCAAGGAACCCTTTTCAACCATGAAAATAATAAGATTGGAGGAATAACCCATGAAAAGATTAGTTTTAGCAGCACTTGCAGCCCTGTCCCTGGCCATGCCCCTGAGCGCCCAGCCCGCGGAGGCTGCGGAAGTACAGGCGGCCGATAGTGGAGATCACGCCTCCCCGCAGATCACCCGGGCCGAGGAGACCGAGTGGTATTACCGGGTTGTGGACGGAAAGCTGCAGAGGCGCCTGTGGTCTATAACCTACGGCAAATGGATCACCGATTGGGAGTGGGTATAGCGCCGGGGCCGCGCCAATGACCCCAGGGCTGTCACGGAGGCGATTCTTCGCCTCCGTGACAGCCTTTTTTTGCGCGATAAGCCGTCTTGAAATTTACATTTTTGTCAAGTTTTTTATCCGAAAATACATCTTGAAATTTATCATCAGCTATGCTATACTTGTAGACAAGATTAATCGAACCTCCCTTCCAAATGGCGCACGACCGGGCCGGAGTCCTTCAGGGGAGGCTGCTCTCTAAAAATCCAGCTGGAATATATCTTGAAAAAAAAAAAAAAATTGAATATAATGAAGGAGGATGAATGACCAGTCCACCCTACGATGATGTATTCCGCACAATCCAGAACGACTGCTCCCGTATGCTGCTGCCCCTATTAAACGAAGTGTTCGGGGAAAATTACCTTGGGGATGAGAAGATCACCTTTGAGGCCAACGAGCACTTTCTCAACCGCCAGGACGGAGCGTCAGAAAAGCGGATCACGGACAGTAATTTTACCGTTCACGGGAAAGGGGCGAGCAAAAAATATCATCTGGAATGCCAGAGCACGGACGACAGCAGTATGCTGATCAGGATTTTTGAGTATGATACCCAGATCTCCCTGGACAGCGGAGATCTGTATCAGGATACCTTTATGGTGCGCTTCCCCCACTCAGCGGTACTGTTCCTAAGAAGCACGGAGGCCACCCCGAGCCAGATGAATATCGTCATATGGACGCCGGGCGGGGAGGTGTCCTACAATGTGCCCGTCATAAAGGTTAAAAGCTATACGTTAGAGGAAATCTTTGAGAAACGGCTGTGGCTTCTCATTCCCTTTTACATTTTTAATTATGAGAAAAGGTTTTCAAAATATGAGAAGGATCCGGCGCTGAGACAGCAGATGCTTGCGGACTATGAGCGGATTGTGGAAAATTTGGAGGAATTAAGCATTCAGCACATCATCGATGCAAGAGAATGCGCCATGCTCCTGGACCTGTCCAAGCAGGTATTGAAGCATATCGCAAAAAACTATCGCAAGGTAAAGAAGGAGGTGCGTGATATTATGGGCGGAAGAGTTCTGGAATACGAATCAAAGAAGCTGTGGCGAAAAGCCCTGAAAAAAGGCAAGGCCGAGGGTATCGCACAGGGTAAAGCCGAGGGAGTAACAGAGGGCAAGGCGGAGGCCGTCCTGGTACTGCTGACGGAGCTGGGAGAAATCCCTGTGGATTTGCAGAGACGCATTCAGGCGGAAACCGATCCCACGCACCTAACCTACTGGCTGAAACTCACCTTCCGCGCGGAAAGTATTGAAGATTTCAGAAAAAAGGCCGGCATATAAAGCTTTGCGTTGTAGACGAGATTTTTAAGTAAACTATACTGACATTTATAAAAGGGGCGGTTATCCCGCCCCTTTTATACTGCCTTTGCACAATCAGATAACACCGTGCTTCTGCGACACCTTCAGATCTGCACCGCTGCAAAGAAGCGATCCAGCTTTTTCAGACAGGAAAGCAGCACCCGCCGCTCCTCGTCGCTGAGTCCCGCCACGGCGGCGTCCACCATGGTCATGTGAAAATCCCTGTGATGGTCAAAGGCCCTCTGTCCCTTTTCTGTCAAGGTCGCCAGCACCACCCGCTTATCCTGGGTGCTGCGGGTTCTTGAGATGTATCCCTTTTTCTCAAGGCTGTTCATGTTCACCGTCAGGGTTCCCACCGTCACCGAAAGCCGTCTGGCAATGGCGGACATGCTCTTTGGCTCCTCCATCCCGATGGCCTCAATGATATGCATATCGTTATAGGTGATATCCTTCAGCTCCTCCGTCAAAACCGCCTTTCCCTCCGCAGCCATCACCCGGTTAAACAGGCTCACCAGCAATTCATTCAGAACACTGTCGCTGCTTCTGCTCACCATCATCTGCCACCTCTCATCCTTACCAGACCATCACACAGGCACCATAGGTCAGACCAGCTCCAAATCCGGAGAGAACCAGCTTCTGACCGGATCTGATCTTTCCGCTCTTATTCAGCTCATCCAGCAAAACCGGGATGGCCGCCGAGGACATATTCCCCACCCGGGTCAGATTCACGGGGAAATGGGACATATCTACCTTCAGGTGCTTTGCGATCACTTCCAGAATCCGAATATTTGCCTGATGCAGCACATACAGGTCAATATCGACGGGGCTCATCTGTGCCTGCTCCAGGGCTTTGCTGATGCAAGCAGGCACCTGCCTGGTGGCAAACTTGTAGACCTCTCTGCCGTCCATCTTTACATAGACGTCCCCCTCTGTCTCTCCTGCTCTGGCATTGCAGGAAAGCGCCATGCCCTTTGAGCCGTCGCTTCCGGAAACCATACTGATAATTCCCGTATGCTCCTCCTCGGTGCCCTCCACATAGACCGCGCCGGCGCCGTCGCCGAACAATACGCAGGTGGAGCGGTCCGTCCAGTCAATAATTCTGGAAAGCACCTCGGTTCCCACCACCAGAGCGTTTTTGTAGACCCCGGAGGCGATATAGGCCCGGGCTGTTTCCAGCGCAAACAGGAAGCCGGAGCAGGCTGCATTGATGTCAAAGGCTACCGCCTGATCGGCACCGATGGCGCTCTGCACCTGGCAGGCGCAGCAGGGAAGCAGCATCTCCGAAGAGCAGGTGGCGACCAGAATCAGCTCCACATCCGCCGGGGATCTTCCGGCGGATTCCAAAGCCTCCAGACAGGCCTGGACAGCCAGGGATGCGCAGGTCTCATCCTCTGCAATATGGCGCTCCTCAATACCGGTTCTCTCCCTGATCCACGCATCGGTGGTATCCACCTTTTTTTCTAGGTCGAAATTGGTCATCACCTTCCTGGGCAATGCGCTTCCGGTTCCAATTATTTTAATCGATTTCATCTCCATTCCTCCATCATCCCCTGGGCCCATTGCAGCCAGCAGTAAGGAAGCCGTTCTTTAAAATACTCTGAATCTGTCATATCGCTGATCTGCAATTTCCTCACCGGTCATACCTGTATACTTTTCAAGAAACTCTCTGATTTTTTCCTTCAGATATGTGCCGATGGCTTCCTCTGTGTCTTTGCGGGCTCCGCCAAACTCCGGGATGATCTCCTCAATTACACCCAGACGCTTTAAATCCTGGGCGGTAATCTTCATCACCTCGCTGGCCTCCTTGGCTCTGCCGGAATCCTTCCACAAAATGGAGGCGAAGCCCTCCGGGGACAGGATGGAGTAGGTAGCGTTTTCCAGCATCCACACTTCATTTCCCACTGCGGTGGCCAGCGCGCCGCCGCTTCCTCCTTCTCCGATGAGGATGCACAGCACCGGCACCTTTAACGCGGACATTTCCAACAGGTTTCTGGCAATAGCCTCCCCCTGTCCCCGCTCCTCCGCCTCGATGCCGCAGAAGGCGCCCGCGGTATTTACAAAGCTGATAATGGGCCGGTTGAATTTCTCCGCCTGTTTCATCAGGCGCAGAGCCTTTCTGTACCCTTCCGGAAGAGGCATACCGAAATTCCGCTCCTGACATTCCTTCAAGGTCTTTCCCCGCACGTCCGCGATGATGGTCACCGGCTGTCCGTCAAGGAAGGCCAGCCCTCCCACGATGGCAGGGTCGTCTGCAAACAGACGGTCCCCGTGGGCCTCCACAAAGTAGTCAAAAATATACTTCATGTAATCCAGGGCGGAGGAACGCTCCACCTGGCGCACACCCTTCACCTTTTCCCAAGCGGAGAGGGGCGCTTCCTCCGACACGGAATCCTGTAAAATCTCGCTGAGCTCCACATGCTCATCCTCCGTTGCAAAGGAGGACCAGGTGTTCTTCCCCGAGCACTGATGGGTTTTTATAAGAAAATAGATGGTCTTTTTCAAATCCTTGCGCTCCACGATGCCGTCCACAAAGCCGTGCTTCAGTAAAAACTCCGCTGTCTGAAAGCCCTCCGGCAGCTCCTGGCCGATGGTCTGCTTGATGACTCTGGGGCCTGCAAAGCCGATGAGGGCGCCGGGCTCCGCCATGATCACATCCCCCAGCATGGCGTAGCTGGCAGTCACGCCTCCCGTGGTGGGATCTGTGAGAATGGAGCAGTATAAAAGTCCCGCGTCTCCGTGTCTCTTGATGGCTGCGGAGGTCTTTGCCATCTGCATCAGGGAGATGATTCCCTCCTGCATCCTGGCGCCTCCGGAGCAGCAGAAGATAAACACCGGCAGGCGCTCCTTGGTGGCCCGCTCGATGGCAGCCGTCACCTTCTCTCCCAGAGCATGGCCCATGCTGGCCATCATAAACCGGGAATCGCATACCCCCAGGACAATCTCCTCGCCGTAAACCTTACATTTGCCGATGGTAATCCCCTCGTTCAATCCGGTCTTTTCCCGTGCCGCCTGGAGCTTCTCCTCATACCCCTCATAGTTTAAGGGATTGCTGACGGGCATATCGGAGAACCACTCCGTAAAGGTGGCGTGATCCGCCACCATCCGGATGCGGTTCTTCGTCTTTACACGAAAATAGCCCTCGCACTCATAGCACACATATTTGCGCTTCGCCACACGAAGCTTATCCACCATTTTCCCGCATTTCGGGCATTTGATCAGCGTATTTTCCACAGGAGCCCTCTCCGGCTCCGATGCAGGCTGACTCTCATTCACATCCTGCACATCCCGGTCAGAAATCTTGATCCGCTCCGCCAGAATGCTGTACAGCCCTGATGGAAAATGTCTTTTTACGCCCAGCTTCCATTTCTTATTCACAATCAAACAACTCCCTTTATTCACCTATTGCAAAGGTCAGCTCCGCCTTTGCCGCCAGCTTGCCGTCCACATAGGCGCAGGCCTCTCCCATGCCGATGGGCCCCCGGACCTTGCCGATTTTGGTCTCAATCATCAGCACGTCTCCCGGAAGCACCTTCTTCCTGAATTTTGCCTTGTCAATGCCTACAAAATAAGCGGTCTTTCCCTTCCACTCCGGCAGGCCAAGCAGCGCCACTGCCCCTACCTGGGCCATGGCCTCGATGATCAGCACCCCGGGCATCACGGGATTTCCCGGAAAATGTCCCGCGAAATAGGGCTCGTTAAAGCTGACGCATTTCTTTCCCACTGCCCGCACCCCCGGCTCCAGCTCCTCGATGGTGTCAATGAGAAGGAAGGGGGAGCGGTGGGGTATAATCTCCATAATTTCCTTTGTTGTATATACTGCCATGGTTTCTTACTCCGTATATTTCTTGATCAGGATGCTGGCGTTGTGTCCCCCAAATCCCAGGGAATTGGACAGGGCATAGGTCAGCTCCTCATGATAGGGCTGTTTGCAGTAGTCTAAGTCCAGCTCCTCCTCGGACTCCTGTAAGCCGACGGTCCTGTGGATAAAGCCCTCCTCCATCTCCTTCACGCAGGTGATGAACTCCACCGCCCCGGCTGCTCCAAGGAGGTGACCGATCATGGACTTTGTGGAATTAATTTTAATATTATAGGCATGTTCCCCAAAGGCCCGCTTGATGGCTCTGGTCTCAAACAGGTCGTTGTGATGGGTGCTGGTACCGTGGGCATTGATATAGGCAATGTCCTCCGGGGAAATCCCTGCATCCTGCACCGCATAGAGCATGGCCTGTGCCGCGCCGGAGCCATCCTCCGCCGGGGAGGTGATATGGTAGGCGTCGGAGGTGCAGCCGTAGCCCACAACCTCTGCATAGATCCTGGCCCCGCGCTTCTTTGCGTGCTCCAGCTCCTCCAGAACCACAACGCCTGCCCCCTCGCCCATGACAAAGCCGCTTCTGTCCTTGTCAAAGGGGATGGAGCATCTTTGAGGGTCGTCGCTGGAGGTGAGGGCTGTCAGGGATGTAAACCCTGCAATGCCGATGGGCGTCACCGCACTCTCGGTGCCTCCCGCCAGCATCACCTCCGCATCCCCATACTGGATGGAACGGAAGGCCTCGCCGATGGAGTTGGTGCCTGTGGCACAGGCTGTCACCACGTTCAAGCTCTTTCCCTTCAGGCCGTACATAATGCTCACATTGCCCGCTGCCATGTTGGAGATCATCATGGGAACAAGGAGGGGCGCGATCCTGTTGGGGCCCTTCTCCAAAAGCCTGGAATGCTCCCGCTCCGTGGCCTGGAGGCTTCCGATGCCGCAGCCTACGGAGCATCCCACCCGGAATGCATCCTCCTTCTCCATATCCAGCGCCGCGTCCCTCATCGCCTCCCCGGCAGCAGCCACCGCGAACTGGGCGAACTGCTCCATTCTCCTGGCAGACTTTTTATCCATATACTGCGCTGGGTCAAATCCCTTCACCTCAGCGGCCAGCTTACACTTATACTCCGAGGCGTCAAAGGCTGTAATGGGGGCAAAGCCGATTTTTTCGTCCTTAATGCCCTGCCAGAATTCCTCCACGCCGATACCGATGGGCGTCACCGCCCCCAAACCTGTCACAACCACTCTTCTCATATCGCCATTCCTCCGTCCACGCAGATGACCTGCCCGGTAATATATGCGGAAGCATCTCCCGCCAGAAATGCCACTGCCTCAGCCACATCCTCCGGTTTTCCCATATGGCCGAAGGGAATCAGCTTCTCCAGGCCTTCCTTTGCACTCTCCGCCATGGCCTCGGTCATGTCCGTGGCGATAAAGCCGGGAGCCACCGCGTTGACGCAGACGCCCCTGCCGGCCAGCTCCCTGGCCACGCTCTTGGTCAGACCGATAAGTCCCGCCTTGGATGCGGAGTAGTTGGCCTGTCCTGCGTTGCCCATGACGCCGCTGACGGAGGAAATGTTGATGATGCGTCCGCTCCTCTGCTTTAAAAAGCTTCTGGAAAAGTGGCGGATCATGTTAAAGGCGCCCTTGAGGTTGGTGTCAAGCACCGCGTCATAGTCCGCCTCGCTCATTCTCATGAGCAGGCCGTCCCTGGTGATGCCCGCATTGTTTACAAGAATGTCCAATCTTCCAAACTGCTCCAGAACCGCCTTTGAAAGGGCCTCGCAGGCCGAATAATCTGACACATCGCACTGCATGGCCACAGCTTCGCCGCTGGCCTCCCTGATCTGTGCCACAACTGCCTCCGCCTTCTCCTTTGATCCGGCGTAATTGACGATTACAACAGCGCCCTGGCTTGCCAGCTTCAGGGCAATGGCTTTTCCTATTCCCCTTGCCGCGCCGGTCACCAAGGCAACCTTTCCTGTCAGCATGAACCCAGTTCCTCCATTACCTTATTTAAATCCTCCACTGTCTCTATATTCAGTGTCCTCACATTTTTATCAATCTTTCGCATAAAGCCTGCCAGCGTCTTTCCGGGGCCCATTTCGATAAAGGTATCCACCCCGTCCGCGATCATCAGACGCACGCTCTGCTCCCACCTGACGGAGCTGGAAACCTGTCTGGAGAGGAGCGCCTTTACCGGCTCCGCCTCTGTTACGTAGGAGGCAGTCACATTGGACACATACGGAATGGCGGGCTTTCTTACAAAAACGCCGGACAGCTCCGCCGCCAGCTTCTCCCCTGCCCCTTGGAGCAGCGCAGAGTGAAAGGGCCCGCTGACCTTTAAAGGAACGCAGCGCCTTGCCCCTGCGTTTTTCAGGCTTTCAGCCGCGGCATCCACCGCCTCCTTTTCGCCGGTGATGACGATCTGGCCGGGACAGTTGTAGTTGGCGATGGATACGATGCCCTCTGTGGCCTCACAGATCTCCTCGATTCTTTCCGCCTCCATCCCAAGCACCGCCGTCATACCGCCCCCCACCGGGTAGGCCTCCTGCATATAGATTCCCCTCTGCCTGATGAGATGAAACAGATCGGAAAGCTCCATCACGTCCGCCGCCGCCAGGGCGCCGTACTCTCCAAGACTTAACCCGGCGCACACATCCGCCTTTAAGCCCTTTTCCTCCGCCGCCTTTAAAATGGCCACCTCCGTGGCCAGCATGGCGATCTGGGTGTATTCTGTGATGTTTAGTCTGTCATTTTCCGTAAAGCAAAGATCCGCCACATCAAGACCGGAGGCTTTTGACGCCAGGTCAAAAACCTCCTTTGCCACGGGGTATTCTTCATAAAAATCCTTTCCCATACCGGGAACCTGCGCCCCCTGACCGGGGAACACAAATGCAACCTTACCCATGATTACCTCTTTTCGCCAAGCAGCGTCTCTGCCTGGCCCATAATTTCCTCAATAATCTCCCTGCAGGACATCTCCTTCTTTACCAGTCCTGCGATCTGACCGGCCATCAGCGTACCGTTTGACACATCGCCGTCGATAACCGCCTTTCTGAGGGAGCCAAGGGTCAGCTTCTCCAGCTCCATGAAATCCGCCCCCTCTTTCTCAAGCCGCAGATATTCCTTGGACATCTTATTTCTCAGGCACCGCACCGGATGTCCCGTGCTCATGCCTGTGACAGTGGAATCGATATCCTTTGCCTTAAAGATCTTCTCCTTAAAGTTCGGGTGCACAATGGACTCCTTTGCAGCCACAAAGCGGGTTCCCATCTGCACTGCCTCTGCGCCAAGCATAAAGGCGGCGGCAAAGCCTCTGCCGTCTGCGATGCCCCCGGCCGCAACCACGGGAACATGCACCGCATCAACCACCTGGGGTACCAGGGCGAAGGTGGTGGTATGGCCGATATGTCCGCCGCTTTCCATGCCCTCGGCGATGATGCCGTCGGCGCCGGCCCGCTCCATGAGCTTTGCCAGAGCCACGCTGGCAACCACCGGGAACACCTTCACACCGGCTTCCTTCCACATGGGCATGAACTTTGCCGGGTCGCCGGCGCCGGTGGTAACCACCTTCACACCCTCCTCCACAACAATGCGGGCCACTTCCTCCGCATTGGGGTTTAAGAGCATGATGTTCACGCCGAAGGGCTTGTCCGTCAGCTCCTTGCACTTTCTGATTTCCTCCCGGACTACCTCCGCCGGTGCAGACGCCGCACCGATGATTCCAAGACCGCCCGCATTGGACACAGCCGCAGCCAAATGATGCTCCGCAACCCATGCCATACCGCCCTGGATAATGGGGTATTCGGTTCCTAATATTTCGGTAACTCTGGTTTTCATCTTATTCCTCAATACCCTTTGACTTTAAGTATTCCACAACGGAGCCCACGGTTGTGATGTTTCCAAGATCCTCGGAAGGAATCTCGATGCCAAACTCCTCCTCAATAGCCATGGCCAGGTCAAACAGATCTAAGGAATCCGCGTCCATATCCTCCTTGAAGCTGGTGCTCTCGGTGATCTCCATGCCCTCCACGTTTAACTGCTCCTCGATGATGCTGATCAACTTCTCCAACATAATTTTTTCCATCCTTTCAATAATTTAATGAATACTTTGTCCAAAGGCTCCTTATGCCCCGATACCAAAGAACTCCCTTACGGAGGAGTTTGAAATCGCAGCCGCCTGCGGCATAATTGCTTTGATTTTCAAACTTTTTATCGTAAGGGAGAATACAACAATTTCCATAGATTGTCAATAGATTTTCCTATAGTTTAGCCGCTTTTATTTTAGTACATCCTGAATAAGCCTCAAAACATTGCCGCTGGCCACCTTCTCGATCTGTCTCTCGGAAAGTCCCTTTTTCTCCAGCAGGTCGAAGAGCAGAGTCATCTGGGCGGGGCAACTGATTTCCAGATTTCCCCCCACGCCGTCAAAGTCTGTTCCAAGACCCACGCAGTCCTCGCCCCCCACGTCAATAAAGTGGAGCACATGCCTTGCCAGATCCTCCGCCCGGCTGTCCCTGCCGGTGGTATCCGGGCTGACAAATTCCGGCCCGAAGTTTACCCCTGCCACCCCGCCCTTTTCTGCCAGAAGCCTGATCATCTCGTCCGTCAGGTTCCTGGGGTGGGGGGTCAGCGCCCGACAGCTGGAATGGGTGGCCGCAAAGGGCTTTTTGCTGAGGGCTGCCACATCGAAAAACCCCCCGTCTGACAGATGGGACACATCTATCAATATCCCTAAGTCGTTCATCATCCCCAGCGCCTCCTTCCCAAAGGGCGTAAGACCTGCCTCCATGATCTCCTTTTCCCTGGAGTTTGGAAAGCCAAAGCAGTTTGCGCCGTTCCAGGTCAGGGAGATGGCCCGCACGCCTTCCTCATACATATGTACCAGGGTCTCCATCCTGCCCTCCACCATTCGTCCGTCCTCCACGGTCAGCACAGCGGACATTTTTCCATCCTTCTGATTTTTCATAATATCCGCGTGATTGTAGGCCATCCCGATCAGATCCCCATGGGCATTTACCTCCGCCTTCAAATTCTGTACCAGCATATGGAAAAATTCCTCATCCGGCGGAAGAATAAACTGGGGATCCTCCGCCGCCGCGTCCCGCGGCGGAAAGAACACTGCAAAGAACTGACAAAGCTGTCCGGCCTCCTTCATCTGAAGAATGCTCTGCATCCCCTTTCCATCATAGATTGTGCCGCTTCCTTCCCTCAGACTTCTGAGCAGCGTATCGCAGTGCATGTCTACATAGGAATACATCATCCATCGCCTCCTGTTATTTTTTTCGGTCATGTAAGCAGTATATGACGGACTTTGAGGGCTGATATACTGTTTATTGCGCAGACAGCCCCGGTTTAAGGTCCAATATGCCTTTTTTGTTTTGTCAGTTACACAGGAGCATCCGCCCCAATATACGGCGGATGCTCCTTGAGAAGGCTATTCCTGATTTGTCTTAGAAACATATCTGTTCAGCGTATAGCCCCCCGGTGTGGTGACAAATGTATAGTCCGGATTCTCCAGATACATGTAGGATACCTGGTACAGGGGGCATACCGCCCCATCCTCCAGGAAGATTTTCTCCATCTCCCCCTGCACAGCTATTCTGGCGTCCTCATCCATGGCCAGCTCTCCCACGGTCTGGGCATACATCGCATTGTATTCCTCATCATACCAGCTGCCGTAGTTTAAGTTGGAATCCTCAATCCACATGTCAAGGAAGGTGGCGGCGTCCTGATAATCCGCATACCAGCGGGTGATGCCCATCTGATAGCTGCCATTGCCCATATCCGTCAGTCTCTGGTTGTAGGTGGTGCAGCGAAGGGTTACCGTGATTCCCGGCAGGTTGGTCTGGAGCTGGGACTGAATATAGGCTGCCACAGACGCCAGGGAGGTGTCCTCGTTGTATAGAAGCTCCAGGGTGATGCTCTCAACGCCCAGCTCTGACTTTGCCGCCTCCCAGTACGCTGCGGCCTTGGTCAGATCGTAGCTGTTGTAGGTGGGATTTCCAATATTGTCGCGGAAATAGGTTCCCTCGGAATCCCTTGCAAAGTTTGCGGGAATAATGTAGTCCGCCGCATTGGAGCCGTCACAGAGGATATTGTCCACAATGGGCTGCTTGTCGATGGCGGTGCTGATGGCCAGTCTGAGATTCCTGTTTGACAGATACGCATCCTCGGTGTTAAAGGAGATAAAAAACATTCCCGCATACGCCCGCTGTACCAGGGCCGGGTCGTCTGCATACATGGAGATATAATCGCCGGTGAGCTGTACCTGATCCAGCTCTCCGTTCTCCCATGCCAGGATCTTGGCCTGGGCATCCACCAGCAGGGTATAGTGAATAGAATCAGCGGTTACGCTTTCCGCATCGTAATAATTCTCATTTTTCACCATGGTGTAGGTGGTGCCGCCCACCTCCCACTCGCTCATCACATAGGGACCGCAGTAGATGGAGTGCTCCATATCCAGCATGAACTGATCCCCGCACTCCTCGCAGAACTTCTGGTTCACGGGCATCATATAGCTTCCGGAGGCCAGGATCTCTGCAAAATAGGATCTGGGAGCGTCCAGCTCCACGATAAAGGTCTTGTCGTCCGGGGCGCTGATGCCGAGATCGTCCAGATCACCGTCCCCGTAAATCACCTCCATGGCATTCTTTACGCCTGCGGTGATGAGCATATAGGCGTAGGTACAGCCGTTATCCGGGTCCGCCAGTCTTCGCCAGCTGTAATAAAAATCATTGGCTGTCACCGGGTCCCCGTTGGACCAGTACGCGTCGTCCCGGATGGTAAAGGTGTAGGTGCAGCCGTCCTCGCTGATATCAATTTCGGAAGCCAGGCCCGGCCCAATGGTGCCGTCCGGCAGATACTTGTAAAGACCCTCGTTGGTGTTGGTAATCATGCCCATGCTTGTGGCGGAATAGTTGTAGTTGGGGTCTAAGGAATTCAGCTCCTCCGTCAGGGCATAGTGCAGATCGATGGTATCTCCGGAGGAGCTGCCGCCGGTCTGACCGCTGGTGCTTATGCCGCCGCTCTGGGTTGTTCCTGTCTGGGAGTTCTGACTGGTACACCCGGACATGCCAAGGGCCATGCCTGCGGCCAGTAAAATGGATAACGACCTTTTGATGTAATCTTTTTTCATAATTTTGCTCTCCTTTTTTTATTTGGATAAGCCTAAATTTCAGGCGTTCCATCTAGCCAGCTCTTCCTCCGTGGCCAATACCATATGGGTTTCGGTCAGGAAGTTTTTCTTTCCCTTTGTGTAGTCGACGCCTTCTGCATTTTTGTCATAGGTTGCGGACTTGCGGGTGGGCTCTGTCAGCGGATTAGGGTCAGGGATGGCCGACAGCAGGGACCTGGTGTAGGGGTGTACAGGATGATTAAAAATCTCCTCCTTTTTCCCCATCTCCACAAAATGTCCCAGGTGTATAACGCCGATATAGTCGGAAATATACTTCACCATGGCCAGGTCATGGGCGATAAACACATAGGTCAGTCCCTCCTCCTTCTGGAGATCCTTCATGATGTTTACCACCTGAGCCTGGATGGACACATCCAGGGCGCTGATGCACTCGTCGGCGATGATGAGCTCCGGCTTCATGATCATAGCCCTGGCGATACCGATACGCTGTCTCTGACCGCCGGAAAACATGTGGGGATAGCGGTTTGCCTGCTCATGGTTTAGTCCCACGCGCTCCAGCATGTCGTAAACCATCTCCTCCCGCTCCTTCTTGGTCTTATACAGGTGGTTTGCATCCAGACCCTCCGCCACAATGTCAATCACCTTTTTTCTGGGATTTAAGCTGGTCATGGGATCCTGGAAGATCATCTGCATCTTTGTGGTGAGATAGCGCTTCTTATCCGCCGTCATCCTGCCGGAAACCTCCTTGCCGTCAAGAAAGATTTCCCCGGCAGTGGGGTTATACAGGCGGATGATGGAGCGGCCGATGGTGGACTTTCCGCTTCCGGATTCTCCCACCAGCCCGAAGGTGGTTCCCTTCTCCACGGTAAAGCTTACGTCGTCCACCGCCTTCACCGTGTGCTTTCCGTCTATCTCAAAATACTGCTTCAGTCCCCGAACCTCCAGAAGAGGCAGGTTTCTTTCTTTTTCACTCATTGGCAGCTCCCCCTTTCTGATTTGCCGCGCCGGTCATACGGGCGATACGCCGCTTAAGGGCATCCGGCATTTCCACCCTGGGCGCATTGGGATGCTCCAGCCAGGAGCTGACCTCATGGCTTTCACTGACCTGAAATACCGGAGGCTCCTCCTCGAAGTCGATATTTAATGCAAAGGCATTTCTGGGAGCAAAGGCGTCTCCCACGATCTTCTTTAAAAGATTGGGGGGCGTGCCGGGAATGGCATACAGCCGCTCCTCCGTGGTGTTTAAGTCCGGCATGGCTAAGAGCAATCCCCAGGTGTAGGGGTGCCTGGGTTCAAAGTACACCTCATAGGCGGTGCCCCGCTCCACAATCTTGCCCGCATACATGACAGCCACATAATCCGCCACCTTGGCCACCACCCCCAGGTCATGGGTGATATAGATTACAGAAATATTCCGCTTTTTCTGCATATCCTGGATCAGCTCCAGGATTTTTGCCTGAATGGTCACATCCAGGGCCGTGGTGGGCTCGTCGCAGATCAGGATATCCGGATTGCAGGAGATGGCGATGGCGATCACCACACGCTGTCTCATGCCGCCGGAGAGCTGATGGGGATAGCTCTTCATGGTGAGCTGCGGGTTTGGAATGCCCACCTCGGCTAAGAGCTCCTCCCCTCTGGCCCAGGCAGCCTTCTTATCCATCTTCAGGTGCTTCATCATGCCCTCCGTCAGCTGGTAGCCGATGGTGAGCAGAGGGTTTAGGGCTGTCATTGGGTCCTGGAAAACCATGGCGATATGCTTTCCGTTATACTTTTCCTGAATGTCCTTCCTGGAAAAGCTGAGCAGATCCACCGTGGTTTTTTCCCCGTTTTCCTCGTAGGTATACAGGATTTCTCCGGAGTTGATTTTCTCATTGGAGCTTTTGATGCCCATAACCGCTTTCACCGTAACGGATTTTCCGCTTCCGGATTCTCCCACGATGGCGACGGTTTCTCCCTTGTGGAGGGTAAAATTGACCCCGCGGATGGCATTGAGCATACCCACGTTGGTCTTAAAAGAAATGGACACGTTCTTTACATCCAGCACAACCTCTTTTTCCTTTAAATCTTCCATAGCGCATCCTCCTATGCCTGTTTCTGCTTGGGGTCAAGGGCGTCCCTTAAACCATCGCCCACAAGGTTCAGGGAAATCATCAGGATACCGAAAAACACCGCCGGGATAGCCAGCTGATAGGGATACATCAGCATGTGATTGTAGCCGTCGCTGATGAGACTTCCCAGGGACGCCTGGGGAGCTGGAATCCCAAGTCCCACGAAGGAGAGGAAGGACTCCATAAAGATGGCGCCGGGAACGGACATCATGGCCATAACGATGACGGAGCTTAACAGGTTGGGAAAAATCTCCCTGAATAAGATCACCCAGATTTTTGTTCCAAGGGTTCGGGAGGCCATGATATGCTCGCTTTCCTTTAAGCGGAGGGTATTGGCCCGAACCAGCCTGCTCATGCCGATCCATCCGGAGATGGCCATGGCCACGATGATGGACATTAGCCCCGGACTCATCACCACCACCAGGAGGGATACCACCACCAGGCTGGGAATACCATTGATGATCTCGATGATCCGCTGCATGATGAAATCGATCTTTCCGCCGTAGTAGCCGGAGATCAGGCCATAGGTAACGCCGATCACCAGATTCAATGCCGCGCTGACCACCGCGACGATCAGGGAAATCTTGGTGCCCTGGCAAAATCTGGTAAACAGATCCCTTCCAAGGGCGTCGGTTCCAAACCAGTAATACTCATCCTTGCAGCCCTTCAGCGCATACATGTCGATGCCGTTCATGGTGCCGTCGAAGATGCCCAGCTTTTCAAGCCCGGGAATCCTGGGAGGAAGATTTTGGCGGTCCATCTGTATATAATCATAGGCATATTCGTTCATATTTGGCCCGGCCACAGCAAAGAACACCAGGATCAGCACAAATAAAAGACCAATTACCGCACCCTTATTCTTACAGAATATGATGAGGGTTTCCTTCCAGGAGGGGATGGAGCTGAAGGAATCTTCCTTATATATACCGCTGTTTCCTACTAAAGCATATCTCGGATTATCCATTATTTTACCTCTTTCCGACGCACATGCTGCGTCATTATGGGAGCTTTGGAAGTTTACTTCCCAGCTTTACCTCCTGACAAGCGAATTCTGGGATCGATGATGCCGTAAAGGATATCGATCACCAGTACAATGACGATGTACATTGCACTGTAGATGAAAGCCAGGGTGATGACAATATTATAGTCATTGGACTGGATGGCCTTGATAAACAAGGCGCCGATACCGGGAATGGAGAAGATCTGCTCACACACGGTGCTGCCGGTGAGCAGCCCCATCAGCAGGGGCGCCATGGTGGTGATCAGAGGAACCAGGGTATTTTTTAATCCGTGAACCACGATCACCTTCAGTCTCCCTATCCCCTTTGTCTCAGCCAGAAGGATGTACTCGGAGCTCATCACCTCGATCATCTCATTTCTGGTAAATCTGGCCGTGGTGGCCATGGGGGAGATGGCCAGCGCCAGGGTGGGCAGGATGGAGGATGCAAAGGGTGTGTTGGAATCATATGTAAGGGGGAACCATCCCAGCCTGAATGCAAAGAAGAACAGAAAGCCCAGGGCAACCACATGGGAGGGAATACTGGAGCCAATCATGGAAAAGATCGTGGTGCCCGTATCCAGAAATCCATTATGGTGCAGCGCGGATATGATGCCCAGAATCAATCCCAAAATCACCCCGATGACAAAGGCCTGGAGCCCAATACGGATACTGGTGGCAAGTCTTGTGGCCAGCATACTGGCCACGGGGTAATTGGGCTGGATGTTGTAGGAAACACCGAAATCCCCCGTCAGCATATTCTTCACATAGATCAGGATCTGCTCCGGCATGGACTTATCCAGCCCGTATTTCTGCTCCAGAACAAGCTTCTGCTCGTCGCTTAACCGCTCGTTGTTAAAGGGGGAGCCGGGCATAAGCTGAAGCAGGAAAAAGAGGATAATAATAATCACCAGGATTGTGGCCGCAGCCATGCCAATTCGTGTCAAACAATATTTAATCATGCTTATCCCTCCCTACTCCTCATTCTCCGCAAAGGTATACAGGCTGGGGTTATCCGCCTTCTCCTGCTTGATCACATCCTCGCCAAATCGAATTTTCAGATATTCCTTGATCAGGGCGACGCACCGGTCCTCACCCACCCGTTCCATGTTGAAGGTCATGTCATAGTTGACAGGATTGGTCCAGTAATTGCCGTTTGTGTAGTACTTATAATAGTCCGCCCGGTATTTGTCCGTCTTTTCAATCAGCTTCGCGGCCTCATCCTCATCCACATGCATTCGCTGGGTAACTCTTTTCAGGCAATATCTTCTAGGGGCCTCTATGTAAAGGCTCACAACATTGCCGAAATCCCGCAGGACATAGTCCGCGCATTTGCCGATTATAATGCAGGATTCCGTTCTGGCCAGATGGCGGATGATGTCGCACTGGCACCGGAAAATCTCCTCGTCAGACTCAAACTTCTTTTCCACTGCCGCAGGCTCCGTCCTGCCGGGAATTTTTCTAAGCAAGGAGTGCAGGGAACCTTTTCTCAGCTTCTCATCGATCTCAATCAGTTCCGCCGTTTCTTTTCCTGTCATTTTGGACGCCAAAGCCAGAATTCTGTTTTCATAGCAAGCAATCCCCAGCTCCTCCGCCAGACGCATTCCCAACGCTTTTCCGCCGGAGCCGAAGCCTCTCGCGATGGTGATCACGTAATTATTCATTCCCATCCCACCTTTCTTTCCTTCCATGCAGGAGTGTTATTTTCTCATTTCCTCCAGAATCTCTGTCAAATACCGGATAAACAGCTGGCACATCTCCATCCTATGGACGGTGACTCTGTTTGCCCCGGCCTGGGCAGAAATCATGATGCCCCGCTCCATCATCTTCATGGATACTTCCTGGGGATCCACATGAGGGTCAAAGAAGATGAAGTTTGTCTGAGAGGGATAAACCTTGCAGCCAAGCTTTTTAAGCTCTTCCGTGAGGTATGCTCTGGACCTTGCATTCTCCCTCTTCACATATTCCCCGTGCTCCTTATCCCTCATGGCGGCGGCAGCGCCGGCCTGGGATACCTTGGACAGGGCGAACTGTGTGCCGCACTTGGACAGCCACTCGATCAGCTCCGGCTGAGCTAAAATATATCCCGCCCGGATACCGGCCATACCATAAAACTTGGAGAAGGTCTTTAACAGGACAATGGGCTTCTCCTTCAGCTCCTTCATCACCTCCACCATCTCCTTGCAGTCCTCCGCCTCGGCAAACTCGATGTAAGCCTCGTCGTAAACCTGTATTACATGGTCGGGACACTTCTTCGCAAACGCCGTCAGGGCGTCGATCCCCACATAGGTGCCGATGGGATTGTTGGGGTTGCAGATATAAACCATCTTGGTATGCTCGTTGATGTTTGCCAGAAGCCCATCCAGGTCGTAGGTCAGATCCTCCTTGGTGGGGATGATCACCGGCTTTGCGCCATTGTTCTGCGCGGTATCGATAATGGCGGGGAAGGTGGGCATACATAAAAGCACCTCATCTCCAGGCTCCAGGAAAGCCACGCCCAGGGCATCTGTCACGGAGCTGGAGCCGGGGCCGGTCACAATGTTCTCAAAGCCCACGCCGTAGTGCTCCGCGATGGCGGACTTTAGATCCGTCTGCATCCAGTCCTGATAGGTATTGCCCTTTGCCGCCATCTCCTGCATCGCTGCAATCGCCTTGGGGGATGTGCCGAAAGCATTTTCATTTAAGCCCATGCGGATCAGCTTGTTGATATCAATATTGCCCATTTTTCTGCTGGCGCGCATGGTCTCAGGCTTCTCTCTCAGGGTGCTGCACAACAACTTCTTTACTTCCATTTCTTTCTCCTCCTGCTTTCAATTGTTTTTTTATATGTCAACCGGAACGCCGGTTTCCATAGTCGCATGATGCCGGGCGCAAGCCCTCAGCCGCTGACAACACTGGTGGGGCGTCCCTCTTTCCAGTTGAAGAAATTCTCACAAGCGATGCGTACGCTCCTGATTCTGGACTCCACCGGCAGCCAGGCGATATGCTCCGTCAGCCTTGTGTTGGGACAGCTCATGAGCTGGCAGGGCGCGCTTAAGGGTTCCCCTGCCACCACATCCAGTCCCGCGGCAAAAACCTTGCCGTTTCTAAGGGCCTTTACCAGCGCATCCTCGTCGATGATGGCGCCTCTGGCGGTGTTGATGAGAATCACCCCGTCCTTCATCTTCTCAAAGGCGCTTTCATCAATCAGATTTCTGGTGCTGTCAGTAAGGGGACAGTGAATGGAAATCACATCGCTTCTTTTAAGGAGCTCATCCAGGCTGACCTGCTCTATAAAATCGTATTTTTCCCCTTCCTTCTTATGCCTGCTGTAGGCAATCACCTTCATTCCAAAGCCTGCGGCCATCTTAGCCATCCAGTAGCCGATATTTCCAAGGCCGATAATACCCATGGTCTTTTCATAGAGCTCAATCTGGGGCGTCAGGGATAAGACCCTCTTCCCCTTGTTTTCCGGCAGCCACTTCTTATTTCTGTAGTAATCATCGTTTACCCCGATGCTGTGGCAGATATCCATCAGCAGCGCCATGGCGTACTGGGCGATGGTCACATCCCCGTATATGGTATTTGTCACCGTGAGGCCGTGCTTTTTGCAGACCTCCGGGTCGATTCGCCCAAAGCCGTGGGAAAGGGTGGACACATATTTCAGCTTCGGGTGCTTTGTGAGAAGTTCATCGTTTAGCATATCGTCCAGGATCCAGGCGCCGATGATGGCGTCAAAATCCGCCGCTGCATTGTCAAAATCCCTTAAGGCCCCGTGATCGAACCACACCACCTCATCCTCCGGCGAAAGCTTATCGGTCAGGCATTCCTTCCAAAGCCTGTCAAAGTATGCGTCGTCATACTCCCTGTCAAACTTCTTTCCAAGACTCCCCTGCTTAACAACTCCGATCTTCATTTCCGACTCCTCCTTCATTTTCAGGCGACTACCGCGCCCTCTTCTCTCTTAATCAGCGACTTGGTCTGCCACTTGCCGCCCTTAAAGCGAAGCACATTCAGAATGGATCTGACAGCCCAGTCGATGGTCATGGCGATCCAGACGCCGAGGACTCCCAGGTTCAAGCCCACCCTAAAACCGCCGATGCTTACCTGAGATGCTATAAAGTAAGCCAGCACCACTCTGAACACCCACATGGAGACGACGCTGCTGATCATGGTAAACCTTGCATCCCCGGCGCTGCGGAGAGCGCTTGCAAGGGTGAAGGCCAGGGGCCAGATCAGCATACAGCAGACGCTGTGGTAGGAGATCAGCTCTATAGCATAGCGGGTGCCCTCCTCCGAAAGGCCATACCACCCGGCTATTGTTCCGGCCAGGAAGAAAAGCACGGTATTAAGGACGATCATAAATATGTAGGTGATGCCGATAAGCTTCTTCGTGTACTGCTTTGCCTGTTTATACTCCCCTGCGCCCACGCACTGCCCCACGATGGTAACCAAGGCCAGGCCCATGGCGGAGCCGGGGATATCTGCCAGCGTCTCAACTGTGCTGGCGCAGGCGTTCGCTGCGATGGCTGCCGTGCCAAAGCTGGAAATCAGGCTTTGGGTCAGAAGCTTTCCCACCTGAAACATACTGTTTTCCAGACTCTGGGGAATGCCGATCCGCATGATGTTTTTCAGCATCCCGCTGTCCCAGCCAAAGCGAAGATATTTATCCACATGTACCGGAAGCTTTGCGTTTCTGATAAGCGCCAGGAGCACGATGGCTGCCACAAAGCGGGATACCAGCGTGGGGTAAGCCACACCGCTTACTCCCATGTGAAAGATATAAACCAGCACATAGTTTCCTATGATGTTGATAACATTCATTATAATGGACATGAGCATGGAGATGTGGGAGTTGCCCATAACCCGGAATAATGCGGAACCCGCATTGTAGATGGCAAGAAATGGAAAGGACAGGGCGATGATGTAGAAGTATGTAACCGCATTTTCCATAACCTCTTCTTCCACCTGTCCATATATCAGTGTAAGAATGGATCGGTTAAAAATAAGAGCAAATACCATGATGACGGCTGACAGCAGGATACAGATCATCATCTGCTGGTCGGCGCCCTTGCAGGCCTTCTCCTTATCCCCGCTTCCTATAAACTGCGCCACCACCACGCTTCCTCCGGAAGCCATGGCTGCAAAGACCATGATGAGAAGGACGTTAATCTGGTTTACCAGGGAGATACCGCTCACTGCCGCTTCGCCCGGAACCATGATCATATCCGCCATACCTACGGCTACCGAGAGAAGCTGCTCGATCACCATGGGGACGATCAGCTTCACCAGCGTCTTTCCGTCAAACATCACTGCTTTTTCCTGACTCACTTTTTCTCCTCCCTCTTAAGCGCTTTTTAAAACAAAGAAGGCGCTATTCCAACCATGGAATAACGCCTTCGTCCGCTTCAATTTAATTGACAGGTCACATTTTATATCAACGCAACCGCTGTGTCAATACATTTTTACAAATTTGGATCAAACCGTCGTTTTGTGTGTATTTTTCCGTTTTAGCGGATATTTTCAAGAAAATTATCTTTTTTTCCTCGTTTTTTCAAGTATTTTTTATCTGGCTGGCCGCTCTGGGCTGCTCCGCATGACTTCCATCATCTGTTCAAGCTCCTGCCCGCTTTTCCCCAGCATTTTTACCACCACCAGCCCATGCTCATTTCTGGTGGCTCCTGCATTCCAGTTTTGATCAGCGATCATGCTTTTTATGCTCTCCAGAAGTCCGGCATTGTTCCTGTCATAGACCAGATAGGTTCCCATATGGGTAAAACCCTCAAACAGGCCATACCCTTCCATGTTCATGGAGGAGGGCTCAAACACGCAGTGATCGTAGTAAACGAGATCTTTTCCCAGCCGGATTTGCAGCCTGTTCTGATATCTCCTGTACTGGAAGCGTTCCCCCCTGGCGGCCCGGCCGCAGGAGAGGATCTCCTTGTACTCCAGCACGCTGGTTTCATCCGCCAGCGCAATGGAGGTATCGCTGACAAACTCTGAATCGCCAAAGGGTATCACTGGCAGCGGGTTATAATATAAATATGCGCCCTCCTCCAGATTTATTCTGGTATAACGGCTGGCATACCCCTCATCCATCCTGTGAATTTTTTCATAGGACTGGGAACGGATTTCAAGGCTGGCGCCCTGCTCCACATGGATCTGTATTTCCTGGGTATCCCCGGCCATAATGCCTGCTGAAACGCTGATCAGCATCAGCTGCATCACAGGGCCTGCCTCATAGAAGGGCTTCATAATCTTAAAGGGGGCCGTAAAATATACATCCGCCGGATAGGTTCTGTCCTCCCCGCAGGCAGCCCGAATCTGAACAACGGATTTTTTTCCGTACTGGTTTTCCCTCATAACCCTTCTCCCATCACAGCCCCTCCAGCATTACATTCTTTTTTATCCAATGAATGATGTCATCCACCCCATCCTTGCTCCGTATATTTGTAAAGATAAAGGGCCTTTCTCCCCGCATTTTTTTTGAATCCCGCTCCATGACGGACAGATCCGCGCCCACATAGGGAGCCAGATCAATCTTGTTTATCACCAGCAGATCCGAACGGGTAATGCCCGGCCCGCCCTTTCTGGGAATCTTGTCCCCCTCCGCCACATCAATGACAAAGATGGTGGCATCCACCAGCTCCGGGCTGAAGGTTGCGGAGAGATTGTCCCCGCCGCTCTCGATGAACACCAGCTGGATGTCCGGAAAACGGCTGATCAGCTCCTCCACCGCCTCCAGATTCATGGACGCATCCTCCCGGATGGCGGTGTGGGGACAGCCTCCCGTCTCCACGCCGATGATCCGCTCCCTGTCAATGACGCTGTTTTTACAGAGAAATTCTGCGTCCTCCTTTGTATAGATGTCATTCGTGATCACGCCGATGCTGTAATCACCAGAAAGCGCCCTCGTAAGGGTCTCTATCAGGGCTGTTTTCCCGGAGCCCACCGGCCCGGCCACGCCGATCTTTACATATGACATACTCGTACCTCTTTTCTTAATCATTCCATTCCTGGATGCCGCGCTCCGGCTGGCGCCCAGCGCCCCAGAGCAGCTCAAATCTGCTAAGACATATAAAGCCTGGAATACAAATCCTCATGCTGCATACACCGCAGATCCAATCCCGGGTAGGACAACAGGAACTGCTCCTCCGAAAGCTCTGGAATCAGCCGTACCGCCTCCGAGATATCCTCCAGAAGACGATTCAGGATCTTTTGTCCGGAAAGCTGGCTTAGAGGAATGGACTTGACGCAGTTGGTAAGCAGGGCGCTGACCTGGCTGTAGCCAAAGGATAGCAGCGCCTCCTTCATATCAATATCCGCACAGGCGCAGAACACCCCGTAGGCCACGGTATAGGTATGGGTCTGCTTCCCCGCTCCATACCGCTCAAAAACCCCCTGGGCTCCGGCTCCTGTAAACGTCCCTGCGGTCTTTATAAACCGAGCCGCCAGCTTCTGTCCCGCTGTCCGGGTTTCCATAGGACTTTTTGACGCCCCGATCCTGTTTTCCAGATCCCTTAATCTATCAAAATCCTCTTTTTTTGCCGCTTCATAGGCAAAGCGCACCGCCAGCAGCTCGTTGTGGCAAAAGCTGCCCCGGATGTAGTCCCGGATATACGCCTCCGCCTGGGCGTCTCCTGCCACCAGCCCCTGCTGAATATAGGTTTCCAGCCCGTAGGAGTGGGAATATCCCCCTATGGGGAAAACAGAATCCGTGATCTGGAGCAGCAAAAGTCTTTTTCTTGAATCCATTTGATCCGCCAAGCTCTCACCCCCTCCTAATGGGAATGATTGTTGATGGAGGAGGAGATGGCCTTGTCAAAGTCAAACTTCACCACCTCCCTGCGGGCGGTGACACCGTGAATCTTGTTTAAGAGCTCCAGGGTGGGCGCATTATAGGGAGTGAGCAGCTGATCCTCCGTCTCTCCGTAAAACAGAGTGGCGTGTTTATTGCCGATCTCATAGACCGCCTTCACCTTTGAACGGATATGCCCCGGGGCGATGTCCGCCACAATGGCCTCGCAGGGCAGGATATTCACCGCCACGGCCTTTTCAGCGTCCGCATAGAGCACGTCCCCCTCCTTCATGCCGGTTTTCAGCACCTCGTTTTCCAGGCGAATCCCGATCTCCTCCCCGGCATGGGTCACTTTCCTGTGGAGCTTTTTAAACACCTCGTGCCACTCAAAATCCACATAGTCCACCTGGAGGCCGCGAAAACGCTCCTCCCTGATATTCCCTAAAATCTGATCACAAAACATGTTGAACCTCTTTATTTCTTAATTATACATTCCTCGAAACAGGGGAAAATCCCTTCCTGCGCCTCCCTAGAACAGATTATAAAGCTGCGTCAGGGGAAGCTTCTTTGCGGGCTTGCTGGTGAGCGCCTCCCCGTCCGCCGTCACCTTGTAGGTCTCCGGGTCCACGGTAATTTTCGGCGCGGCATCGTTAAGCTTCATATCCTTCTTGCCGATATTTCTGCAGTTTTCCACCGGAAGCACCAGCCTCTGAAGTCCAAGCCGTTCCTTAATCCCCTCCTCATAGGCCGCCTTTGACACAAAGGTGATGCAGGATGTGTACTTCGCTCTGCCGTGGGCTGCAAACATGGGCCGGTACATCACCGGCTGGGTGGTGGGTATGGAGGCGTTGGCGTCCCCCATCTTGGAGGCGATAATCTTGCCTCCCTTGATAATCATATCCGGCTTGACGCCGAAAAAGGCGGGATTCCACAGCACCAGATCCGCCATTTTTCCAACCTCCACGGAGCCCACATATCTGGACACGCCGTGGGTGATGGCGGGATTGATGGTATATTTGGCCACATAGCGCTTTACCCGGAAATTGTCGTTTTCTGCCGAATCCTCCGGGAGAGGCCCCCGTTCCTCCTTCATCTTGTGGGCGGTCTGCCAGGTTCTGGTGATGACCTCCCCCACACGGCCCATGGCCTGGGAATCGGAGCTCATCATGCTGAACACCCCCATATCCTGGAGCACATCCTCCGCAGCAATGGTTTCCGGGCGGATTCTCGAATCCGCAAAGGCCACATCCTCCGGAATCCGATTGTCCAGGTGATGGCACACCATCAGCATATCCAGATGCTCGTCCAGGGTATTGACCGTAAAGGGCATGGTGGGGTTGGTGGAGGAGGGCAGAATATTCGGCTCGGAGGCTGCCTTGATGATATCCGGGGCATGACCGCCGCCGGCGCCCTCGGTATGGTAGGTGTGGATGGTCCGTCCGCCGATGGCAGCGATGGTGTCCTCCACGCAGCCGCCTTCGTTGAGGGTATCCGTGTGGATGGATACCTGCACATCATATTTATCCGCCACATTCAGACAGTGATCGATAACTGCCGGGGTGGAGCCCCAGTCCTCGTGAATCTTTAAGCCCATGGCGCCGGCCTTCACCTGCTCCGCCAGGGGCGCCTCATCGCTGCAGTTGCCCTTTCCCAAAAAGCCCAGATTCACGGGATATTCCTCCGCCGCCTTTAACATCTGCGCCAGATTCCAGGGGCCGGGGGTACAGGTGGTGGCGTTGGTTCCGTCCGCGGGCCCTGTACCGCCGCCGATCATGGTGGTGATGCCGCTGTAAAGGGCGCACTCCACCTGCTGGGGACAGATAAAATGGATATGGGTATCGATCCCCCCTGCGGTGAGGATCAGTCCCTCCCCTGCCAGGGCCTCGGTGGAGGCTCCCACGGTCATGCCCGGCGTCACGCCGTCAGACACATCCGGGTTTCCCGCCTTCCCTATTCCGGCGATTTTGCCGTCCTTGACGCCGATATCCGCCTTGTAGATACCCGTGTAGTCCAGAACCACGCAGTTGGTGATCACCAGATCCGGATCCCCGTCGCTGCTTGTTGTGCGCACCGACTGGCCCATGCCGTCCCGGAGGGTTTTGCCCCCTCCGAACTTGGACTCCTCGCCGTAGGTGGTATAATCCTTCTCCACCTCGATCAATAAATTCGTGTCCGCAAGACGAATCCGATCCCCTGTAGTGGGGCCGTACATGGCGCTGTATTTTTCCCTGCTGATTTTAAAGCTCATTGTTTCCCTCCCTCTCGGTTTCTACAGAAATCCCTTTTTTGAGGCCTCCAGACATGCCGCCGCCTTTGTCTCCTCACTGACAACGGCCCTGGTGAGATCATTCAGGCCGTAAATACATTTTCTGCCGCCGATCTCCACCAGGTTCACCTCTCTCTCCTCTCCCGGCTCAAAACGCACGGAATTGCCCGAGGGGATGTCCAGTCTGTAGCCAAAGGCTGCCATCCTGTCAAATTTTAACAGCCTGTTTACCTCAAAGAAATGAAAATGGGAGCCCACCTGGATGGGTCTGTCCCCCACATTTGCAACTGTCAGCTGAAGGGTTTTTCTGCCCTCATTTAAGATGATATCGCCCTGCTTTGTAATCACTTCACCGATTTTCATGTTCTTCCTCTTTTCCTTTACTGAATGGGGTTGTGAACGGTAACCAGCTTTGTTCCGTCGGGAAAGGTGGCTTCAATCTGCACCTCCTGTACCATATCCGCTACTCCCTCCATCACATCGTCCCTGCCCAAAATCTTGGTTCCAAGATGCATCAGCTCCGAAACCTCTTTTCCATCCCTGGCCAGCTCCAGAAGCTCTGCGCTGATATAGGCCACAGCCTCCACATAATTCAGCTTCAGCCCCCGGGCCTTACGCTTTGCCGCCAGCTCCCCTGCCATGTGAAGCATGAGCTTTTCCTGCTCCTTCGGTGTCAACTTCATAAATTTTCCCTTCCTTTCAAAAAGATTGACGCACCCAAAGAATCTTTGCGTGCGCATCCTTTCATTTTACTTACTCCGTCATCTTCTTCTGCACCTCTTCCGCGCTGAGCTCCGAGGTTTTTCCCTCCAAGACGATATTGCCCTTTTCCATCATATATATATAATCCGATATTTTCAGGACAAAGTCAAGATATTGTTCAACAATCAGGATGGTCAATCCCTTCCACTGGTTGATCTTCTTGATGGCATTGCCGATGTCCTCGATAATGGAGGGCTGAATACCTTCCGTGGGCTCATCCAGAATCAAAATCTTTGGCTCCGCCACCAGGGCCCTGGCAATGGCGAGCTGCTGCTGCTGGCCCCCGGACAGGTCGCCGCCCTTTCTTTTGGAAAACTTTGCCAGCACCGGAAAGAGATCCCCGATATATTCCGGTATCTTTCCCTTGCCTCCTAAGGGCTGAAGGCCCAGCTCCAGGTTTTCCTGTACCGTCATCTGGGGAAAGATATCCCGGCCCTGGGGCACATAGCCGATGCCCAGCTTTACCCGGTCATAGGTTTTCATCCTGATGATTTCCTGACCGTCAAGCATAATACTTCCCTTCGGCGTTTTTACCAAACCCATGATGCTCTTTAGGGTGGTGCTCTTTCCCACGCCGTTCCTGCCGATCAGACAGACAATATCCTTCTTATTCACGGAAAGATCCAGGCCGTTAATCACCCGGCTTTCCCCGTAATAGGTTTCCAATCCCTGAATTTTAAGCATCTCGTTCACCACCTCTGCCCAGATATACGCTCTTGACGGTCTCATCCGCCAGCACATCGTCGATGCTGCCCTCCATCAGAACCCTTCCCTCATGGAGTACAGTCACGGTGTCCGCCACCTGCTTCACAAAGTCCATGTCATGCTCCACCACGATGATGGTGCAGCGGTCCTTGATGCTCTTTAAAATATCTCCCGTCTTAAAGGTCTCCGGCTTGCCCATCCCTGCGGCGGGCTCATCCAGCATGATGAGATCCGGCTTCTGCACCAGCTGCATGGCGATCTCCAGCCACTGCTTCTCGCCGTGGGCTAAGGCCCCCGCCAGCACATCCTTTCTGTCAGCCAGCCCCACCAGCTCCAGAGTCTCATTGATGGAGTCAAGCTCCTCCCTGGTGGGCCTGTGGGTGATGGAGGCCCATACCCCCTTGTTGCCCTTTAGAGACAGCTCCATATTGTCAAAGACACTGAGATTCTTGAATACCGAAGGCACCTGGAACTTTCGTCCCACACCCACGCCCACGATTTTATATTCCTTCATATCCGTCAGAACATATTCCTGGTCATCCTTTGAAAAAAAGGCCACCTTGCCGTAGGTTTTTTTAGTTTTACCGCAGATAATATCAAGAAGCGTGGTCTTGCCCGCCCCATTGGGGCCGATGAAAAAATGGATGGTGTTCCGCTTCACATTGACGGAAACCTCTGTCAGGGCACGGAAGCCGTCGAAAACCACGGATACATTCTTGATCTCAAGCACATTCTCGTTCATTTACGCCTCCGCCTCCTTCATCTTCTTTTTCCTGCGCAGCGCCGCCGCCTTCTCAGAAATCACGCCCACGATACCGCTCTTAAAGAACAGCACCGTCAGGGTAAACAGGATACCGATCACATACTGCCAGATCTCCACCAGGCTTCCGGAGCTTAAATTGTACTCGCAGAGATTGATGAGAAACGCGCCGATGACAGCCCCCACCAGGGTTCCTCTTCCGCCCACAGCCACCCAGATCACCATGGTAACGGAATAGGAGATGGTCATCTGTGTGGGGGTGATGGAGCCGTTGAAGTTCACAAACACGGCTCCCGCAATAGCCGCAAAGACGGCGGAAAGAATGTAAACAAAATTTTTATACCTGCTGACACAGTAGCCGGAGAAATAGGTTCTGTTCTCACCGTCCTGGATGGCAATGAGAATTTTTCCCAGCTTTGTGGACAGCAGAAAACAGGAAAGGGCATAAATCAGCACCAGAAGCACCAGGGCCGCGTAGAACAGCACCATCAGGTTTCCCCCATTGGCTTTTCCCTTGACGCTTCCCACCAGGGACTGGATCTCTGTGATACCCACGTTTCCGTTGGTGTAGGGAGACAGGGCGATAAACAGGGAATAAGCCGCCCAGGTCAGGGCCTGGGTGATGATGGAAAAGTACACGCCCTTAATACGGTTCTTAAAGGAAAAGTAACCGATGACTCCAGCCAGCAGAGCAGGCACAAGAATGATCATCAGAATGCTGGCGGGCAGGGACAGGAACGGCTTCCAGATGGCCGGGAGCTTTGTCAAACCGCCCACCTGCATAAAGTCCGTGATTCTCCCGCCGGTGGCCTGCATTTTCAGATACATGCCCATACCGTAGGCGCCCAGCGCAAAATACAGCCCGTGTCCAAGGCTTAGGATCCCCGTATAGCCCCATATAATATCCAGACCAATGGCAACAATGGCAAAGGCAATACATTTTCCCAAAAAGATTACCATGGTGCTTTTCAGCAGCCCCGCCGTATAAAGAAGGGGCATGCAGACCAAAATGACTGCAATCAGGGCGAAGGTAATATTTTTAGGGTCTTTAACCGCTTTTTTCATATCCAAACCTCCATTCACTCTCTAACAGAAACGGCATCTCATCATTCGTCCAGCGCCCTGCTTCTGATTACAAACAGCCCCTGGGGCCTCTTCTGCAGGAAGATGATGACGATAACCAGAACGATTGCCTTGGCAATGGAGGAAGATGTGTAGTTTTCCACGAAAATGCTGGAAAAGCCGATGATGTTGGAGCTGATAAAGGTTCCAAGGAGCTTCCCCACTCCTCCAAGTACAACGGACATAAAGGAATTGACAATGTAATTCTGTCCCAGTGTGGAATCCACAGAACCCAGGAGGGCAACGGAGCAGCCCGCGATACCCGCCAGTCCCGAGCCGATGCCAAAGGTGATGCTGTCCACCTTTCGGGAGTTGATGCCCAGACACTGGGCCATGGCCCGGTTCTGCATGGTGGCCCTCATCTGGGCGCCGAAGTTGGAACGGTACATGATGAACCATACCAGAAACAGGCAGACGCCAACCAGCGCCAGTATAAACAGACGGTTATAGGAGATCACCACGGATCCGAGGGACAGGCCGCCGCTAAGAAACGAGGGGCTTTGCACCAGCACGCCCTGGGAACCGAAGATGGAGCGGGCAGCCTGCTGGAAGATCAGGCTGATGCCCCATGTGGCTAGGAGACTGTCAATCTCACGTCCGTAAAGCTTTGAAATAACAAACTTTTCCAGAAGAATGCCAAGAAGAAATGTAATTGCAAAAGCTGCCGGTATCGCAAGTATGTAGTACAGATCAAAAATTTCAGATGGCAGATATGCCGCAAAAATATTATGGATCATATAAGTCGTATATGCTCCCACCATGATAAACTCACCGTGGGCCATGTTGATCACCCGCATCAGGCCAAAGGTGATGGCAAGACCCAGGGAGGTAAGCAGGATGATGGAGCTGGCGCTTAATCCATTAAATAAGGTCATAATAATCTCATTCATCGTTACCTCTTTCTCTCTTCCAAACATAGAGCGAGCGTGCAAGCACCCTCGCTCTGCTGCTATTCAAAGCCTTCGCTTTCTATATTGCAATTACTCCAAAGGCTGGATGCCCGCATCCACTGCCCACTGATAGGTGGTCAGGTAGGGATCCGGCTCAACCGGAGCGTCTGTTGCGTAAATCTCATAGATCAGACCGTCCTCAGAGATCTGGCCGATGCGGACAGTCTTTGCAAGATGCTGATTCTCGCCGTTGATGGTGACGGTGCCCTCCGGCGCCTCAAAGGATAAGCCTGCTGCCGCCTCCTTTACCGCGTCCACATCAAAGCTGCCCGCCTTCTCGCAGGCTGCCGCCCACATATAAACCGCTATGTACGCCGCCTCCGCCGGGTCGCTTGTCACACGATCCTCGCCAAACTTTGCCTTATAGGCCTCAACAAACTTCGTGTTCTCCTCGGTCTCGGTGGTCTGGTAGTAGTTCCAGGAAACCATGTGTCCCTGAAGGATATCAGCGCCGATGGCTGCAACCTCCTCCTCTGCGATGGAGAAGGACATGGTCATAATGTCGTCCGCTGTGATGTTTCTCTCATCCATCTGCTTGAAGAAGGAAACGTTTCCAGTACCATTTAAGGTGTTGATGATCACGTCCGGCTGCGCCTCCTCGATCTTAGAGATGATGGCGGAAAATTCCGTCTGGTCCATAGCCGCATACTCCTCACCTACAACGTTGCAGCCTGCCGCTTCAAGCTGTGCGGTGATGATCATGTTGGCTGTTCTGGGGAATACATAGTCCGACCCCAGCAGGAAGAAATTCTCGTAGCCTTGGTCAATCAGATACTCAATGGCGGGAACAATCTGCTGGTTTGGAGCCGCGCCCATGTACATGATGTTGGAGGACGCCTCCATCCCCTCGTACTGAACCGGATACCAAAGGAGGTTGTCATAATCCTCAAAGATCTGCTTTACGGCCTTTCTGCTGGCGGAGGTCCAGCATCCAAAGACCGTCACCACCTCGTCGCTGTCGATGAGCTTCTCCGCCTTTGTGGCAAAGGTGGAGGGATCGGAAGCGCCGTCCTCCTGCACCGCCACAATCTGCTTTCCAAGAACACCGCCGGCCGCGTTAATCTCCTCGATGGCCAGCAGCTCTGCATCTCTTACGGAAACCTCGCTGATGGCCATGGAGCCTGTCAGGGAGTGCAAAAGCCCTACCTTTACCTCATCGCTCTCGGACTCGTTGGAACAGCCCACGGGCACGCAGCTGATGGCTGCCGCAAGAAACGTACATGCCGCTCTCTTCACGATTTTCTTTTTCATAATCCTACCTCCAAATCTCTTTTTATCATTCAACGCAGCCTTCTGGAAGCCAGCGGGCGGCGGTCGAATCAACTAAAAAAGGAGGCCATTACCTATCGTAATGACCTCCTTGTCAGTTCATATTATTCAACTGTTTTATTTGTTTTATTTTTGGGAACAGGAAGCTCCGAGCCAAACTTGACCTCCAGGACCTTCTGGATAATCTCCACACATTTGTCTCTCCCCAGCCTGCCGCTGTTCAATACTATATCATAGGATGTGGGATTTGTCCAGTAATCTCCCCCTGTATAATATGCATAATAATCAGCCCGGTACTTATCGGTTTTTTTGATCATTTTGTGGGCTTCCTCCTCGGAAACCTGATACTTGGCCGTCACGGACTTTAAGCATTCGGCTCTGGTGGCCTCCACATAGACGCTCAGCACATTGTCCCTGTCCCGCAGAAGGTGGTTTGCGCACTTTCCGATGATGATGCAGGATCTTTCGGACGCCAGCTTTTTAATGATATCCGCCTGAATGTTGTACAGATTATCATTGGATATAAAATCCTTGTTGTTGGGATCCTCAATGGTGGATGAAAACTTCAGCTTCATCATCAGGTTGAACAGGTAGCTGCCGTTTAATTTCTCATCATTTTTCACAAATAATGCCTCATTGATGCCGCTGTAGTCGGAAGCCATCTTGGGGATTTCCTCTTCATAGCAGGGTATTCCCAGAGCAGCACCCAGCTTCTGGCCGATTTCCTTTCCTCCGCTTCCAAAGCCTCTGGCAATGGTGATTACAATATTATCCATACATTACCCTCCATTTCAGAGCCGTTTCAGAAAGGAAGTCACGTTCTTCAAAGGCAATTGTGAATTTCTTCTGAACACGAAACAGTATAAAGGGGGGATTTTTTATTGTCAACACCCTTTTTTACTTCTTCAAATTCTAAGAAATTTTCCAGCTTTTTCTTTATTTTATTTTCTTTTTTGGAAAATTCATTTTTGTTTTTCTTTTTTATTTCATCTCTCTCCGTACAGCCTTCAGCGTCTGCGCAGCCCGGCGCAGTATAAAAATGGTTTGGCGGCCGCCCTCTTCACAGTTGGCTCCGCCCCGAATCCGCTCTATAACAGAAGCTCCATCTCATACCACTCTTCCCCGCCCCAGGTGGAGTTGGCTATCCCCTTGTTCTGAAAACCCATTTTTTCGTACATGGCGACCTTGTCCTCCAGACAGGTCAAGATCAGCTTTTTCCTTCCCTTCCTTCTCTCCCTGTCCGCATATCGGGACACAATCTCCCTGGCAAGGCCCCGGCCCCGGTACTGGGGCAGCACGTCCAGGCCCAGAAGCATCACGTTTTCTCCCCCAGGATTATGAAGTCCTGCATCCGTGAAAAAGGCATCCCGAAAAGCCGGCTCATTGGTGGCTATTCCGTTAAAAAATCCCGCCAGCCTTCCCGTTTCCCTGTCCACCGCCACCAGAAACATATCCGGCGCCGCAGCCGCCCGCTCCTTCATCATGCGCTCCGAGCAGGCCTCGTTGGGCGGAAAGCAGATTTGTTCGATCAGCGCCGCCTGATCCTCCTCCTCCGGCCGGATATCCCTAAACGCAAACTGCTCTGTCAAGCCGGCCCGTCCTTCAGCGTGAATAAGCTGTTCCTGATTATGCTTGATGTCCATCATTCAAATGCTCCTTTTGTCGCTATTCTGATTTTTAGAGATCTTCTCCACCGCTCTCAGAAACTGCAGAACGGTCAAGGATGGATTGGGAGAATGTAAGAGCCCAAAGGGAATGGTATAGTCCCAGTCCACGGGCAGAATTTTCAGCAGAGGATGAACATAGTGCCAATTGTCCACCGCCATCAGAATACGGTTATTGTTCTCGCACTGGTTAAAGGCCTCCACATCATAAAAATCAAAATCCACAATCTGAATCTGGGGATGATTGTTCACCAGATCATCCCGCAAAAAATCCACATAGCGGCTCCAATTCCTGCGCATAAGCATCAGTTCCTCCCCGTACAGGTCCTGTACCGTCAGGCTTTCCTTTTTTGCCAGCCGGTGATGGATGGATACGGCGCAGCAGATGGGTTCCCTGGAAATCTCAAGGCCCGCGCACTGGCGCAGGTTCAGCATGGTCTCATCGAAAATCCCCGCCACCACATCAATATTCTGCCCCAGATTCCCCAGGATTTCTCTGGCATTCTCCGGGGTATTTTCAAAGGGCACCAGCTGAAATTTGATACCGGGACAATACTCCTGAAGCTTCGGCCAGAGATCCACCAGCACCTGGGCAGGGGTCATGGGGGAGGTGCCGATGCGGATCACATTGGCGCCATCCTCCATGGCTTTTTTTGCCCTTGCGACAGAATCTCTGCAATACTGAATGATATATTTTGAATCCTGATAGAGGGATTTTCCGGCCCGGGTCAGCTGCAGCCCCCGGTGCGTCCGGACAAAAAGCTGAAGTCCCAGACTTTCCTCCAGAAGGTTAATCTGCTTGATCACCGCAGCGGGAGAAATATAGAGCTTTTCCGCCGCCTTATTAAAGCTGCCGGATTCGGCCACACAGAGAAATGTATCCAGCTGTGGATTATACATTGAATTCATCCTTCCATTCTTATTTACGATGAAAATCACGGGTCTGACAGCAGGGTTCAGAGCCATGTATTTTTTTCGATACATCTTAGCATGTTTTTAAAAATCCGTCAATTTAAATCTATTTTTAAAGTTTGAAAAATGCCCTGGCAACAGCCGCTGAAGGGATGAAAAACCAGATATTTCAATTGCTTTCAAAAGAGTATTATGGTAAAATGAGTCTATTACGGTATATAGAAAGGAGCCACCTGTGCTTAGTGGATATAAAATAATCGCTCTGTGCATCTCAAGGGCAGGGGATGAGAGACATCTGGAATTTATTAAAGCCTTGAATCAGGCAGTTATTCGCTGCGGCTTCAGACTTTTTATATATCACACCTGCTCGGATCTGTACTGGAAAACAAAACTAGAGGATGGGGATCAGAGTGTGTTTCAGCTGATGGACTATGACGTCCTTGATGCGGTCATTATCTTTGACGAGGCGTTTCAGGAAAAGACCGCCATCAATCGCGCCGTGGAGGCCGCTCTTTCACATCATATTCCCGTTATATCCATCGGGGCCAAGCGGCAGGGCTGCACAAGCTTTATGTTTAACTACGAAAGGGGCTTTGAACAGGTTCTCAGACATGTGGTGGAATACCACGGAGCAACGGACACCTGCTTTATCGCAGGATTAAGGGGCGAACGGGATTCGGAGCAGAGAATCAATGTTTATAAGAGGGTTTTGGCAGACAACCATATCGCCTTCAGACCCGACAGACTTTTCTACGGGGATTACTGGTGGGGTCCCACCCAGGATGCGGTGAAAAAAATAGTGGAATCCGGCCATATTCCCCAGGCAATCATCTGCGCCAATGATTCCATGGCTGTGACGGTGTGCAGAGAGCTGGTGAAATATGGTTTTTCTATTCCCGAGGATGTTTATGTTACAGGCTTTGACGGCACTGACAGCGCCATAAACTACAATCCGCCCATCACCACCTGCAAATGCGATCTTTCCCTGGCCGCGGACAACATACTAAACGTCATTGAGGATATTTTTCAGGGGCATGTCTGTGACAGCTCCTACGACATCGATTATTCCATAGCAGTATACCGCTCCTGCGGCTGTAAAAATGAAGCTCCCTCCATCAATGTAGGGGAGCGGCTTCAGGTTACACAGGACAGGTTTTACAAATACCAGGATGACGAGCGTACCCTCCATGAAATTTCTGAGCGCATCATTGCCGCAGAATCACTTCTTTCCTTTTCATCCCTTACAAAGGATTTTGACTTTGACAACGCCTGCATCCTTCTGAATAGGGACTGCTTTGACAGCTCGGTAAACCCCACTCACAGCACCCGCCAGGCGCTCTTTGACGAAGTGATGCAGGTTCTAAGCATGTCCTTTCCGGAAGCGAGCGCCTATCCCCTGACTCTTCCAAGAAGGGACATCCTGCCCCATATGACGGAGCTTCTTGCACGGGAAAATCCATTTATCTTCTCTGCTCTGAGCTTTTTGGGAATACCCATGGGCTATGTATGCTTCTGTTATGAAATGGATGCGGATTATTACTGCAGGATACTCCAGCGGGTAACCTTCCTGAACAACGCCATCGGCAATCACCGGCTGATGAGCTATCTGAGATTCACTGCCGAGAGCGTGGAGAAGATGTCCGAAAGGGACTTTATGACGGGCCTTTTAAACAGAAAAGGCTTTTACAACGCCCTGCCCCTTATCAAGGAACACGCAGCGGAGCAGGACTACATAGCGGTAGCCACCGTGGACCTGGACAGGCTGAAATACATCAATGACCAATTTGGCCACGAGGATGGAGATTTTGCCATCATATCTGTTTCTGATGCCGCAAAACAGCTTCCCTTTAACACAAAAATCTGCGGACGCTTCGGAGGTGACGAGCTGGTGGTGTGCGCCGCAACCTCTGACATCCATGCCCCGCAGGTTTTAAAGGATTATATTGAAGAATATCTGAATAATATCAACCGGCACTCTGGTAAATCATTTGCCGTATCCGCAAGCATCGGCGTATCCATGGGGCGGGCAGAAGCGTTTGATTTCGAGCAGGCCCTAAAGGAATCCGACCAGAGAATGTACGAGATTAAACAGAAAAAGCCCAACCACCGCAAAGATTAAAAGCAGGCCTTGATGGCGGCCAGGAGCTCCTCATAGGTCTCATATGCAGGAATCCCAGGATTCTCCCTCTTGATCTGATCCGTGCTCTTAAACAGAAACCCTGCCTTGCTGGCCTTAATCATGCCCAGGTCATTGTAGCTGTCACCGCTGGCGATGGTTTCATAGCCGATGGACTGCAGCGCCTTCACTGTGGCAAATTTAGAATCTTCTATACGCATCCTAAACCCGGTGATCTCACCGCTTTCCTCCACAACCAGCGTATTGCAGAAGATGGTGGGCCAGCCCAGCTTTTTCATAAGAGGCCCTGCAAACTGCTCAAAGGTGTCGCTGATGATAATCACCTGTGAAAGGCTTCTCAGCTCATCCAGAAATTCCTTTGCCCCGGGAAGCGGGTCAATCTTAGCGATGGTTTCCTGGATCTCCTTCAACCCCAGCCCATGCTCCTTCAGCACGCCTATTCTCCAGTTCATCAGCTTCTCATAATCCGGCTCATCCCTTGTGGTTTTCTTTAACTCTGGGATGCCGCTTGCCTCGGCAAATGCAATCCAGATTTCCGGTACCAGCACGCCTTCCAAATCCAAACATGTAATATACATCTTCCGTCCCTCTCGCTTTTTGTTTTTGATCCGGGGTTCAATCCATTTGCCCCCATGACGCCGCGGATTTCAGCCCATTTTATGCTCCTGAATATCCTCAGCCATTACATCATACGGAGCTTCCTCCCTTTTGGTTCCTGCTCCTTGCTGTGAACCGTTTTGATTATACCAAATTTTGGAAATATTTCAATACGCTATCTGTTTAAAACTTTAGCTTAGTGAAATTTGCTGCCCACAAACCTATATCCTGGGCCAGGCAAAGGCCCTCCACTGGCCGACGCCTTCCTCCGGTTTTCCCCGAAGCAGCTCCTGGATGGAGCCGGAAATCTCCTCCAGATATGCCGCCCCATCCATTTCCCCGCAGATGAGCTTGAACAGCATGGCTCCTGCCAGATAGGACTGTCCAAATTCCCGCCAGCTGTGAAGCTTCCCGGCAGTATCCTTTGCAAGGGCTATCAGCCCATCATCCGCTTCCTTCCTGGTAATCCAGCCCAGGTACGCCCCCCAGCGGAGAAGCATGGCCCCTCGGCCTGCATCCCATCCGGCAAAAAAGTCCGGCGCAAAGCGTTCCCTGTAATGCCTGGCAAAACGCCATGCGCGGCCCTCGGAGAAGCGGTCCTCCTGATCCATGTCCTCCTCAAAAAGGTCTTGCTCCGATTCTGCTGCGCTGTAACGGGCAAAGCGCTTGGCATAATCTCCTTCCAGCATCCGCTGTACCCACTTCAGCAGCTCCTGTCCATCGTCTAGGCACCATTCCCTGTTCAGAATTTTCTTTACAGCCCGCTCACCCTGGGTGTTGTGCAGCTCCACATCCAGGCAGTCCAGCCAATGCCCGTTTTGGTTAGAAATAATGCCGGAAAGCAGAATGCCGAATCTCAGCCAATCTTCCTCCTTCTCCGGAGTCTTTGCCTCCTGCTCCCCAAGCGCCCCCACCAGCCTCAGCTCCTCGTCCAGGGTCTCATAAAAAAGCTTTTCCAGCTCCGGGGAAAAATCCGTCCCTGTCTCCTCCGCCGCCTGCTGGGGAAAATCCGCCTTTAGGGTCTCGATGCTGCTGTCATAAATCTCACCAAAGAGCCGGCTTAATTCATTTGCAGCCGCCGCCTGCTCCAGCACGTCCTTCATATCCTTCATGGTTTGCCTCCCTGAAAAGTGTTCTTTTTCCGCTCATTTCAATTTCCCGAAATCTGTAAGCCATGGTATTTTAACATAAAATGCCTTAAGCTGTACAGTAAATTTTGATTTCTGTTTCCGTTGTCAACCTTAAAAGGATATGGCGCATATAATAGCAAAAAGGCTATCAGGAGTTCTCCATGAACCAGTACGAGTGTTTCAGCAATGTTACACAGACCTATCTGCGGGATTTTGAACGCATATTAAACAATATGATCCGCCAGATCGAGCACGTCAGAATGACAAACAGTATTTCCCGAAACTTTATCAGCCAGATGATCCCCCATCATCAGGCCGCCATTGCCATGACCAAAAACATTCTTCGTTATACCACGGATATCAAGCTGCAATGTCTGGCTGAATCCATCATCCAGCAGCAGACCCAGGGAATCGCGGCCCTGCGCCGGATAGCCGGCCCCTGCGGTATGCATACCAACTGCCGGGAGGATCTCATCCACTGTCAGGAGGAAATGAACCGGATTCTCAGCCGCATGTATGATGAAATGCAAAATGTCAAATGCGTGAATGATATCAATGAGAATTTTCTTCGGGAGATGATTCCCCATCACCTGGGAGCTGTGGCCATGAGTGAAAACGCCCTGCGCTTCTCCCTCTGTTCCCAGCTGATCCCCATACTGGAAAATATCATCACCGCCCAAAAGAGCGCGGTTGAACAGATGCAAAGGATGCTGGAAGAGGGCGGCGACTGTACTTCCCAGCAGAGCTGCCGCTGCGGCTGCAGCGATGACCGTGGGCAGCACAGCCGCAGCCGGGGGCAAAACTGCAATCGGGGACAGAACTGTGGTCAGAACCGTGAATGCGCTTCCAGCCAGGGGCAGAATCGCGACCAGAACCGTGAATGCGCCTCCAGCCGGGGGCAGGACTGCGACCAGAGCTGTGAGTGCAGCGCCGACTGTCAGAGCTGAAGCTAAATAATCGAGTAGGGGAAAAGAACCCCCTACTCGATTTGCGATGTCGCACAGCTCGCATCAAAGATGCTCGCTGTACTTGCCCATCAAATGTCCGCTCATGCAAGCATGGCGGCCGCTTGATGGGCTTATCGCACAAAGAGGGTGGTGCCTGCAAGGACATCCACCCTTCTTCTTTATAGAGTAATTCAGTAGAAACCCCGCAGCCCGGATCACCCTGGCCGAATCAAGGGGTATGTAGATTAATTGCTTTTTATAGGCTATGCCTATTCCTCCTCTGTCAGACCCAACACATAGTCGTCAATCTTGAAGATATCCTCGTCCTCGAAGCCGTAAACATCATCCTCCACAACGATCTTGTTATCCATAGAGATCACCTCTCCGTAGGAAATCTTGGATACGTAGGAATTTAAAATTTCCAGCATTCCTTCCGCATAATCCTGTTCCCATTTATCCCAGTCGTCATCGGTGTAGGAGTCGTATTCCTCGTCCGAAATATCCGAGCCATAATTCTCCGCATACTCCGCCGCTTCATCGTAGCTGATGTCAAAGAAATCCATAGGTTTTACATCCACAACCACATAATAGTCATCTCCATCCTTTGTGGCGTCATTCACCGTGTAATCCGCCTTGGCATAAAGAGCCGCCGCCAGATCCTGATAACCATCCTCCAGCTCTGCAGTCAGACAATCCTCTTCAATCTGATAGTATTCGTAAATTCCATCCACCAGATATAACATCACATCATCATACATTTCCTGGGCCTCGTCCTCGGTGGACTCGGTCATCCTCATGTACGTGGCAAACTTGGCCTTAAAACGGGCATCCAAAAGTCCCTGCATATAATCCGTGTAGGTCTTGCCCTCATTGGAGCTGGAGCAGGCGGTTGTAGCGCCCATGCAAAGAATAGCCATGGCTGCAGCTGCTTTCTTGTAATTCATCATACAATCCCTCTCAATAATATAAATTTATCATTATGCCGTTTGCTCCGACATTTGATTTCTTTTTTAATTCCTTCAAAGGCCAGTCTCTCCCGTTTGGATGACTGGCCCTTCAGTTAACCCTTCTTTGCTGTCTTTGTCGCCCTCTTTGTCTTTCCGGTGGCCGCCTTCACCTCGCTGGCCTTTGTGGCAGTTTTCTTTTGCTCCGCTCCGGCTTCCTTCTTTGCACTGGAACGCTTTTTCACAGCGGGCATTTCTGTATCCTCCGCTTCAGCCGCAGCCTTCTTTTTTGTGGACGTCCTTCGGGCAGGCTTCAGCTTAATCTCATCCAGCAGCATGGTCTTATCCACGTTTCCGTAAACCGCCGCCTGGCCTGCGGCCATCATGGAAGCTACACTGCCCTTCTTTAAAACAATGTCCAGAATGTTCTCCGCAGATGTGGAGATGATGGCGTCCCGATCATAATACTCGTAGGGCTCCACATGTACCTGGCCATCCGCCACCTCAATGTAAAATGCGCCCTCTCCTTCTCCCGTAACATTCACCTGAATAGCCACATGCTCCGGGATACTCTTTGCATCCGCCTTCGCATAGGTTTTCTGTATGCTTGCAACCAATTCTTCGTAAGTCATATGTAATTCCTCCCAAAGATATGAATTTATAGGTGTTTTGCCCACAAGGCATACTGCAAACCTCTGATCCGGGAATTTTTTCAGAATCCGAACCTTTGGTTTGGAAATATATTATCACACTCTATATAATTTTACAACCCCTAGATTTCATGGTGAAATAAAATCAGAAATCGAGTAGGGAAAAAGAACCCCCTACTCGATTTGCGATGTCGCACAGCTCGCAGCAACGCTGCTCGCTGTACTTGTCCATCAAATGTCCGCCCTTGCAAGCATGGCGGCCGCTTGATGGGCTTATCGCACAAAAGAGTTGCCGCCCATCCGAAGATGGGCGGCAGTAGAGAGGAAATGTATGTAAACCAAAAATGGGTAGCTGTTTTAATAGGACGCCGCCTGTACCGGCGGGCGATCTTGTTTCTTGCTTCTTATGGTACTATCGTACCGGAAAAATGTGTTTGTTTCATGTTCAACAAATTAAAAAACCGTGAACTAAGAATAATTTATTTGGGACCTGTACTTTACCTTCCC